>NZ_CP012070.1:320479-640958 GCF_001189535.1 Arsenicicoccus sp. oral taxon 190
GACCAGGCCAAGGAGTACGCCTGGTTCGCCCCCGGCGCCTCGCTGCCGCTGGTGTCCATGAGCGCCGACCGCGCCGCCCACCAGATGGTCGAGGCGACCCTCGCCGGCGACCCGGTCGCGCTGCTGTCCCCGCTCAGCAAGGTCGGCGCCCGGGTGGCCGGGCTCGCCCCCGCGACCACCACGCGCCTGCTCGGCCTGATGGCCCGGGTGCTGCCGTCCGGCACGGGCGACGGGCAGACCATCACCGGCCACGAGGCCCGGGAGCGGCTCGGCAACCCGGTCGTCGAGGCGCTCACCGTCCTCGGCAACCGCGCGGCCCGCCGCAACAACGAGCACCACCGGGCATGACCCTCGCCTACGCCGACCTGGTCGCCACGAGCGCCGCGGTCGCGGCCACCCGGTCGCGCACGGCCAAGACCGGCGCCATCGCCGAGCTGCTCCGCCGCGCCGAGCCGCAGGAGGTCGGCGTCGTCGCCTCCCACCTGGCCGGGGTGCTGCCGCAGGGCCGCGTCGGCGTCGGCTACCGCGCCATCGCGCAGCCACCCCCGCCGGCCGCCGCGAGCACCCTGAGCGTGCGCGACGTGGACGACGCGGTCACCGCCCTCGCGACCCTGTCCGGTCCCGGCTCCGCCGCGGCCCGCACCGAGGCGCTGCACCGCCTGCTGACGACGGCGACCGCCCCGGAGCAGGAGTTCCTGAGGGCGTTGCTCGTCGGGGAGCTCCGGCACGGCGCCCAGGACGGGGTGCTGGTGGCGGCCGTGGCGGCGGCATACGACCTGCCGGAGGCGACGGTCCGGCGCGGCGCGATGATGGCCGGCTACCTCGGACCCGTCGCGCTCGCCGCGGCCACCGGCGGGGCCGACGCCGTGGAGGCCATCGGGCTCGAGGTGGGGCGGCCGGTGCGGCCGATGCTCGCGGGCGCCGCGCCGAGCGTCGCCGAGGCCTTCGACGAGACCGGCGGCGAGCGGATCGTGCAGTGCAAGCTCGACGGCATCCGCATCCAGGTCCACCGCGACGGCGACGTGGTCAGCGTCCACACCCGCAGCCTGGAGGACATCACGGCGCGGGTCCCCGAGGTGGTGGCCGTCGCCCGCTCGCTCGACGTGCGCTCCGTGGTCCTCGACGGCGAGGCGATCGCGCTGCGCGAGGACGGCCGGCCGCACCCCTTCCAGGTCACGGGGGCACGCACCGCGTCCTCCGCCGACGTCGAGCGGCTGCAGGCACGCACCCCGCTCACCACCTTCCTCTTCGACGTGCTGCACCTCGACGGCGAGGACCTCGTCGACCGGCCGCAGCAGGAGCGCGACGCGGTGCTGCGCCGGGTCGCGCCGGGCCACCTCGTCCCCGCCGTCACCACCGCCGCGGCGGACGAGGCCACGGCCTTCTTCACCGAGCTCGTCGCCGCCGGTCACGAGGGCGTCGTGGTCAAGGACCCCGAGACCCGGTATGCCGCCGGCCGCCGCGGCAGCGGCTGGATCAAGGTCAAGCCGCGGCACACCTTCGACCTCGTCGTGCTCGCCGTGGAGTGGGGCAGCGGACGACGCTCCGGCCTGCTGTCCAACATCCACCTCGGCGCCCGCGACCCCGAGACCGGCGAGCTCGTCATGCTCGGCAAGACCTTCAAGGGCATGACCGACGAGATGCTCGCGTGGCAGACCGAGCGGTTCCTGGCCCTGGAGACCTCCCGCGAGGGCCACGTGGTGCACGTCCGCCCCGAGCAGGTCGTCGAGATCGCCGTCGACGGCATCCAGACCTCGCCGCGCTACCCCGCCGGCATGGCGCTGCGGTTCGCCCGGGTCGTGCGCTACCGGGACGACAAGACGGCGGCCGAGGCGGACACGGTGGACGCCGTGCGCGCCCTGCACGTCGGGGCGCCGTCATGAGCCGCGGCCTGCGGGACGACCCGACCCGCGGAGCGGTCTCGGCGGTCTCGGCCGGGTTCGCTGCCGCCCGGCTCGCCGGGTCGGCCGCCGGAGGAGCAGCCCTGGCCGGCGCCCTCGGGGCGGTGGCCGTGGTCCGGCGGGACAAGCCGCTGCACGCCTACGGCCGCGTCGCCACCGGCACGCTCATCATCGGCACGGTCACCGCCGGCACGCCCACCACCGGCGGCGGCCCCGACGAGCCGTCCGGGATCCCGCTGCTCGACCAGCTCGGCGCGCACCGGTGCACGGTCCGCGCCTCCCGAGCGATGTCGCTGGCCCACCACGGCCCCGACGTCATGGGCGTCGCCGTCCGCGTCGAGGGCGCCGGCGCCGACGGGGGCGACGCCGACCTGCTCTTCGCCTCCACCGGCACCGGCCCCGTGACGCGGTGGCTGCTGACCCTGCACCGCAGCGAGCAGGGCGGGCCGCTGACGACCCTGCTCCCCCAGGACAGCAGCCGCGGCGCCCGGTGGCTGCGGCTCGACCCGGCGGGCCGGGCGGCATACGAGCTGTCCTGGGCCGGCGCCGCCGGCCGGTGGCACCCCGCGGCGCGGCTGCAGCTGGACCACGCCTGGGGCGCGGACCAGGGGCTGCGGTTCACGCCCGTCGAGCGGCCCCTCGCGGGGCTGCGCCCACCGGCCTGGGTGCGGGTGCTGCGGCGCCCCGCCTACCAGGTCGCCCGACACCTGACCAATCCCCAACCACACGAAGGAGATCCCCATGACTGACGAGCAGCGCGAGAAGGTCGCCGAGATCATCAAGAGCACCCGCGTGGCCATGCTGACCCAGACCGACGCGACCGGGCGCCTCGTGTCCCGGCCGATGGCGACGCAGGACGTCGACTTCGACGGCACGGTGTGGTTCATCGCCGAGCGCAGCACGGAGAAGGTCCGCGACCTGCAGGCCAGCCCGCAGGTCAACCTCGCCTACGCCGGCAACGGCTCGTGGGTGTCGCTGTCCGGCACCGCCCGCGTGGTCGACGACCGGGCCAAGCTCGAGGAGCTGTGGAGCACCTTCACCGACGCGTGGATGGAGGGCGGCCCGGACAACCCGGAGAACATCCTCATCGAGGTGACCGGCGAGTCCGCGGAGTACTGGGACGCGCCGGGCGGGAGCAAGGTCGTGCAGCTCGCCAACCTCGTGAAGGCGACCGTCACCGGCAAGCGCGTCGAGGGCGACAACGAGACCGTGGACCTCTGACCCCTACGCACCACAACCGACAGGAGATCACCATGAGCGACAACCACAACGAGGTGCAAGCGGCCAAGGCCGAGGCCGAGGACCGCGTCGTCGAGCGCGTCGAGTCCTGGCAGGAGGGCGCCGAGCAGGAGACCGTGGCGCAGGAGCTGCGGGAGGGCTTCGAGGAGGCCGGGGTCGACAAGAGCGAGGACGACGTCGAGCGTCTGGCGAAGCAGATCCACGAGGACGGCAAGGCCGAGTGACCTGACCTCCCTCAGGTGGTCACATCCGCCCGGGTCAGCACCCAGGCGGATGTGACCACCTCGGGGAGGTCCACCAGAGGAGCCCGATGACCACCGTCCTGTGGCTGCGCCGCGACCTGCGGCTGCACGACCACCCCGCCCTGATCACCGCTGCCGACGGCGGCCCGGTGCTGCCGCTGGTCGTCGTGGACCCCGCCCTCGACCGCGCCGGCGGGCCCCGCCGCGACGCCTACCTCGGCGCGGTGCGCGCCCTGCACGAGGCCACCGACGGGGCGCTCGTGGTCCGCCACGGCCGCCCCGAGGACGTGCTCCCCGCCGTCGCCACCGAGACCCGCGCGACGAGCGTCCATGTCTCCCAGGAGTCCACGCCCTACGGCCGCCGCCGGGACGAGCGCGTCCGAGCCCTCCTCGACGACCAGGGCGTCGACCTCGTGGCGACAGGCTGCCCGTATGCCGTCGGCCCCGGCACCCTCACCACCGGGTCCGGGACGCCGTACAAGGTGTTCACGCCGTTCTCGCGGGCCTGGCGCGACCACGGCTGGCCCGCCCCGCCGCCCGTCCCGACCCGGCTGCGCTGGCACCGCGGCGTCGACTCCGAACCCCTCCCCGACGTCGAGCCCCGGCACCCGGTCGGGGAGGACGCGGCCCGCGAGGCCTGGGAGGACTTCCTCGACGGCCCGCTCGAGACCTATGCCGAGGACCGTGACCGCCCCGACCTCGACGGGACCTCCCGGATGTCGATGCACCTCAAGCACGGCACCATCCACCCGCGGACACTGCTGCACGGCCTCGCGAGACACCCTGCGGCACAAGGCGACTCGGCGCAGCGCTATGTCAACGAGCTGTGCTGGCGGGAGTTCTACGCCGACGTGCTGTGGCACCGCCCCGACTCGGCCTGGGGCGACCTGAGGCGCGAGCTGTCGACGATGCCCTATGCCGACCCGGCCACCGACGAGGACGCCGCCGGGCTCCTGGACGCGTGGCGCGAGGGCCGGACCGGCTATCCGATGGTGGACGCCGGCATGCGCCAGCTCGCCCGAGAAGGCTGGATGCACAACCGACTTCGCATGGTCACCGCGTCCTTCCTGGTCAAGGACCTGCACATCTGGTGGCCGTATGGCGCGCGCCACTTCCTCGACCTGCTGGTGGACGGCGACCTGGCCTCCAACAACCACGGCTGGCAGTGGGCCGCGGGCACGGGGACCGACGCCGCGCCCTACTTCCGGGTGTTCAACCCCGTCGAGCAGGGCAAGCGGTGGGACCCGCAGGGTGACTACGTCCGCCGCTACGTCCCCGAGCTGGCCCACGTCGCGGGCCGGGCCGTGCACGAGCCGTGGAAGGTCGCGGGGGGCCTCGCGCACGGCTATCCCGAGCGGGTCGTGGACCACGCCGAGGAGCGGCGCGAGGCGCTGCGGCGCTACGAGGAGACCCGGGGTCGCTAGCCCCGGCCCGAGGCCGAGAACTCGCATGCACAACGGCCCGGATCGCCGGGGCGCCCTGCGGGTTCGTCCCGTTGTGCATGCGAGTCGACGCCGGCTGGTGCGGCCGGCGGGCGCGACCGACCGCCCGCCCGGCGCCGACGCCGGCGCGCGCGACCAGCCCAGCGGCCGCTAGGCGTTGCGGCGGGCCAGCTCCGCGGTCAGGGCGGCGGCGAAGGCGGTCCAGAGGGCGTAGGGCGCCAGCGCCACCCCCTTCTCGGGGCTGACCCCGGCCGCGCGGCGCACCAGGTCGGCGGAGCTGGCCGCGAGCACCACCGCCTCGACGGCGGCCGGCCGCAGCTGCTTCGCGCCGAAGAACACCGCGCTCCAGCCGGCGTTGAGCATGAGGTTGAGCCCGAGCGCCCGGGCGTAGGCGCGCGCCTCCTCCTCGCGGTCCGTCTCCGCGAGGTCGGCGATGGTCAGGGCCGAGACCAGCGCGATGTCGGCATACAGCGCCGTCCAGGCCACGGGGAAGGCCCACGAGGGGGGCTGCCAGGAGGGCTTGGACAGCCGGCGGTACCACCGGCTCGAGGGGTCGGTCACCAGCGAGCCGACGGCTGCCGTGGCGAGCACAGCCAACCCGGTGGCAGAGACCGTATGCCGCCACCGCCGGGTGTCCTGGCCCTGGGCGGCTCGACGCACCGCCGCCTCGAAACCCGTTGCGCCGCCTTGGGGTTCGCCCACCAGGTCGGCGAGGTCGCACTCGGAGGCGACGGTGTCGTGCAGGAGGGACCCGATGAGGGGCTGCGCGAGGGCATAGGGCACGGGCGTGACCAGACCGATCCAGCGGGCGGCCAGGCGGGGCGTGGTCACCGGGGCGGTGACGACCGGGCGTGGGCCGAGCCCCATGACCGCGGCGTACCGCTTCATCATGTCCGCGTAGCTGATGACGTCCGGACCGGCGACGTCGAAGGTCCGGTTGACGTCCGCCGGCAGGTCGGCGGCCGCCACGAGGTAGTGGACGACGTCGTCGGCCGCGATCGGTTGGATCGTGTTGCGCAGCCACCGCGGGGCGATCGCGCCGGGTAGCCGCTCCGCGAGGTGCCGCAGCATCACGAAGGACTGCGACTCGTCCCCGAGGACCACTCCGGCCTGCAGGGCGGCGGTGGGCACCCCTGAGCCCAGGAGGATCTCGCCGACCTCGACGCGGGAGGCCAGGTGCTCGGACAGCTCCTCGCCCTGCGGGTGCAGGCCGCCGAGGTAGACGATCCGGGAGACCGCGGCGGCACGTGCGGCGTCCGCGAAGGCCTGGGCCATCTCCCGCTCCTGCTGCTGGAAGTCCGTGCCCTCCCCCATGGAGTGCAGGAGGTACCAGGCGACGTCCACCCCGTCGAGGGCGCGGCGCAGGTCGGCCGGGTCGGAGGCGTCGCCCTCGACGACCTCGACCTGCCCGGCACGAGCGTCCACGGCGCCGTCGTCGTCGGTGATGGCGTCGCCCCAGGACGTCCGCTGGACCTTGCCGGCGCTGCGGGACAGGACGCGGACCCGCCAGCCCTGGTCGAGCAGGGCCGCGACGACCTCGCCGCCGACGTACCCGGTCCCTCCGGTCACCAGCCCGAGCCGGCCCTCGCGCGCCTCGCGGGGCCGATCGCGCTGATCGGGCTGGTCGGACTGCTCAGGCTTGTCGTGGTCGGACATTCATCGCTCCAGGAGGTCGAGGAGGGGGCCGAGCAGCAGCAGCATGCCGAGCGACCAGGTCAGGTGGGTGACGATCGGGGCGAGCACCCCGTGGGTGAGCCGGCGCAGCAGCGCGACGACCAGCCCGAGCAGCAGCCCGGCGAGGGCGAGCAGCGGGATCCCGGCGAGTGCGGTCACCACGGTGTAGACCGCGGTGCTGCCGAGCACCGCGCCGCGGCCCCCGAAGGCGTCGTAGAGCCCCCCGCGGAAGAACAGCTCCTCCACCACCCCGTTGAGGGCGGTGAGGGCGAGGACGGCGGGCAGCGAGCCCCAGCGGGCGTGGTCGAGCAGCTCCTGGACGGGTTCGCGCAGCACGGGCACCCGCGCCACCACCACGGCCCCGGCCAGGAAGACCACCAGCAGCACGAGGCCGACCGCGAGGCCGGTCACGACCAGCCGGGGGGCGCGCTGCCGTCCCAGCTCCTCGGTGGCCCGCAGCGGCCGCCCGGCGGCGAGGGCCCCGGCCAGCCAGACGGCCGCGAGCCCCACCGTGGCCAGGTAGAACCTCGGGTCCCCCGGGGCGATCCGCAGGGTCCACGCGAGCACGGCCGCCCCGAGGACGACCGTGAGGACGGCGACGACCCGCCGCCGCTGCCGCCGCGCGGGCTGCTCGCTGTCCGCCGCGAACCGCTCGGCCCGCCGATGCCGCGCGACCGTGTCGCGCCAGTGCTCCATGGCGCCACCCTAACGGGATATCTTTCGTCCATGGAACGATCCGACCGCGCGATCTCGGGACCCCGCGTGTCCGTGGTCGTCCCGGTCCGCGACGACGCCCCGCTGCTGCGTCACGTCCTGGACGATCTGTCCCGTCAGAGCCGCGCGCCCTGGGAGGTCATCGTCGTCGACAACGCCAGCTCCGACGGCTCCGCCGACGTCGCCCGCGCGTATGGCGCCCGCGTCGTCACCGAGCCCCTCGTGGGGGTGCCGGCGGCGGCGGCCCGGGGCTACGACAGCGCGACCGGGGACGTCATCGCGCGCTGCGACGCCGACAGCCGGCTGCCGCGCGACTGGGTCGCCCGGATCGCCGACCGCTTCGCCGCCGACCCGCGCCTGGACGGCCTGACCGGGCCGGGCCGCTTCTACGACCTGCCGGCGGTGGCGGCGCCGCTCGCGACGGCCGTCTACCTGGCCGGGGCCTTCGGGGCGACGGGGGCCGCGCTGGCCGGCATACCGCTGTGGGGGTCCAACATGGCGCTGCGGCGCGGCGCCTGGGAGCGGGTGCGCCACCTCGTGACGCGCGACGACGCGACGCTGCACGACGACCTCGACCTCAGCCTGGCGCTGGGCCCGCAGGCGCGGGTGCGGTTCGACCCGGGGCTGCGGGTCGGCGTGGCGGGGCGGATGTTCCACAGCCCGGGGCAGGCGGCGCGGCGGGTCCGGATGGCGCTGCGGACGCTGCGGCGCGGCTGGGGCGCGGGAGGCTCGGCCGGCCTGCGGTGGATGGACCGGCTGGGGCTGCCCATCGGCCCGGGCCTGCCGCCGCAGCCCCCGGCGCCGCAGCCCGAGCAGGTGGTGCTGCTCTCGAGCGACGGGCGGGCGCTCGGGACCGCCCCCAAGGCAGCGGTGCACCACGAGCGCACCCCCTTGCACCTGGCCTTCTCCTGCTACGTCGTCGACGACCGCGGCCGGGTGCTGCTCACCCGCCGGGCCCGCGACAAGGCCACCTTCCCGGGGGTGGTCACCAACTCCGTGTGCGGGCACCCCGCCCCCGACGAAACCCTCGCGGACGCCGTCACCCGCCGGGCCTGCGACGAGCTGGGGCTCGCCGTCACCGGGGTGCGCGTCGTGCTGCCGCGGTTCGCCTACCGCGCCGAGATGCGCGGCGTGGTCGAGCACGAGCTGTGCCCGGTCCACGTCGCCGAGGTGCCCTCCGGCGACGGACGGCTCGCGCTCGACCCGACCGAGGTCGACGACGCCTGGTGGGTGCCCTGGCCCGAGCTGCGCGACGGGGTCCTGGACGGCTCGATCACCGTCTCTCCGTGGTGCGCCGACCAGGTCGCCCAGCTCGCCGACCTGCCCGACGACCCGCGTCGGTGGCCGACCGGCGACCTCACCACGCTGCCGCCGGCCGCCCGACACCCGTGACGCGCCACGACTGGCTGGTCCGGCAGGGGCGCTGGCGCTGTCCGGACGCGGGGCGCCTCGCCGTCGCGGCCCTGGTCCCCCTGGTGTGGGTGCACTACGGCGCCCCCGCGGCCGCGGCGATGTTCCTGGCCCTCGGCGGGGCGATGGCGGCGCGGTTCGTCGACCTGCCGCGGCGGCACGACCTCGCCTGCCAGGTCGTGCTCGCGCTCTCGGCGTGGTGGGCCGCCGACGGCAGCTATGCCCGCGTCTGGTGGCTGGACCTGGTCGCGCACGCGGCCTCCGGGGCGGCGTTGGCGCTGCTGGTGCTGCGCGTCCTGCCGCAGCCGCAGGATCGGGGAACCCCGCACGCCCAGGACGCCACCAGCGTTCGCCGATCCCGGACGGCACCCCGCAGCAGCCCGCACGCCCGCGTCGAGCGCCGACGCCGCGTGGCCGCCACGACCGTCGCGGTCCTGGCTCTCGGCGTGGTGTGGGAGCTCGGCGAGCTGGCCGGCCACGTCTGGCTGGACCCCGCGATCCACGTCACGTATGCCGACTCCCTCACCGACCTCGCCGCCGACGGGGCCGGGGCACTCGTGGCGGCCATCGTCGCGACCGCCCGCCCTCACAGAGGCCGACTCAGCCCACCAGCCACCGCGCGATCAGCAGCTGCGTCAGCAGGAAGCCGACGACGTAGTTGATCCACAGGAACCTGCGCCACCCGGCGTTGGCGCGCGGCGCCTCCGCGTCGCTGATCGAGCGGTAGGGCCACGCCATCCACAGGTAGGGCAGCACCAGCAGCGCGGCGAGCACGCCCCACCTCCCGGTGAGGCCGAGCAGCAGCCCGGCGGCGGCATACAGGCCGCAGCTGAGCCGGACGGTCGCCCGGGCCCCGATGACCGTCGCGACCGACCCGATCCCGGCCGCGCGGTCGGCGGTCACGTCCTGCACGGCGCCGAAGGCGTGGCTGGCCATCCCCCACAGGAAGTACGCGAGCAGCGCGACCCACCCCTGCCACGGCAGCGCCACCCCCGCGAGCACCACGCCGTAGACCGCCGGCGACACGAAGTGGGTGCTCGACGTCGCCGAGTCGACGAACGCCCGCTCCTTGAACCGCAGCCCCGGCGCGGAGTAGGCCACCACCGCGAAGACCGACACCGCCAGCACGACCCCGGCGAGGAGCGACCCGTGCACCAGCAGCCACACCACGAACGGCACCGGCAGCAGCAGGGCCGCCCACAGCGTCAGGCGGTGCAGCGAGCGGTCCAGCACGATGCCCTCCACGCCGCCCTTGCGGGGGTTGCGCAGGTCGGACTCGTAGTCAAAGACGTCGTTCACGCCATATATGAGCAAGTTGTAGGGCACGAGGAAGAAGACGATCCCGACGATCGCCCGCAGGTCCAGGCGCCCGGCGGTCAGCAGGTAGGCCGCGCCGAAGGGGTAGGCCGTGTTGACCCAGCTCAGCGGGCGCGAGGACGCGACCAGTCGGCCGAGACGCCCGGCGCCGGTCATCGCCGAGTCTCCTGGTCCCGCAGCCAGACCCACAGGGCAGGCAGCAGTATGACGGCGCCCAGCGGGTAGGCGAGGTCCTCGATCGGCGCGAGCCCGAGCTGGACGCCGCTGCGGTGCTGGTCGCCGTAGTCGAACAGGTCGGCGGCGATCATGAGGTTGTCGAAGACCACCGTCAGCGCGGCGAGCCCCGCCAGCGTCAGCAGCGTCGGGCGCAGCCACGGGCCGCGACCTGCCGCGGAGACCCCCCGCAGGGCCAGCCACGCCCCGAGCGCGGCCACAGCCAGCATCGCGAGGTTGACCAGGGTGAAGGTCATCGCGTCTCCCCCCGGTGCCGGGCCCAGCGCCGGCCGCCGCACCACAGGCACATCGTCGACCAGCTCAGCAGCACGAGGAAGAACAGCTCCTCGACGGGCAGCTCCGGGGCCACCTGCAGCCCGGTCATCCAGGGGGTCTCGCCGCGGTGGAAGAGCCCGAGCGCGATCCCCACCAGGTCCCACACCACGAAGTAGCCGAGCCCGACCGCCAGCACCACGAGCGCCGCCCGCGGCCGGTCCCACACGAAGAGCCGCCAGCGGCGGTCGATGGCCGCGACCCCGCCCAGCGACAGCAGCAGCGCGGCGAGGTAGGCGAGCCCCGTCACGCAGGCACCGGTGCGGGCAGCCGCACCAGGGCCCGGGCCGCGGTGGCCGCCTTCACGGGGGTCGGCACCCGGATCCGCGAGCTGAAGACGTCGTGGTCGGCGGCCTCGATGCGGTCTAGGATTTGGGAGTAGAGCAGCCGGGCCGTCGCCACGCAGCGCGCCGAGGCGCCGGGGAGCAGGGGGATGCCCCGGTCGGCCTCGGCATACAACGCGCGGTTGCGCTCGATCTGCTCGGCGAGGAAGGTGCGCCACTGCGGGGTCACGCGCCGCAGCGCCGGATCGGCGCCGTGGGCCCGTAGGTCGGCCTGCGGGAGGTAGACGCGGCCCCGGTCGAGGTCCTCGGCCACGTCACGGATGAAGTTGGTCAGCTGGAAGGCCAGCCCGAGCGCGCGGGCCGGCCCGAGGGCCTCGGGGGTCGTGGGTCGCAGCACGGGCAGCATCATCTCCCCGATCACCGCCGCGGACCCGTCCATGTAGCCGAGCAGGTCCTCCCAGGTCTCGTAGCGCGTCGTCGTCAGGTCGGCCGCCATGGCACCGAAGAAGCGGTCGAGGACGGCCTGGTCGAGCGCGCAGCTGCGCAGCGTGCGGACGACGGCGGCGAGCACGGGGTCGTCCACCGGGGCACCGTCGACCGCCTGCAGGACCGTATGCCGGAAGGCCTCCAGGCGGCGGGTCGTCTGCGCCACCTGCTCGGGGGACGTGGCGCCCTCGTCGTCCACGATGTCGTCGGCGGCCCGGCACAGCGCGTAGACCGCGTGGACGTGGCGGCGGCGCTCGAGCGGCAGCAGCGCGACACCCCAGTAGTAGGTGGTGCCGTGGCGGCGGGTGATCGCGGCGCAGCGCCGGTAGCCCTCGAGCTCCAGGGGGCCCGGCACGCTCATCGGACGCCCCTCGCGCGGGCGGTGGCCAGCGCGTCGACCCGGTCGGCCGCGAGCTTGCCGCTGACCAGGACCATCGGCACCCCGACGCCCGGGATCGTGCTCGACCCGGCGAAGACCAGCCCGGGGACCCGCTTCTCGAGGTTGGACGGGCGCAGCGGGCCGGTCTGGGCGACGGTGTGCGCGAGCGCGAAGGGGGTGCCGTGGGCGTTGCCGATGCGCTGCCAGTCGGCGGGGGTCCACAGCTCCTCGGCCACCACGTCGGTGGGATAGCCGTGCGCCTCGAGGAAGGCGTGCAGCCGCTCGCGCATCGGCCCGGCCTCGCGCGCCCAGTCCTGGCCGCCGTCGAGGTTGGGCACCGGCTCGAGGACGTAGAGGGTGGACCCGCCCGGGGCGGCCAGCGAGGGGTCGGTCACGGACGGGACGGTGACCAGGCGCGAGGGGTCGGGCATGAGCTGCCTGCGGTGCAGCAGAGCGTCGAAGGCGGCGTTCCACTGCTCGCCGAAGTGGATGTTGTGGTGCGCGACGTGCTCCGGCACGGGCGAGTGCGTCCCGACGTGCCACACGACCGCCGACGGCGAGTAGGTGCCGCGGCGCACCGCGCGGGGCGGGCGCAGGTCGGGCAGCAGCCGCTCGTAGGCCACCGGCAGGTCGAGGGTGCAGACGACGACGGGGGCGTGGATCCGCTCGCCGTCCACGAGCTCCACCCCGGTCACCGCACCACCGGCGGCTCCCCGGGCGTCGGTGCCCGACCGCAGCAGGCGGGCCACCTCCGCGCGATACCGGACCTGCACGCCGGCGCGCTCGGCCGCAGCGGCCATCGCCGCGGGGATCGCCCCCATGCCGCCCTCGGGGAAGTAGACCCCCTCGACGGTGTCCATGTAGGTGATCACCGCGTAGATGGCGAGCGCCGACTCGGGCGGCAGCCCGGCATACATGGCCTGGAAGGTGAAGAGGCGGTGCAGCCGCGGGTCCTGGAACCGGTCGCGGATCAGCGGCCCCAGGCGGCGCAACGGCCCGAGGCGCATCAGGCGGGCGAGGGCGCGAGGCCGGGACAGCATGTCCGCCACAGAGTCGAAGCTGCGGTCGATGAAGTGCGGCATCTCCACCGCGTAGAGCTCGCGCAGCCACGCCACGAAGCCGTCGTAGGCCGCCGCGTCGACGCTGCCGCAGGTGCGGCGGATCTCGTCGCGCATCGCCTCCTGGCCGTGGCGCACATGGATGGTGCTGCCGTCGTGGAAGGTCGCGCGGTAGGCCGGGTCGAGCACCCGCATCGGCACCCTGTCGGCCACGCTGGTCCCCACGGCCCGCAGGGCGCCGTCGAGCAGGTCCGGCATGGTCATGACCGTGGGTCCGGTGTCGAAGGTGTAGCCGTCGCGGTGGGACCGTCCGGCCCGCCCGCCGGGCCCCGCGTCACGCTCGACCAGGGTCACCTGGTGCCCGCGGCCACGCAGGTGGCACGCCGCCGCCAACCCGGCCAGCCCGGCCCCGACGACGATGACGTCGGTCTGGTCATCCGACATACGGTCCGACCTTCCGAGACGTAGGATCGGGGCCGCCTGCCTTCGCAGACCACGCCCTGCCGCAGAGAGGTTGTTTCGACGGTGGAGTGATTCCATCATCGAAGTGAGTCATGGTCAACCAGCACCCGCACCCGTCCGGCCCCGGCCCGGAAACCGTCCCGGTCCAGGCGCGGGACGTGGGCGACGCGGTGCGTCGCCTGGGCCTGCGCGTCAACTCGTATGTCGCCGCCGTGGCCCGCCGCTCGGGCCACCACGCCGCGGACCTGCACGCCGTCGCCGTGGTGCGGCACGCCGCCGAGACCGGTGAACCCATGGGAGCCGGCGACCTCGGACGCGCCCTCGGGCTGTCCCCCGCCGCGGTCAGCGCCCTGCTGGACCGGATGGAGCGCGCCGGCCACGTGCACCGGGCCCGCGCGGGCGACGACGGCCGGCGGGTGCGGCTGGAGCCGGCGGAGCGGACCTTCGAGGACAGCCGGCAGCTCTTCGAGCCGATGAACTCGGGGTTCTACACCGTGCTGGACGGCTACACGCCCGAGCAGCTGGCGCTGGTCACCGAGGTGCTCGACCGGCTGGGCAGCGCGACGGCCGCCGCCGAGGCCGAGATCACCGGTCAGGGGTGACCCCGGTGACCCGGTGACCCCGCTGACCCCGGTGTGGCCGGGCGGCGGCCGTCGAGCGGCATACGGGCTCTAGAAGACGGGCTTGCCGCCCGTCACCCCGAGGACCGTGCCGGAGACATAGCTGGCCTCGTCGGACGCGAGGAAGACATAGGCCGCCGCGACCTCGACCGGCTGACCCGCCCGGCCGAGCGGGGTGTCGGACCCGAAGCCGTCCACCTTCTCCTCCGCCATGGTGGCCGGGATCAGCGGCGTCCAGATCGGGCCCGGCGCGACCGCGTTGACGCGGATGCCGCGCTCGCCCAGCTCGCTCGCCAGGTTGACCACGAGGTTGTTGAGGGCGGCCTTGGTGCTGGCGTAGTCCAGCAGGTGCTCCGACGGGGAGTATGCCTGGATGCTGGTCGTCACGATGACCGAGCCGCCGCGCAGCGCCCCGGCCAGCTCCTGGACCAGCCAGAACGGCCCGAACACGTTGGTCGCGAAGGTCCGCTCGATCTGCTCGCCGGGGAAGGCCTCCAGCGAGTCGTAGGCCATCTGGTAGGCGGCGTTGCAGATGAGGACGTCGAGGCCGCCGAGCGCCTCCAGGGCCTCGTGGGCCACCCGGACGTTGGCCTCCTGGGTGCGCAGGTCGGCCGCGATGAGGTGGCAGGTCCCGCCGGCAGCCTCCACGGCCGCCTTGGTCCCGCGGGCGTCCTCGGCCTCCTCGGGCAGGTGCGTGATCGCGACGGAGGCGCCCTCCTTGGCGCACACGATCGCGGTGGCGCGACCGATGCCGGAGTCACCCCCCGTGATGAGGATCCGCTTGCCGGGCAGGCGATCTCGCCCGGTCCAGCTCGACTCGCCGTGGTCGGCGCTCGGCGTCAGGGCCGTCTCGCTCCCCGGCCACTCCTGACTCTGGGGTGGGATCGACGACAGATCGCTGGTGCTCATGTGGCATCCTCACTAGGGTGGCGCGTCAAGACGGTGCGTGGGCCACGCTGCTGGACCCCGAGCTCACTCTCGGCCCGGTTCGCATGTTGTTGTCTTGCTACCCCATCACGGCCGAGCCGATGCATGGTTGCTTGCCCGAGGAGTTCCGATGACCCAGCTCCCCCCTGAGACGCGTGCGGTGTTCGCCGACCTGACGGCCCTGGTCCACCGCAGCTCGGAGCCGCAGGCGGTCTACGACGCGATCGTCGCCGCCACGGTGCAGCTCGTGGACGGGTGCGACCGCGCCGCGATCCTGCTGGTCGACCACGGCAAGCCGCGCAGCGTCGCCTCCACCGACGACGTCGCCAAGGGCATCGACGAGCTGGAGCTGCGCGTCGGCGAGGGCCCCTGCCTGGACGCCATCCTCGAGGAGGCGCTCCAGCACGACCCCGACCTGCGCACCCCCGGCGCCTGGCCCACGCTCGCCGCCGCCGTCCTGGCCGAGACCCCGGTGCGCGGCATGATCGGCTGCCGCCTGCTGGCCGACGGCGAGAAGGTCGGCGCCCTCGACCTCTTCTCCGACACCCCCGGCGCGCTGGGCGAGGCCGCCCTGGACCAGGCCGCGGTGCTGGCCTCCGTCGCCTCCGTCGCCATCATGTCCGTCCGGGCCCGGTACGAGGCAGCCAACCTGCGCCGAGCCCTCGACAACTCCCGCGAGATCGGCAAGGCCGTCGGCCTGCTCATGGCCGCGCACAAGGTCGACGACGAGCGCGCCTTCCAGATCCTGCGGCGCACCAGCCAGGACCTCAACGTCAAGCTCGCCACGGTCGCCCAGGAGGTCGTCCGCGGCCAGGCCGCGCAGTCCCGACGCCCCTGAGGCGTATGCCGATCCGCCCGCCCTGCCAGTCCGCCCGCCGTGCCGATCCGGCCGCTCGCGGGTGGGCCGTACACTGGGCCGCTGACGGTCGGCGCGGCCTCTCGCCGCACCACCGCCCGGGCCTCTAGCTCAGCTGGTAGAGCAGCGGACTTTTAATCCGTGGGTCGTCGGTTCGAGCCCGACGGGGCCTACCCGCAGCCCCCGCACGCCGGGGCGCAGCACCTAGCATGACGAGCGCACCGTCCCGTCGGCCCGCGTGGCCCCACCCGAGGAGGTTCGTCATCGACTCGCCCGACCGCCCCGGCTCGGCCCTCGCCTACTGGACCACCGGGCCCGACGCTGGCGAGCTGCGTGCCGAGCCGCTTCCGCCCCGCGGCGACGACGACGTGCTGGTGCGGACCCTCGCCTCGGGGGTGAGCCGCGGCACCGAGCTGCTGGTCCACCGGCACCAGGTGCCGCCCAAGATCGCCCCGCTGATGCGGGCGCCATATCAGGTGGGAGACCTGCCCGGACCGGTCAAGTACGGCTACCTCAACGTGGGCGTCGTCGAGGCCGGGCCGGCCGAGCTGGTGGGGCGGCGGGTGTTCTGCCTGCACCCCCACCAGGACCGGTATGTCGTCCCCGCCACCGCCGTCGTCCCCGTCCCCGACGGCGTGCCGACGCAGCGGGCCGTGCTCGCGGGCACCGTCGAGACCGCCGTCAACGCGATGTGGGACGCCGCCCCGCGCATCGGGGACCGGGTCGCCGTGGTGGGCGCCGGCATGGTTGGCCTCGCCGTGGCCCTGCTGCTGCGCCGCCACCCGCTGCAGCGCCTCGAGGTCGTCGAGACCTCCGCGTCGCGCCGGGACCAGGTCCGGGCCCTCGGCCTGACCGCCGTGACCCCGGAGCAGGCCCAGGGCGACTGCGACCTCGCCGTCCACACCTCGGCGAGCTCCGCCGGCCTCGCGACCTGCCTCGACCTGCTTGGGGTCGAGGGCGAGGTGATCGAGATGTCGTGGTACGGCACCCGCACCCCCGAGGTGCCCCTCGGCGGGGCCTTCCACGCCAAACGGCTGTCCGTCCGGGCGAGCCAGGTGTCGCGGGTCAGCCCGGCGCGCAGCGCCCGTCGCGGCTTCGCCGACCGGCTCGCCGTCGCCCTCGCCGCGCTCGGCGACGACACGTTCGACGAGCTCCTCTCCCCCGCAGTCGACTTCGCGGACCTGCCGGCCACCATGGTCGAGCTCGCCGACGGGCGACGCGACGCCGTGTGCCAGATCGTCACCTACCCCGCCCCGTCCCCCGACCAGCAGGAGTAACCGTGTTCAGCGTCACCGTCGGCAGCAGGTTCATGTGCGCCCACAGCCTCCCCGACCCGTTCTTCGGGCCGGCCCAGCAGCTCCACGGCGTCACCTACGTCGTGGAGGCGACCTTCGAGCGCCGCGAGCTGGACGAGCACAACGTGGTCGTCGACATCGGGGCCGCCACCGAGCAGCTGCGGGCGATCCTCGCCCCGCTCGACTACCGCAACCTCGACGACGTCGAGGAGCTGTCCGGCCTCCTGACGACCACCGAGCGGATGGCGCAGCACATCGCCGAGCGGCTCACCGAGACCATGGACCTGACCGGCCTGCACGCCCTGCAGGTGCTGCTCCGCGAGCACGCCGACGCCTGGGCGAGCTACCGCATCGACCTGTCGGCGTGACGTCGGTCGGGTTCGTCATACCGGACCTCGGGCGGCCCTCCGGGGGCTCGACGTTTGACGACAAGGTGGTCCAGGCCTGGCCCTCCGAGGCGCCCCCGGTCCACCCGATCGCGGTCGCGCACCCGACCCCGCCGGACGCGCTCGCGGCGGCGCTGCGCCGGCACCCGGTGACGGTCGTGGACGGGCTCGTGGGCTGCGAGCACCCGGACGTGCTCGCCGACGCCGCCGCCGCGGGGCACGCGACCGTGCTGCTGGTCCACCTGCCCCGACCGGCGGACTCCGGCCTCACCGAGGACGACCGACGACGGCTCGCGGGGCTCGAGGCCGCCGCGCTGCGAGCGGCCCGGGGTGTCGTCGTGCCGAGCCGGTGGGCGGCCGCGGACCTGCAGCGTCGTTACGGGGTGGCGGGGGCGGTGGTGGCCGTCCCGGGCGTGGCGCCGGCCCCTCCGTCCCAGCCGCGGGCGCGGCAGCCGCACCCGTTGGTCGTGCAGGTCGGGGCCATCGGGCCGCTCAAGAACCAGCTGCTGACCGCCGAGGCGTTGCTCGCCTGCCGGGACGTGGACCTGGCGGTGAGGTTCGTGGGGCCGGTCGTCGACGAGCAGTATGCCGCCCGCCTCACCGAGGCCGTCCGACCGCTGGGGCCACGAGCGCAGATCCTGCCCGGCACCGACGCCACCGGGGTCGCCGCCCTCCTGGCCGGGGCCGACCTGCTGGTCAGCGTCGCCACCACCGAGACCTATGGGTTGACCGTCACCGAGGGGCTGGCGCGCGGCCTGCCGGCACTGGTCGGGCGCGGCACCGGCGCCGAGGAGGCCCTGGCCGCCGGCGGGTCCGACCCGCTGGACCTGCCCGGCGCGGCGGTGGCCACGGACGACCCGGCGGAGCTGGCGTCGGCGCTGCGAACCTTCGCGCAGGACACCGCGATTCGCGACCGCTGGCGCGCCGCGGCCGAGGCGGCCCGGGGCCGGCTGCCGCGGTGGGACGACACGGCCCGCACCATCGCCGACGTCTGCCGCGCCGCCCCCCACTCCCCCGCCATTGGTCACCAATGATCGAATCGATCGTTCATACACGCCCCTGAGACGCCATTGGCGACCAATGGCGTCAGCGGGGGGCGCCCGGCGGTCAGCCGGGGAGGGGCACCGAGCGGCATCGGAGGACTGCGGTCAGCGCAGCACCAGCTCCGTGCAGACGTCGTCGCCGAGGACGAAGCGACGGGAGGGGTGACGCGCGGCGTCGCCGATCCGGGCGGCCGGCTGCACCCGCAACCCCGGGACGCCGTCACCGAGCAGCACCGGCACCGTGGTGATGTAGAGCCGGTCCAGCTCCCCCGCGTCGACGAACCGCGACACGGTGCGCCCCCCGCCCTCGACGAGCACCCGCCCGAGGCCACGGGCTCGCAGCGTCGCCAGCACCTCGGCGGGCGCGAAGTCCTTGGTCGGCAGCCGCAGCACGGTGACGTGGTCGGCGACCTCGGGCACCTGCGCGTCCGGGCCCACGAGCCACAGCGTCGGCGAGGTGGCATCGACGAGGACGGTGGCGTCGTGTGGCACCCGGGCGTGGGGGTCCAGGACGACCCGGGTCGGGTGGGGGCCGCTCACCTCCCGGACGGTCAGCCGCGGGTCGTCGGCGACCACCGTGCCGGCGCCGACCACCACGGCGTCGACCAGGGCCCGCAGCCGGTGCAGGTGCTCGTGGTCCGCGGTGCCGGACAGGCCGGCGCCGTCGCCGGACCGGGTGGCGATGAAGCCGTCCAGGCTCTGAGCCATCTGCGCGACCACCGCCGTCGGCTGCGCGACGAGGGGGCCGTAGCGCTCGACCAGCTGCAGGTCCTCGTTGGACGCCGCGGAGACCGGCACCCGCCCGTCGAGCAGCTCCTGCCACACCGACACCTGGGCGGGGCGTCGTGGCGCATCCGGGCCCGCTTGGTCTGCAGGTAGAAGACGCTGTCCGGGGGCTCGGGGACGAACATGCCGGTCCGCTCGACCACCTGGATGCCGAGCGCGGCGAGCGCCTCCTCCTTGCCGGGGTTGGAGCTCATCAGGCGGATCCGCGGGAGGCCGAGGTCGGCGAGGATCGCGGCGGCCTGGGCGTAGTCACGCGCGTCGCTGGGGTGCCCGAGCGCCAGGTTGGCGTCGACCGTGTCGACCCCGGCGTCCTGGAGCCGGTAGGCCTTGAGCTTCTCGAGCAGCCCGATGCCCCGGCCCTCGTGGCCACGGACGTAGACCAGCACCCCGAGACCCTCGCCGGCGATGCGGGCGAGCGCGGCGTCCAGCTGCACCCCGCAGTCGCAGCGCCAGGAGCCGAGGCCGTCGCCGGTCAGGCATTCCGAGTGCAGCCGCACCAGGGGCGGGACGGCGGGGGCGGCGTCGTCGTGCACGCCGACGGTCAGCGCGACGTGCTCGGTGCCGTCGTACCCCAGGTAGCCGACCATGCGGAAGGTCCCGTGCCGCGTGGGCAGGACCGTCTCGACCACCCGCTCGACGATCTCGCCGGTGCCCGGCGTCGGCGACGCGGTCACCATGCGGCCTCCGTCCGGGTCGGCACCGGCAGGTGCTCGGCGGGGTCCCCCAGGTGCGGCACGACGGCCACCGCCCCGGCTGCCACCAGCTCCGCCACGCGCCGTGGGTCCGCGCTCACCCCGATGCCTCGCACACCTGCCCTGGACGCCGCCACCATGTCGCTCACACTATCGCCGTAGAACGCCGTCCGGTCGGCTGGCGCCCCCAGCGCCCCCAGCGCCCCTAGCGCCCCCAGGGCGTCCAGCAGGAGCGCGGGATCCGGCTTGAGCCGGTCCACGTCGGCACCCTGCCGCGCCGCCACGTAATCGACGAGCCCCAGCAGGTCGCACTGCTGCAGGGCCACCCGGACCGCCTCGTCCGCATTGTTGGAGACGACGGCGACGGCATACCCGTGGTCGTGGGCCCGCTGCAGGAAGGCGACCGCACCCGGCGCCGGGAGAGCCTGCCGGGCAGCACGCACCTCCGCCGCGGCAGCGCGATGCTCCAGCTCGGGCAGCAACCCCGGAGCCAGCTCGCGCACCGAGCGCAGCACCTGCACGTGGTCGACCGCGTCCGCGAGCCGGTGACCGGTGCGCGCGGCGAGGACGCCCGCGAGCTCCTCGGCGAGCTCGAGGTGCGCGGGGTCAGGGAAGAGCCTGGTCAGCGGGCCGTCGAGGTCTAGCAGCAGAGTCGTGGCGGCCATGCCCCGACCCTAGTGGCTCACCCGGCCCGGTGATGGGCTAGGCGCCCTGGGGCCGCTCCCGGCGCCGGACACCGTCGGGCAGCCCCCCGGTGTCCTCCACGTCCACCGCGACGTCGCGCAGCTTGCGGTTGAGCAGCTGGCTGGCCAGCTTGAGCATGTCGTAGGCCTTGTCGGCGGTCACCAGCTCGCGTGCCATGAGGATCCCGACGGCGCGGCCGATCTGCCGGTTGCTGTTCAGCGCCTGCTGGAGGTTGGCGACGTCCTCGCCGCGCAGCGCGTGCTCGATGGACAGCGCGGCGTAGGGGGCGATCACCGACGCCGCGGCCATGTCCGCCTCGTCGAAGGCGCCCGGCTCGTTGGCGTAGAGGTTGAGCGCCGCCCGGTCCCCGTCGCCGAGCTGCAGCCGCGCGCACATCATGGCGCGGACCCCGGAGCGGGCGACCGCGGCGTTCGTGAAGCGCGGCCAGCGGTCCTCGTCGGCCAGGTCGGGGACGAGCACCAGGTCGTCCCCCTCGGACGCCTCCAGGCACGGACCCTCGCCGTAGGTGTACTGCAGCTCGTCGAGGGCGCCGGCCAGCTCGTGGGTCGACGCCACGGTCCGCGGACGCGTCCGGTCGCGGACCAGCGTGAGCGCGCACGCCTGGGCATGCGGGACGGCTTCGTGCGTGAACTCCACGATGCGCTGCGGCTTGGCCTCACCGCGGGGGAACCCGAGGACCCGGGCGAGGGCGGCATACTGCGTCCCGAGCTCGCTGAGGGGTGCCTCGGTCGTGGCCTTCGTCGCGGGCGGTTCGGACATGACTGCTCCTCGGTACCGTAGGCCTCTCTTCGACCTCGGTGCCCACTCTAACCACCCGGTCGATGTGATGAGGTTGACCCATGACCCGCCGCCCTCGCCGCAACGCCGGCAAGCCGCAGAGCGCCGACATCGTCGGCCACCTGACCACCCTCGCGGCCTGGGAGGAGGGCCGCGACGCCGGCGCCTACACCACCTCGACGCACGGCCGGACCCTCGAGCGGGAGGGTTTCATCCACTGCTCGTCGCCGGAGCAGCTGCCGCAGACGGCGCGCCGCTTCTACCAGGACGTCCCCGGGCCGCTGGTCGTGCTGATCATCGAGCCGGCGCTGCTCGGCCGCAGCCACCTCAAGCTCGAGCAGGTCGGCGACGAGACCTTCCCCCACCTGTATGGCGCGCTGCCGCCGGAGGCCGTCATCGCGGTGGTCCCGGCGTGGTTCGAGGAGGGGGAGCTGCGGCTCGGCTCGAGCCGCTGACCCGGGGCGCGGCGCAGACGTGGACCACGTCCGGCGGCCCGGCCCCCCGGTCCACCAGCTCGACGGTGACCTCGGCGTAGACCTCCCGCAGCCGCCTCTCGAAGGCGGGCGACGGCGACGCCGACCAGTAGCCGCACACCCCGCCGGGGGCGAGCATCCGGGCCACGGCACGCAGGCCGTCCGGCTCGTAGATCTCCGAGTTGCGTTGCGCCACCAGCCAGTCCGGGCCGTTGTCGGTGTCCAGCGCGATGGCGTCGTAGGGCGGGGCGGGGGTGGCGGCATACGCCTGGAGCGGCATCGTCGCGATCCGCACCCGCGCCAGGTCGGTGGCCGACAGCCCCCAGTGCGCCCGCAGGTAGCGCTCCCACCAGGTCACGACCAGCGGCTCGATCTCGACCACGTCCACCGCGCCGACGTCGGTCTGCAGCGCCTCGTGCACCGAGGCGCCGACCCCGAGGCCGCCGACCAGCAGGCGGGCGCCGGGGCGGGCGCGGGCGAGGACCGCCCGGACCAGGCGGCGCTCCGACGCGGTGCGGCGGGTGTCCATGAGGAAGACCCCGTTGGCGATGACCTCGAAGTCGGCGCCGTCCCACCGCAGCGCCAGCTCGCCGTTGACCCCGTCGCCACGGTCCACCAGGACGACCGGCCCGCCGAGAGGCTCGCCCAGACTCATCCCGGCAGTATGCCGCTCCCCCGCCGTCGACGGGTAGCCGCCTGGCACGTGGGTATGCGCTCGGCACGAGCGTGTCCGCGAGCCGAAGGAGAATCGCATGCTGACCACCATCCTGCTGCGCCGCATCGCCGCCCGGAGTGCCGCCGCCGTGGCCGCCACCGCCGTGGTGCTCGCGCCGGGCGTCGCGTCCGCCCAGCCGCTCCCGGCCGGGGCGACCGGACAGGTGCCCCACGCCCAGCGGCTCCCCGGGACCGCCGTGGTCGCCGACACCTCGACCCCGGCTCCCACCACGACGACCACCGGTCGCGCCGTGACCCAGGGCGAGGGCGGGGACCTGCGCTCCGGCTACTTCCTGGGCGCGGTCGTGCTGGCTGCGCTCGTGGCGATGGGCGCGTGGTTCCTGCGCACCCGCCGCAACCGCCCTCAGTGACGGGGGCGGGCCGCCCCGCCCACCTCAGCCGCGTCCGTCGAGGAGCGGCGCCCGGCCTCGCGGCGCACTCGTAGCGCCCCGGCCAGGCCGAGCAGCAACGCCCCCGCCGCGACCAGCAGGGCGGTGCGGGTCGCTGCGGCAGCGCCCGACGCCACGGCCTCCACCACCGGGCCGGTCAACGGCCCGAGCGGCCCGTGCTCGCCCTGGGCGCGGAGCCCCGCCAGGAGGCCGCCGGCAGAGTCCACGGTGCGGCTGACCAGCCGGTCCGCCGTCGCCGGCGGCAGGCCCACCACCTCGCCGAGCCGCGCCGGCACCGCGGCGGCCAGCCCGGCGGCGAGGGCCGATCCGCCGAGGGCGGACCCCAGCGCTGCGCCCAGCTGGCGCACGGTGCTCTGGGTCGCCGAGCCCTGACCGGACAGGTCGGTGGGCAGGTCCGCGAGGACCGTGCTGGTGAGCTGGGCCGAGGCCAGCCCGAGGCCCACGCCGTAGACCACCAGCGGCAGGACCAGGAGGGGCACCGCGCTGCGGGCACCCACGACGAGGGCGACGGCGAGGACGCCCACGAGCTCCAGCAGCAGCCCGACGACGACGACCGTGGGGGCGCCCAGCCTCGCCGCCACGTGCCGGGCCGCCGCGCCGCTCGCGAAGGCGCCGAGGGCCATCGCGGCGAGCACCAGCCCCGTGCCCATCGTGGACAGGCCGGCGACGTTGACGAGGTAGAGCGGCAGCACCAGCACCAGGGCGAACTCCCCCACCGCGACCGCCCCGGCGGTCAGGTTGCCCCACGAGAAGGTCGGGTAGCCGAAGACGCTGAGGTCGAGCAGGGCGTCACGGCGGACCCGGGCGCGGTGCCGCTCCCAGAGCACGAAGAGACCGACGAAGAGCAGGCCCACCACCAGGGCGACGGGCACCACGCTGACGGGCGCGCCGGCGGGCCATGACCACCCCGCCACCGTGAAGCGCTGCGCCGGCGCCCACCAGCCGAGGGTGCTGCCCTCGATGAGCGCGAAGACCACGAGGCCGAAGCCGATGCCGCTGGTCAGCAGCCCGTCCACGTCGACCCCCCGGGCGGCCGGGCGACCGCGGGTCTGCGGCACCCACAGCAGCGTCCCCGCGACCACGGCCAGCCCGATGGGCACGTTGACCCAGAAGATCCACGGCCACGAGAACGTCTCCGTGAGCCAGCCACCGAGCAGCGGGCCCAGGGCGGCGCTGCCGGACATCACCGCGCCCCACACCCCGAAGGCGGCCGCCCGGTCCCTGCCCCGGAAGGTCGAGCTCACCGTCGACAGGGTGGACGGCAGGATCAGCGCGCCGCCGACGCCCTGCACGACCCGCGACCAGATGAGCGGGGTCACGCTCGTCGCGGTCGCGGCCAGCAGGCTGCCGACGAGGAAGGCGAGGACCCCCACCACGAAGGTGGTGCGGCGGCCGACCCGGTCCCCCACGCGCCCCGCGGTCAGCAGCAGCGCCGCGAAGACGACGCTGTAGATGCTGTTGACCCACTGGGCGTCGGTGAGGTCCAGGTGCAGGGCGCCCATGATGGTCGGGAGCGCCACCCCGACGATGGTGCCGTCCAGCACGATCATCGCCAGACCGGCGGCGAGCACGGCGAGCGCCTTCCACCGCTGCGGGTCCTGGGGTGGGGTGATGGCGGTCGGGGTGGGGGTGGGGGTGGTCACGGTGTCGCTCCTCGGGTCGTCCTCGACCAGCGTCACCCCGTCTCCCGGGCGCGGCATCGCGCAAAAGGTGGACCCCGGGGTCCCCCCGGGGTCGATCACCGCCGCGCTGCGATCGGCGCTGCCGTCAGCGGCCGCCGCCCTTGAGCTCCACGACGAGGTCGTCGAGGGCCCGGGCCAGCGTCGGCATCGCGGCGCGGACCGTGTCGTGCTGGCGGGCGAGGTAGTCCGGGTCGCTGCCGGTCTCGAGCCAGGCGCGCACGACGGCGTCGAGGGCGTTGAGTCGACGGTCTTCCATGGGGTGACCTCCTTGTCACGGGTTCTGCACATCTTGACACCCCGGGCGCGGGGACCGCACCCGGGGTGCGTCTGCCGGGTCGGTCAGGGGCCGCCCCCGCCCGCCATGCGAGCACGGGTTGGGTGCCCCGGTGCGCCCCGCTAGCGTCACGCGCATGGACATCTCGATGGAGAGCTTCCACGACGGGGGGACCAAGCGGGGGGCCGTGCTGCGTCGGCTGGGGCCGACCGAGCTGCGGGCCGTGACGGTCTACCGCGGCGACGGGGGGCTGCAGCGGGTCGACCGGGTGCTGACGCACACGGGGGACGTGCGGGACTGGACGACCCTGACGGTGACCACCCCGTCGGGGAGCACGTCGGCGCGCCGGGTGACGCCCACGTCGTTGGAGGCGCAGGGCCGGACCCGGGCGGTGCCGGCCGACACCCTGCCCGGGTGCGCGGGCCCGGTCGTGCTGGCGCAGATGCTGGCGGGCTGCCACACCGAGGCGGAGTTCCACGCCCTCGACGAGGCCGACCCCCTGGCCGACCCGGTGCCGGCGCACTACAGCGTCGGCAACCCCGAGCAGGTGACCCTCCCCGGCCAGGGCACGCGCGAGCTGGGCAGCGTGACGCTTTACCGCGACGAAGAGCCGACCGAGCGGCACTGGTTCGACAGCCACGAGGTCGTGGCCAGCGACTGGCAGGGGCCGCGCACCTACCACGTCGGCTCCGCGCGGGAGCTGCTCGAGGGGCTGGACGACGAGGTCGCCGCCGTGGTGCGCGAGTTCATCGCCTGACCCGCTCAGCCCCGTATGCCGAAGCCCGCCGCCTGCCTCGTGGAGGCGGGCGGCGGGCGGCGGCATACGGCGCAGGTCAGGCCAGCCCGGCCTGCTCCTCGCGCAGCGCGTCGACGAGCCGGCCCTGGGGCAGCTCGACGTCGGCGTAGGTGAGGTATTCGTCCTTCTTGACGTCGCGCGTGAGCACGCAGCCCTCGGCCACGCCCATCGGCAGCAGGTCCTCGGCGGCGGTGACGCCCGCGGCCTCGCACTGGCCGTAGGTGTCGTAGCCGCCCAGCCCGTCGAGCGTGTGCCCGGCCTGCAGGTCACGCTTGGCCACGGTGATGACCTCGACGGTGGGCTTGCCGGCGGGGGTGATCGCGTAGTCCCCGAAGAGGACCGCGCGGGCCACCGTCAGCGGCACCTCGAAGTGGCACAGGTGGTAGGGCGTGTAGAAGGAATAGAGCGGCCCGTCGCCCAGCTTGTAGAGCTTGAGGTAGTGCTGCTGCTTGGGGTCGTCGTGCGTGGCGAAGCAGTAGACGCCCGGGCCCGGCTGGGCCCCCACGACGTAGTCCACGACACCGCCGAGCTCCTTGAGCCGCTCGACGTCGTAGAGCTTGGTCGCGGCGTCGATGTGCTCGCGGTGGTCGGCGCCCTTGAGGCCGCGCTTCTCGACCGTCATGCCCGTGGCGTTGGCGACGAGCGCCTGCTCGAAGGACACCTTGGTGCCGTCCGCGAAGCTGGTCACCATGTAGGGGTCCTGCCCCCACTGCTTGGCGAACCCCTCCTGCGTGGTGGGGTTGCGGTACTCGTCCTGCAGGCCCTTGATGTTGCCCATGACCAGCGGGGTGAGCCCGATGGACTTCACGAAGCGGTAGAGGTTCATCTGCACGCCCGGCTGGTCGCCGTCGCACCCGGTGATGATGACGCCCTTGGCCAGCGCCCGCTGCTTGAGCGCGTAGCCGACGGTGCCGTCGACCTCGGCGTTGAGCAGCACGACGTGCTTGCCGCCCTCGATCGCGTCGGCGACCACGTGCGCGCCGTACTCCACCGCGCCGGTGGCCTCGACGATCGCGTCGACCGACTGCGAGCCGGTGACGGCCGTGTGGTCGCTCGTGATGACGTGCTTGCCGGCCTGGACGGCCGCGTCGAGCGCCTCGGCGCTGTCGACGACCTCCCACTCGCTGATGCCGGCCTCGGAGTAGGCGCGCTCGGCGTTGGCCTGCGTGCGGTTGACGATCGCGACGACCTCCATGCCGGGCACCGAGCTGGTCACCTGATTGACGAAGCCGCGGCCCATGAAGCCCGCACCGACCAGCGCGACCTTGATCGGGTTGCCCTCGGCCTCGCGCTGGGCCAGGGCGGTGTCGACGATGATCATGCGTCCTCCTTGAGCTGCGCCTGGCGCGGCGCGGGCAGGGTCGCGGGCTTGTCGACGTCGTCGCGGTCGGCGAAGAGCGGCCAGGACGCGTCCTTGTCGGAGATGACCTCGATCTCGCGGCCCCAGTCGATGCCGAAGGCCGGGTCGTCGTAGCGGAAGCCGCGCTCGGTGTTGGGCGTGTAGGCGTGGGACACCTGGTAGGTGACCTCGCAGTCGTCCTCGAGCGTCAGGTAGCCGTGCGCGAAGTACTCCGGCACGTAGAGCGCCTGGCGGTTGTCGGCCGTCAGCTCCACCTTGACGTGCTGCAGGTAGGTGGGGCTCTCGGGGCGCATGTCGACGATCACGTCGATGATGCGGCCGCGGATGCAGCGGACCAGCTTGGCCTCGGGGGCCGGGTCGATCTGCTGGTGCATGCCGCGGATGGTGCCGGCCCTGTAGTTGTAGGACATGTTGCACTGGATGACGGCCGGGTTGAGGCCGGCGGCCTCGAACTCCTGGGTGCAGAAGGTCCGGGCGAAGAAGCCACGGTCGTCCTCGAGCAGCTTGAGGTCGATCAGGGCCGGGCCCTCGATGTCGAAGGTGCGGAACTCCATCAGAGGATGCTCCCCGCCGGCTTGGTCCAGAACATCTGGTCGTCGATCTGCTTGGTGCGCATCAGGTGCTCCAGCTGCTTGAGGCGGGTGTGGCCGCGGCCGGTGAAGGTCGCCTCGTCCAGGTCGATGGTCGTGAAGACCTCGGCCAGCTGCTGGGCGCCGCGCTCGGCGTCCCACTCGCTCGCGTAGCCCGGGAGCTGGGTGGCGATCTTGTCGAAGTTGACCTTGTAGGAGCGGTTGTCGCCGGCGTTGTCGCCGAAGGTGACCTCGCAGCCCGGGAAGGCCGCGCCGACGATCTCGGCGATCTCGCGGACCCGCCAGTTGTGCTCGGTCTTGCCGACGTTGAAGATCTGCTGGTGCACGGCCTCGCGCGGCGCGGTGATCGCGCAGCGGATCGACTTGGCGATGTCCAGGGCGTGGACCAGCGGACGCCACGGGGTACCGTCGGAGGTCATCGCGATCCTCTTGGTGGTGTAGGCGAGGCCCGACAGGTTGTTGAGCACGATGTCGAAGCGCATGCGCGGGGAGGCGCCGTACGCCGTCGCGTTGCGCATGAAGGTGGGCGAGAAGTTGTCGTCGCCCATCGGCAGCACGTCCCGCTCGACCATCGCCTTGCACTCGGCATACGCGGTCTGCGGGTTGACCTGGGACTGCTCGTCGACCACGCCGTCGGCCACGCCGTACACGGAGCAGCTGGACATGTAGACGAACCGCGGGACGCCGGCCTGCTTGGCCAGCTCGGCGAGCTTGACCGAGCCCTTGTGGTTGACGTCGTAGGTGACGTTGGGGATCAGCGCGCCGAGCGGGTCGTTGGACAGCTCGGCCATGTGCACGATGGCGTCGTGGCCGCGGACGTCCTCGACCGTGAGGTTGCGGATGTCCTTGCGCAGGGTCTTGGCGCCGAGGTCGACGCCGTTGTAGAGCCAGCCCTGGGCGTAGAAGCCCGTGTCGACGCCGGTGACGTCGTGGCCGTCACGGATGAGCTCCGCGGCGACGAGACAGCCGAGGTAGCCCTCGGTACCAGTAACCAGAACCTTCATGTGGATGTCCTCAGTCCTTCCAGATCTTCCAGGGAGCCTTGTCCTCGTCCCAGAGCCCGTTGAGCTCCTTCCAGTCGCGGAAGGTGTCCATGCCCATCCAGAAGCCCTCGTGCTCGTAGACGGCGAGCTCGCCGTCGCGGGAGACGTGGCGCAGCGGGCCCTTCTCGAGCATGTCCTCGTCGTCGATGTCCGCGAGGTAGCGGTCGACGAACTCGCGCTTCATCATGAAGAAGCCGCCGCTGACCCAACCGGTCGCGAGGGTCGGCTTCTCGTTGAACTCCGTGACCATCTCGCCCGCGTCGTCCACGTGCATCTCGCCGTAGCGGGAGGCGGGGTGGACACCGGTGACGCAGGCCATCTTGTCCATGCGGACGGCGTGGTTGACCTCGGCGGTGATGTCGATGTCGCCGATGCCGTCGCCGTAGGTGAGCATGAACCACGGGGCGTCGAGGTACTTCGCGACGAGCTTGACGCGGCCGCCGGTGCCGGCGTCCAGACCGGTCTCGACCAGGGTGATCTCCCAGTCCTCCTCGGTCTTGTCGCCGCCGATGAACTCCGGCTCCTGGCCGGGGCGCAGGACCACGTCGGCGGAGAGCCGCTTGCGGTCCAGGAAGTAGCTCTTGATGACGTCGGACTTGTAGCCGAGGCACAGCACGAACTTGCGGAAGCCGTGCTCGTAGTAGGTCTTCATGATGTGCCACACGATGGGCTTGTCGCCGATGGCGATCATGGGCTTGGGGAGCTTCTCGCTCGCCTCCCGGATGCGGGTGCCCTGTCCGCCGCAGAGGATCACGACGGGGATCTCGGAGACGTCCACGGCGGCGCCCCCCGGCCCCTGAGCCTGGTCAGCAGTCACTCTTCAGCTTCTTTCTCTCGTGGAGACTGGCGCGTCGGCTGCGCCTCGGTATGCCGTGCCCCCGACCGCAGGAGCGTGGTGCTGCTCCTGGATCCCTCCCCGCCGACCCGGCGTCGACGTGCGACGGCCTCGATGGATGCTCGGCTCGATCACTGGTCTCGGGAAGGTCACGACCTTCATGACTCTAGGTGTCGGTGATCGCGGCGCGAAGGCGACCGGGGGTTAATCACGAAGATGCGTCAAACCGTGCGCGCAGCGTCACGATCATGCGCGGACAGTGATGCCCGAGCTGTCCCGATCCGCCCCGAGAGGTCACTCTTGCGTGGATCGCGCCCACAGGTTGATGCCCGCGTCCACGGCGTCCTGGTCGATCTCCCGCAGCTCCTCGTCGGAGATGTCGAGGTGCTCCAGGGCGCCGAGATTCTGGTCCAGCTGCTCCACGCTCGACGCTCCGACCAGCGTTGACGTCATCCGCGGGTCCCGCAGCACCCAGGCGAGGGCCAGCTGGGACAGGGTGCTGCCGCGGCGCTGCGCCACCCCCGCTAGCGCCCGCACGTGGGCCAGCGTCTGGTCGGACAGGTGGTCCTGGGACAGGGTGCTGGCAGTCCGGGCGGCCCGGCTGTCCTCCGGGATCCCGTCGAGGTAACGCTCCGTGAGGAGTCCCTGGGCCAGAGCGGTGAACGCAATACACCCCATACCCTGCTTTTCCAGCTCATCGAGGAGGTCCTCCTCGATCCACCGGTTGAGCATGGAGTAGGACGGCTGGTGGATCAGCAGCGGGGTGCCGAGGTCCCGGGCGATCTCGGCCGCCTCCCGGGTGCGGGCCGCGGAGTACGACGAGATCCCGACGTAGAGCGCCTTGCCCGACCGGACCGCGTGGTCCAGCGCCATCATGGTCTCCTCCACCGGGGTGTCCGGGTCGAAGCGGTGGCTGTAGAAGATGTCGACGTAGTCCAGCCCGAGCCGCTGCAGCGACTGGTCGAGGCTCGCGAGGACGTACTTGCGCGAGCCCCCGCCCTGGCCGTAGGGGCCGGGCCACATGTCGTAGCCCGCCTTGGTGGAGATGATCAGCTCGTCGCGCAGCCCGGCGAAGTCGTCGCGGAGGTACTCCCCCATGTGGATCTCGGCCTGGCCGTAGGGCGGTCCGTAGTTGTTGGCCAGGTCGAAGTGGGTGATTCCGCGGTCGAAGGCCCGGCGCAGGATGGCCCGCTGGGTCTCCCGGGGCCGGTCGGTGCCGAAGTTCTGCCACAGGCCCAGCGAGATCACCGGCAGCTGCAGCCCGCTGGCGCCGGCCCGGCGGTAGATCATGTCGCCGTCGTAACGGTCCTGGGCGGGGCGGTAGGCGTTCGTCATACGACCATCAAAGCCCACGAAGGCCCGGGAAAGCCCGTTGGCGGGGGTCGCACCCCCGCCGTCAGCACTCGATGACGTTGACGGCAAGGCCGCCGCGGGCGGTCTCCTTGTACTTCACCTTCATGTCGGCGCCGGTCTCGCGCATCGTCTTGACCACCTTGTCCAGGGAGACGATGTGCGTGCCGTCGCCGCGCAGCGCGGTGCGCGCCGCCGTGACGGCCTTGACCGCGGCGACGGCGTTGCGCTCGATGCAGGGGATCTGGACGAGCCCGCCGACCGGGTCGCAGGTCAGCCCGAGGTTGTGCTCCATGCCGATCTCGGCGGCGTTCTCGACCTGGCGGGGGGTGCCGCCGAGCACGGCCGCCATCCCGGCCGCAGCCATCGCGCACGCCGAGCCGACCTCGCCCTGGCAGCCGACCTCCGCCCCCGAGATCGAGGCGGTCTCCTTGATGATCATCCCGATGGCGGCCGCGGTCAGCAGGAACCTCACCACCCCGAGGTCGTCGGCCCCGGGCACGAACCGCACGTAGTAGTGCAGCACCGCGGGGATGATCCCGGCCGCCCCGTTGGTGGGGGCGGTGACGACGCGGCCGCCGGCGGCGTTCTCCTCGTTGACGGCGAGGGCGTAGAGCGTGATCCAGTCCAGCCCGCGCAGCGGGTCCTCGTTGCCCTGCTCCAGGCCCAGCCGCAGCGCCAGCTCGGGGGCCCGCCGCCGGACCCGCAGCCCGCCGGGCAGGACCCCCTCGGTGACGACGCCGTTGGCCACGCACTCCTGCATGACCGCCCAGATGTGGAGCAGCCCCTCGTAGACCTCCGGGACGCTGCGCCAGGCCTGCTCGTTGTCCAGCATGACCTGCGCGATCGACCGGCCGGTCTCGTGGCAGATGGCCAGCAGCTCGTCACCGGTGCGGAAGGGGTGGGCGACCGCCGTGGTGTCCTCCACGATGCGGCGGACCCCGCTGCCGTCCTCGGTCACGACGAACCCGCCGCCCACGGAGTAGTAGGTGCGCCGCACCGGCTCTGCCAGTCCCTCGACCTCGGCCTCGCAGGTCATGCCGTTGGAGTGGCCCGGGAGCGAGCGCGTGCGGTGCATGACCAGGTCGGTGTCCTCGTCGAAGTCGATCTCGTGCCGCCCGAGCAGCGCGAGGCGCCGGGTGGCGCGCATCTCGTCCAGGCGCCCCTGCACCGAGCGCGGGTCGACGAGCTCGGGCGCCTCGCCGGACAGCCCCAGCAGCACCGCCTTGTCGCTGCCGTGACCGTGGCCGGTCGCCCCCAGCGAGCCGTAGAGCTCCACCCGCACGCGGCGCACCCGGTCGAGGAGCCCGTCGGCCTCCAGCCCCTGCGCGAACATCAGCGCCGCCCGCATCGGGCCGACGGTGTGCGAGCTCGACGGGCCGATGCCGACGGAGAAGAGGTCGAAGACGCTGAGGGCCATGCCGCGACGGTATGTGACCTGCGCCGGGCGCACCAACCTGCCCCGCCCGGTGCGACGATGGCCGTATGCCGAAGCCCGCCGCCCGTCCTCGCCACGGCTCCGCCTCGCTCACCCCCATCACCGCCGAGCTGACCCCCGACGTCGCCGGTGTGGTGCTGGCGCTGCGCCGGATCTCGTTCCTGCTGGAGCGGGCGCTGGAGTCGTCCTACCGCATCAAGGCCTTCCGTGGCGCCGCCGCCGCCCTGGGCGCGCTGACCGACGAGGAGCTGGCCGCGCGCGCCCAGGCCGGGACGCTGCAGGAGCTCCCGGGCATCGGCAAGGGCAGCGAGGCGATCGCGCTGGCGGTGCTGCGTGGCGAGTCGCCCGCCTACCTGGACCAGCTCGAGGAGCGCCAGGCCGCGCCGCTCGCCCACGACGGCGCCGAGCTGGCCGCCCTGCAGCGTGGCGACCTGCACAGCCACAGCGACTGGTCCGACGGCGGCTCGCCCATCGACGAGATGGTGATGACGGCCATCGAGCTGGGTCGGGAGTACCAGGTCCTCACCGACCACTCCCCCCGCCTCACCGTCGCCAACGGCCTGTCCCCCGCCCGGCTGCGGCGCCAGCTCGGGGTCGTCGAGGGCATCAACCAGATCGTGCCGGACGACTTCCGCCTGCTCAGCGGCATCGAGGTCGACATCCTCGACGACGGGTCCCTGGACCAGGAGCCCGACCTGCTCGAGGAGCTGGACGTCGTCGTCGCCTCGGTGCACTCCAAGCTCAAGATGGAGAGCGCCGCCATGACCCGCCGGATGGTCACCGCCGTCAGCAACCCCCGCACCAACGTGCTGGGGCACTGCACCGGCCGGCTCGTGACCGGGGGCCGGGGCAAGCGGCCACAGTCGTCCTTCGACGCCCGCGCGGTCTTCGAGGCCTGCGCCGAGCACGACGTCGCCGTGGAGATCAACTCCCGCCCCGAGCGGCAGGACCCACCGGACGACCTGATCCAGCTGGCGCTGGAGATCGGTTGCCTCTTCGCGATCGACACCGACGCGCACGCCCCGGGCCAGCTGGACTTCCAGCAGCTGGGGGCGGAGCGCGCCTGGCACCTGGACGTCCCCGCGGAGCGCGTCGTGACCACGTGGCCCCGGGAGCGGCTGGTGGAGTGGGCGGCGCAGCGCTGAGCCGGGTCGGGGGCTGGGCGGGGCTGGTGCCGTCGCCCGATTAGGAGTTGGCGACGGGTGTCCCCTATGCTTTCGGAGTCCTCGACGGGCTCGAGCTACTAGAGCGCTAGCGGCAGAGGGCCCGATGAGATTCGGGTCCCCATCGTCTAGCGGCCTAGGACCCCGCCCTTTCACGGCGGTAGCACGGGTTCGAATCCCGTTGGGGATACAGAGCATGTACGATGGACGAGCTGGCCACGGCCAGCGAGGTTGTCGGAGTGCTTGAGGTAGTCACTCCTCACCATTGGCCCCGTAGCGCAGTTGGTTAGCGCGCCGCCCTGTCACGGCGGAGGTCGCCGGTTCGAGCCCGGTCGGGGTCGCCAGTCTCTCTCGCAGAGACGTCGCGACAGCTCGAGGCACTGCCTCGGCGGTCTCGCGAGGCCAGGTAGCTCAGTTGGTACGAGCGTCCGACTGAAAATCGGAAGGTCGGCGGTTCGACCCCGCCCCTGGCCACCACCCAGAGCCCCAGGTCAGATCCCGGTCTGACGCTGGGGCTTCGTCGTGCCCGCAGCGGGAGCGCCCTGCGTCGCGCCGACCATAACCACCCCCTGGGGACACCTTGTGGTCGCCCGGGGCGCCATACCGACCACAACCACACCCCCGGGACACCTTGTGGCCGCCAGCGGGCGCCATACCGACCACAACCACACCCCTGGGACACCTCGTGATCGCCGAGCACCGCCGGAGCACAGGTCAGGCGGCCGGCAGCTGCCCCTGCACCTGCTCGGTCGCGGCCGCGATGGCCTGCCGGGTCTCCGGCGAGAGCGCGTCACCCTGGCCGTCGATCACCCCGGTCAGCTGACCCAACGCCGCCTGGGCGCCCGAGCCGTCCTGCTTGTCGATCGCCTTGCGGACGTCCCGGAGGGACGCCGAGGCCTCCTTCGCGGCGTCCTTGGGCAGCCCCGCGCCGTCGACGGTGCTCTGCAGCGCCTGCGCGGCCGAGGAGGCGCCGGGCCAGCTCGGGGTGGGCGTCGCCGAGGCGGTGGGGGCCGTGGTCGCGGGCGGCGGGGTGGTCGCGGTGGTGGCTGGCGCCGTCGTGGTCGGCGCCGGGGTGATGCTCGTGGTGGGCGGCGTCGTCGGGGCGCTCGTCGGGGGCGTGCTCGCCACGGACGTGGACGGGCGGGACGACGACGGGGTCGGGGTGGTCGTGGCGGTCGCCGTCACGGTGCGCGTGGTGCCGGTCGGCGTCGGCGTCGGGCTGGTGCTGCGCCCCGGCCCCAGCACGAACCACCACATGGCGGCGACCGTGGCGGCGAGCAGCAGCACGAGGAACCACAGCGCCCCTGTCCCGCGCCGGCGTGGCGCCCGAGCGGGCGGGTCGGCATACGCCGCCACCGGGGCCGAGCTGGTGCGGGTGCGCGGCTCCTCGCGCGCAGGCACGGGCGGCAGGACGGTGGTGGCTGCGGCCGCACCCGCCGCCGGCAGCACCGTCGTCTCCGGCGCCGCGCCCCGGCGGATCGCCGCGATGCGCCCGGCCACGTCGGAGGCGCTCGCCGGCCGGTCCTCGGGCCGCTTGGCCAGCAGCTGGGCCACGAGCGCGTCGACCGCGGGCGGGATCCCGGGGCGGCGGTCGGAGGGACGGGGCGCCGGCGTGCTGAGGTGGTGGTGCAGCACCGACAGCGGGTGCTCGCCCTCGAAGGGCGGCTCCCCGGTGAGCAGCGTCATCAGGACGCACCCCAGCGAGTAGAGGTCGCTCTGCGGGGTGGCCGTGCTGCCCGTGGCCTGCTCCGGCGACAGGTAGGGGGCGCTCCCGATCACGGTGGCCGTCGCGGTCAGCTGGCTGGTGCGGGCCTGGTCCAGCCGGGCGATGCCGAAGTCCACCATCTTGAGGGTGCCGCGCTGGTCGAGCATCAGGTTGCTCGGCTTGACGTCACGGTGCACGACCCCGGCCCGGTGGGCCGCGCCCAGCGCGGACGCCACGGCCTGGGCGTAGTCGAGGGCCCGGTCCACCGGCAACGGCCCCTCCGCGCGAACGAGCTCCTCCAGGCTGGGGCCGCTCAGCAGCTCCATGACGAGGTAGGCCGTCGACCCGTCCACCCCGTTGTCGAAGATCGTCACGATGTTGGGGTGGGAGAGCGCCGCCGTCGCGTGCGCCTCCTGCTGGAAGCGCTGGGCCGCGATCTCGTCACCGCTGGAGGCGAGGTCGACCGTCTTGACCGCCACCTGCCGTTGCAGACGGGTGTCGATCGCCGACCACACCTGGCCCATCCCCCCGCGGCCGATCTGCCGGTCCAGGCGGTAGCGGCCTGCGAGCACCGTGTCTCCACTCATGCCCGCCATTGTCCCGCATCCTCCTGCCGAGATGGTCGACCCTGCCCGGGTGGGCGGAACCGGACGCGTCGCGACGGCTGCTACAGGGCCAGGACCGCAGCGCCCAGCGCGACGATCCAGGAGGTGAAGCTGCCGACCAGGAAGTACTCCGTCACGGCGTCGATGCGCTGCCCCTGGGCCCGCTGGGCCTGCAGCTCGGGAAACCGCAGGATCCCCTTGGCGGCCACGACGACGGACGCCGCCGTCCACTGCCCCGCGAGCGCGAGCCCCACCACGAAGACCCGCTCCATCGGGCCGAGCCAGCGACCGCCGCGCAGCACCCCGGGCTCGCTGTGGGCGCCGGCGGCGTCGAGCACGAGCCGGACTACGACGTTGGCCGTGCCGACCTGCACCAGCATCGCGGCGAGGACCATGACGGCCCGCGTGGGCGGGACCGCCGCGAGCCGGGGGAGGCCGAGGCCGTGCCACCACGTGGCGACCGGGCCGGCCACCGGCGGGTCCACCCCGGCCACGGCGAAGCCGACCGCGACGGCCACCAGCAGCGCCGACAGCGCGGCCACCCGGGAGCGACGAGCGCGGCGGGACAGGGCCGGCGCCTGGTCGTACCTGGTGCGGCCCCCGGCTGCCACGGCGGTGACCGAGGTGCGGGTCCACGCGACCAGGGCGAGCAGCATGAGCGGCAGCGATACCAGCCGTGGGCCGGCGCCCAGCCCCAGCAGCGGCCAGCCGAGCAGCAGCACCGGGACGGAGGCCAGCAGCGGCCACCACCACGGGCGCCGCCCGGTGAGCTCGGCGCCGGGGCGCAGCAGGTCCCCCGCGCCGAGCGCCAGCAACCACAGGGCCAGGTAGGTCATCGGGTCACCTCACGCGCTCGGGACAGGTCGGCGCAGGATCGCGTGGGCCTCCTTGACCGCTGCCAGGCCCCCACGGCTGATCAGCTGGGACACGGCGGACTGGGTGATGCCCTCCTGCTCAGCCACCATTGTCTGCGTCAGGTCTGACATGACCCCCCGCAGCACGCGCAGCGGCCGGTCGTCGAGGTGCGACACCAGCTCGTCCCGCAGCACCAGCAGAGCCTGTATGGCGCTCGCCGACGGCCACCCGTCCGGTTGCTGCCCCGCCTCAGCACCGCTGACCCCGGCCCCGCCACCGCCGCCCCCGGCCTCAGCACCGGCGGCACCGCGGCCCCGCTCCCCCTCGAGGTACCACGTCCGGCAGCCGCGGGTCGCTGGGCTCCCGGCTCGTCGCTCCGCCTCCTCGATGGCCGCCCGGGCGGCCCACCAGGCCGAGCCGTCCTGCAGGGCGGGGGTCCGGGACGCGTCGATGACCCGCACCTCGCCGCGCCCGATCCCGCAGCGCACGTCCTGCGCCGGCAGCAGCGCGAGCCGGACCAGCAGGGAGGCGAGCACGGCGTCCCCGGCCGTGGCGTAGACGCCCTGGAACTCGTCGGCCACCGTCACGACCAGGGGGTCGAGCGGTGGCACGAGATCGTCGACCCAGGACAGCGCCGCGGTCAGCCGCTGGTGCAGGTCCCCGCGATCGGGGGCAGCGCGGGAGGCGACGAGGTCGCCGAGCAGGGCGACGGCGTCATACGCGCCGGTGAAGGGCGCGCTGGGGGTGGGCACGGCAGCAGCCATGACCCCAGAATATCTGATAATCAGGCTTCTATCAGTCTATGACTGATAGAACGTCCTCAGGACGCGACGTGGCCGACCCGTCCACCGTCGGAGACGCCGTCCAGAAGCTGCCGGATCTCGCTCTCCCGGTACCGCCGATGACCCCCCAGCGTGCGGATGGAGTTGAGCTTGCCGGCCTTCGCCCAGCGGGTGACCGTCTTGGGGTCGACCCGGAACAGCTCAGCGACCTCGGCGGGCGTCAGCAGCTTCTCGCTGTCCTGCTCCCGGTGCGGCATGTGTTCTCCCCGTACTCGTCGAGGCACGGCGACCTCGCGTCCTGATGGACCTCTCCCCCGGACCACAGCCCAGCCCGAGGTCACCCTCGGTAGTTGGCGCTGGGAGCAGCCGGGTCCTGTTGCTCGCTGACGCTACTACGTAATGTGACATTTGAGCGGTCTAAGTAAGAATAGACCCCCGATTGGGTGTATTTGAACCCGGGTGCCCTCATCCATGACGCTACCGCCAGTCACCGAGCGTGCGTGCCGCTCCGGCGCCCCGGGTGGTCAACTCCACAGATCGGCCTCCCAGCATGTAGCGTGTCCCTCACGAAGACACGAGATTCCCGGGGTCGCTCCGCGCGCTACGGCCGTCAGCCGCAGCCAGCGATGCCACTCCGGCAGACGCGCGAGGGGGTCACGCCATGGGGCGCGGCCGGGCCAAGGCCAAGCAGACAAAGGTTGCCCGGGAGCTGAAGTACTTCTCTCCCGACACCGACCTGAGTGCGCTTGAGCGAGAACTACACGCATCGTCGCAGCACGACTCCGGGCAGTCCCGGTTCGCGCAGGATGACGACGATGACGGTTACGACGACTACGACCGGTGGGCCGCCGGAGGGCGTTGACCCCTCGGCAGCCCGCGCGCCTCGCACGATCCCGTTGACCTGGGGCGTCGCTGCGCGCCGTCCGGCTCGGTGACGCGAGCCGTCGTCCGATCTCACCGACAGTGGGGGCCTCAGCGCGGGTGCGCCCCCACCACCTGCACCGCGCCACCGTCGACGCCCTTGGCGCCCTGCACGACCTCGTCGCCGGGCCGCGGCGTGGTCCCGTCCGTCACCTCGCCCAGCACCCATCCGGTCAGCCCCTGGCCGGCCAGCACCTCGAGCGCGCGGTCCGCGGAGGCCTCGCTCACGACCGCGACGAAGCCGACGCCCATGTTGAGGGTGCGCTCGAGGTCGGCCTGCGGCACGCCGCCGAGCTGCTGCACCAGCGCGAAGATCGGCGCCGGCGTCCACGTCGCCCGGTCGACGGTTGCGAGCACGCCCTGCGGCAGCACCCGCGCGAGGTTGGCGGCGAGCCCTCCGCCGGTCACGTGCGAGAGGGCGTGCACGTCGACGCCGTCGGTGCGGATCAGCGCCAGCAGGTCCCGGGCGTAGACCCGGGTCGGGGTCAGCAGGGTCTCCCCCAGCCGGCCACCCAGCTCGGGCACCTCCCGGTCGTAGTCCCAGCCGGCGGCGGCGAAGACCCGCCGCACCAGCGAGTAGCCGTTGGAGTGCAGCCCGGAGGACCCGATCCCGAGCACGACGTCGCCGGGGTGCACCCGCTGCGGTCCGAGGACCTCGTCGTGCTCGACGACGCCCGTGGCGGCGCCCGCGCAGTCGTACTCGTCGGGGTCCAGCAGCCCGGGGTGCTCGGCCGTCTCGCCGCCGACCAGGGCGACACCCGCCTGCTCGCAGGCGGCCGCGATGCCGGAGACGATCGCGGCGATCCGCTCGGGGACGACCTTGCCGGTCGCGATGTAGTCGGTCATGAAGAGCGGCTCGGCGCCGCAGACCACGATGTCGTCGACCACCATCCCGACCAGGTCGTAGCCGATGGTGTCGTGGACGTCCATCGCCTGCGCCACGGCCACCTTGGTCCCCACCCCGTCCGTGGACGTGGCGAGGACGGGCCGCCGCATGCCCGCCAGCGCGGACGCGTCGAACATCCCGGCGAAGCCGCCGAGCCCGCCCAGCACCTCCGGCCGGGTCGCGCGCCGCACCGAGGCCTTCATCAGCTCGACGGCCCGGTCGCCGGCCTCGACGTCGACGCCGGCGGATGCATACGTGATCGGGTCGCTCACGGGTGACCTCTCGGGTGGTGGTGGGTGGGACTGTCCGGCCGGTCCCGGCCGGGAGCGTGTATGGCGGACCGCCGCCGCCCTCAGGCCGGTGCCGTCACGGTCGCCGCCGGTGCGCCTCGCGGGGTGTCGGCCTCCCGCGGCGTGCCGAGCACCTTCTCCTGGTCCCGGGGGACGCCGAGGGGGTAGTGCCCGGAGAAGCAGGCGGTGCAGAGCCGGTCGCGGTCCTGGCGGGTCGCCTCCACCATGGCGTCCTCGGAGATGTAGCCGAGGCTGTCAGCGCCGATGGCCTGCTGGACGCCCTCGACGTCGATGCCGGTGGCGATGAGCTCGGCACGGCTGGCGAAGTCGATGCCGTAGAAGCAGGGCCAGCGCACCGGCGGGGAGGAGATCCGCACGTGCACCTCCGCCGCTCCGGCCTCCCGCAGCATCCGCACGAGGGCGCGCTGGGTGTTGCCGCGCACGATGGAGTCGTCGACGACGACGAGTCGCTTGCCGCGGATGACCTCCTTGAGCGGGTTGAGCTTGAGGCGGATCCCGAGCTGGCGGATAGTCTGGGAGGGGGCGATGAAGGTGCGCCCGACGTAGGCGTTCTTGACCAGGCCCTGGCCGTAGGGGATGCCCGACTCCTCGGCGTAGCCGATGGCGGCGGGCGTCCCGGACTCCGGGGAGGGCATGACCATGTCCGCCTCGACGGGGTGCTCCTGGGCGAGCCGGCGGCCCATCTCGACCCGGGCCTCGTAGACGCCGCGCCCGGCGATGGTGGTGTCGGGCCGGGCCAGGTAGACGTACTCGAAGACGCAGCCCTTGGGTGCCGGCTCGGCGAACCTGCGGGTCCGCAGCCCGATCTCGTCGACGACGACGAGCTCGCCGGGCTCGACCTCGCGCACGAAGCTCGCCCCGACGATGTCGAGGGCGGCGGTCTCCGACGCGACCACCCAGCCGCGCTCGAGGCGGCCGATGACGAGGGGCCGCACGCCCTGCGGGTCGCGCGCGGCGTAGAGGGTGTGCTCGTCCATGAAGACGAAGCAGTAGGCGCCCTGGACCAGCGGCAGGTCCCGGACGGCGGCCTCCTCGAGGCTGACGTCCTCGGCGCGGCTGCCGAGCAGCGAGGTGATGATCGCGGTGTCGGTGGTGTTGCCGCGGCGCAGCTCGCCGCCCGCCTCGCCGTAGCCGTCGACGTGCCGCTGGGCGAGGACCTCGCGGAGCTCCTCGGTGTTGATGAGGTTGCCGTTGTGGGCGAGGGCGATGGTGTGGTGCTCGGTGCCGCCCAGGGTGGGCTGGGCGTTCTCCCACCGGCTGGCGCCGGTGGTCGAGTAGCGGGTGTGGCCGATCGCGAGGTGCCCGTGCAGCGGGGTCAGCGAGGCCTCGTCGAAGACCTGGGACACCAGCCCCATGTCCTTGTAGACGAGCATCCGCGACCCGTCGGAGGTGGCGATGCCCGCGGACTCCTGGCCGCGGTGCTGCAACGCGTAGAGGCCGTAGTAGGTGAGCTTGCCGACCTCCTCGCCGGGTGCCCACACCCCGAAGACGCCGCAGGCGTCCTGCGGGCCGGACTCGCCGGGGAGGATGTCGTGATTGAGTCGACCGTCGCCTCGTGCCACGGCGTCAGTCTCCCACAGCTGCGGCGGCGGTCAGCGCCGCCGGTCGAGCAGCAGCGCCACGACAGCCCCGGCCAGGGCCCCGAGCCCACCGCCGATCACGGCGAAGTAGGCGAGGGTGCGGCCCAGGCTGTAGGCGACGTGGCTGGGCTCGTTGTGGCCCTCGGCGAGCTGGGCGACCAGCGTCATCAGAATCACCCCGACGACGGCGCCCGCGATGATGAACCGGGCGAAGATCGGCTGGCCGCGCCGCGGCCGAGCCGACCGAGCGGGTCCAGCCGGCGGAGCCGCCCCAGCCGACGAAGCACCCCCATCCGTCTGGGACGCGGAGGCCGGCTGCGCCGGTCGGGTGGTGGGGTCGTCGCTCACCCGGGCAGTCTAGCGGCGCGCGAGCACCGGACGGCCGCCGCCGAGGGCGGCCCCGGGCCCGACCCGCGGCGGCAGGCCGGTGGCCACCGGCGGCTCCCCGGGGCGCAGCTCCGCGCCGGTGAGCTTGGCCTCCCCCACCTCCGCGTCCCGCACCGGCGGCACCTCCGCGGCGGGTCGTCGGGTCAGCGCCTCCATCGCGGCGACCAGCTCGGGGGTGACGTCCTCGGGCACCTTGCGCGCGAAGGCCGCGGGCGTCCGCGCCGCCCGGGCGAGCTGCTCGGCGTCCACCCAGGCCGGGCTCCAGTGGTCGTAGGGGAAGTAGGCGTAGGCGGTGGGGCAGTCGATGATCCGCAGCTGCGGATCGGCGAGCAGCAGGGACTGCAGGTAGGACTCGTCGGGGATCCGGACGCGCTCGAAGAACCGGAGCACCGGTCCCCCGGCGCGGTGGCGGGCGAGGACGCTGTCGACGGCGCGGGCGGACAGCGTCATCCACAGGCTGGCCTTGAGCACGGCGACCGGCGGCTCGCGGCGGGCCGGCCCGGGGCGGCGGATGCCGAGAATCCACCGGGGGTCCCGGCGACCCTGGTAGAGCATGAGCGCCGACCGCAGGGAGGGGGCGACGTGGCGCCAGCCCCACTTGAGGCCGCGGCGGGCCAGCACCGGCCCCACGTGGGGCGGGTCGAGCAGCCACCAGCGGTAGTGCCAGTCGTCGGTCATCGGCGGGAAGACGTCCAGCATGGCGTCACCGCCGTCGGCGCGGACCTGCTCCTCCCACGCGGCGAGGTCGCGGATCGGGTGGTCCTGGCCGGACACCAGCACGACGTGGTCGGCGTCGCTGACACCGCGCGCGCGCTCGAGGGCCTCCAGGGCGGCCCGGGTCATCGTCCAGTCACCCCAGACGATCTGGATCTCGCTGCGCAGCGCCGTCGCGCCCACCTCGTCCAGCAGCTCGGGCGTGACGAGGCCGGGCACGCTGTGCCGCACGACGATGTCGGCGCCCGGGCTGAGCCGGCGGATGCTGCGCAGGGTGCGCGCGATGCCGGCCGGGTCGGTGTGGCACATCACCACGTAGCAGAAGCATCCCTCACCGCTCACGGGTCCCCCTTCATCGCTGGACGTCGCCTGAGCCTACGCGCCCGCCCGCGGCCGTGAGCACCGGGCGCCCACCGATCAGCCCTGGCAGTGGCGCTGCGCGACCTCCTCGAGCACCGCGACGTCCCCGGCGTAGGGGCCGTCCGGCCGCGGCCAGTGGGTGACGAGGTCGGTGTAGCCGAGCTCCCCGCACCGGCCGGCGACCTCGTCGAACCACGCCGCCGACGACAGCGAGAACCTCGCCGCCGGGTCGACGTGGACGTATCGCCGGAAGCCCTCCCGGGGGCCGAGGTCGTCCATCCGGGAGGCCAGCTCCGCCAGGGACCGCCACCAGGCGGCGAGGTCGTCGCCGTGCCTCCCCGTGGTCGCCCAGGCGTCGCCGAGCTCCACGGCCAGCCGCTGCGAGCGGGGCCCGTTGCCGGCCATCACCAGCGCCGGCCGGGTCTGCGGGACCGGCAGCGTCCGCACGTCCTCGCAGGTGAAATAGGTCCCGCGGTGGTCGACGTGGTCCTCCCGCAGCAGCCGGTCCAGCAGCCGCGCGAACTCCTCGAACCGGTCCACCCGCTCGCGGATGCCGAGCTCGGGGCCGCCGAGCGTGCGGGAGTCCAGGTCGCCGCCGGTGCCGATGCCGAGCAGCAGCCGCCCGTCGGACATGTCGTCGAGCGCCAGCACGTCCCGCACGAAGGCGCCCGGGTGGCGGTAGTTGGGCGACGCCACGAAGGTCCCGATCCCCACGCGCTCGGTCACCAGCGCCGCCGCCGTCAGCGTGGACACCGTCCCGAACCACGGCGAGTCCGGCAACCCGCTCCATGTCAGGTGGTCGTAGGTCCACAGGTGGGCGAAGCCCATCTCCTCCGCCGCCCGCCACCGCGGCTCGGCGTCGCGCCAGCGCAGCTCCGGCAGGATCGTCACGCCGATCCGCGGCCGGTCCGGTGATGGGGTCATGTCTCGCTCCTCGCGGGGTGGGTGCTCGTATGCCGGGGGCCTGCCGCGACGGGGGCTGCGGCATACGGCCCCGGTGCGGGTCGGACTAGGTGAGGGGCAGGTAGGGGGCCAGCGAGGACCGCTGGCCGCTCGCGCGGACGCGGCCGGCGGCCACCGCGTCGTCCCAGGCCAGGGTGCCCGTGGCGACCTCCAGCCAGGTGCCGGAGTCGGTCTCGACGGTGCTCGGCGGGGTGCCGCGCGTGTGGACCGGGCCGGCGACGCACTGCACCGCGCCGAAGGGCGGGACCCGCACCTCGACGGACCGCCCGGGCTGGCGGACCCCGAGCTCCTCCAGGGTGTAGCGGACCGCGGTGGCGACGACCGGGCGCGGCGCCGCGGGGTCGGCCTGCCAGGCGGCGAGCGCCTCCCGGCCCTGGGTGACGGGGACACGGCGACGGGGCGGCATGTCCAGCATCCTGGCAGACCCGCGGACCCGCGCGGCGCCGTGCCACCATGCAGGCATGAGAGCAACGATGATCCACGCCCCCCGGGACATCCGCCTCGAGCAGGCCGACGACCCGTCCGTGCTGGCGCCCACCGACGCCGTGATCCGCGTGGTGCGCTCCTGCATCTGCGGCTCCGACCTGTGGCCCTACCGCGGCGTCAACCCGACGGACGAGCCGCACCCCATCGGGCACGAGTACGTCGGCGTCGTCGAGGCCGTCGGCGACGAGGTCCGCTCGGTGCGGGCCGGGGAGTTCGTGGTGGGCGGGTTCACGTACTCCGACAACACCTGCGAGATCTGCCGCGAGGGCGTCCAGAGCGCCTGCGTGCAGGTCGGCTACTACGGGTCCCCCGACCGCGCCGGGCTGCCGGTGGGCGGCTGCCAGGCGGAGTACCTCCGGGTGCCGCTCGCCGACGGCACCCTCGTCGCCACCCCCGAGATGCCCTCGGACGACCTGCTGCCCTCGCTGCTGACCCTCTCGGACGTCATGGCCACCGGGTGGCACGCGGCGGTGTCCGCGGGGGTGCGCGAGGGGTCAACCGTGGCGGTCGTCGGCGACGGCGCTGTGGGGCTGTGCGGCGTGCTCGCGGCGCGGGAGCTGGGCGCCGAGCGGATCATCGCGATGTCCCGGCACGAGGCCCGCCAGCAGATCGCCCGCGACTTCGGGGCGACCGACGTCGTGGCCGAGCGCGGCGACGAGGGCGCCGCCCGCGTGCACGAGCTGACCGGCGGCTTCGGGGCCCACGCGGTGCTCGAGTGCGTCGGCACGAAGGACTCCATGGCGCAGGCCTTCGCGTCGGCGCGGCCGGGCGGCATGGTCGGTTTCGTCGGGGTGCCGCACGGCGGCGAGGCCCCGATGGAGCGGATGTTCCGCAAGAACATCGGGCTGCGCGGCGGCATGGCCCCGGTCCGCGCCTACCTGCCCGACCTGCTCGGGCGGGTCCTCGACGGCCGCATCGACCCGGGCCGGGTCTTCGACCTGACGCTGCCGCTGGACGACGTGGCCGAGGGCTACCGCGCCATGGACGAGCGCCGCGCCACCAAGGTGCTGCTCACGCCGTGACGGCCCGCGAGACGTGGTGAGCGACAACGGCATACGGCTCGACTGGGTGACCGGTCGGGCGGGTCGGGCCGCGACGGTGATGCGCGACGGGCACCCCCAGTCCTTCGTGGACCTGGACGACCCGACGGTGCTCGCCTTCGAGTACGTCCAGCACTTCGCGGGGGTGCTCGACGCGCTGCCCGACGGGCCGCTCGCGGTCACGCACGTCGGTGGGGCCGGGCTGTCCCTGGCGCGCTACGTCGAGGCGACCCGGCCGGGCTCGCCGCAGATCGTGCTCGAGCCGGACGCCGCGCTCACCGAGGTGGTCCGGCGCGAGCTGCCGCTGCCGAGACGGCACCGGATCCGGGTGCGGCCGGTCGACGGGCGGTCCGGCGTCGCGGCGCTGCGGGACGCCTCCGCGGACGTCGTCGTCGTCGATGCGTATGCCGACGGCCGCGTCCCGCCCGAGCTCGGGACGGTGGAGTTCCTGACCGACGTGGCCCGGGTGCTGTCGCCCGGTGGGGTGGTCCTGCTCAACCTGGCCGACGAGCCCGCGGGACGCTACGTCGCGGCCGTGGCCGCCGGTGCGTCCGCCGCCGGGCTGGCCGGGCAGTGCGTGGTGGCGACGCACGAGGTGCTGAAGGGGCGACGGTTCGGCAACTCGGTGCTGGTGGCGACCGCGGGGGTGCTGGACGTCGACGGGATCCGGCGGCGCGCGGCGCGCTCACCCTTCCCGACCGGGGTGCGCTCGGGCGCCGAGCTGGCCGGCCGGGTGCGGTCGGTGCGGGCGCTGACCGACGCGACGGCCGCCGCGGACCCGGACGCCGCGTCCTCGCCGCCGCCCCCCACCCTCGGCCGGTGGCGGCTGCGCTGACCTGCGCCGATCTGCCCTGACTCGTGCTGACCTGCCCCGACATGCCCTGACCTGCGCCGCCGCAGCGGCACCTGCGTCCGGGTGTCCGGGGGCTGTCAGCGCAGCGGCACGAACCGGTAGTAGCCGTGCCGGCTGGTGCGGGTCCCGCCCCGGTGCCGCTCGACCAGCACCATCTCCCCGGCGACGGGGATGACCAGCCGCCCGGGCGTGGCCAGCTGGTCCACGAGCTGCTGCGGCAGCCGGCGCGGCATGGCGGACACCAGGATCCGGTCGTAGGGCCCGGCGTCGGGCAGGCCGAGCACTCCCGGCAACGCCGCGGTGATGGTCGCCCACGGCTGGCCGGTGGCCGCGAGGTTGCGGGCTCCCCGCTCGACGAGGTCGGGCTCGATCTCCACGCCGGTGACGACCCCGGTGGGTCCCACGAGGTGGGCGAGCAGGGCCGTGCTCCAGCCCGACCCGGAGCCGACGTCGAGGACCCGTTGACCGGCGCGGACGTCGAGCAGGCGCAGCATCGCCGCGACGGTGCTCGGCTGGGAGTTGGTCTGGCCGTGGCCTATCGGGATCGGGGCGTCCAGCGTCGGGTCACCGGCGCCGGGCGGGAGGAAGCCTGCCCGCCCGGTCGCGGCGAAGGCCGCCGCCACCGGGTCCATGGCTCAGCCGAGCGCCCGCCGGGCGTTGCGGAACATCCGCAGCCAGGGGCTCGCCTCGTCGACCGGGCCGTCGGTCCACGACATCTGGGCGTTGCGCTGCACCCGCTCGGGGTGCGGCATCATCGCGGTGAACCTCCCGTCCGGCGTCGTCACCGCCGTCAGCCCGCCCGGGGACCCGTTGGGGTTGGTCGGGTAGGTCGTGGCGGGCGCGCCCGCGCCGTCGACGTAGCGCAGCGCCCGGACCACGTCGGTCTCGGAGCCGTGCCGCGAGAAGTCGGCGCGGCCCTCGCCGTGCGCCACGGCGATCGGCAGCAGCGACCCCGCCATCCCGTCGAAGAACAGCGACGGGCTGTCGAGGACCTCCACCTGGGACAGGCGCGCCTCGTACTGCTCGCTGCGGTTGCGCGACCAGCGGGGCCAGGCCTCGGCGCCGGGGACGAGCTCGGCGAGCTCGCCGAACATCTGGCAGCCGTTGCAGATGCCGAGCCCGAAGGTGTCGGTGCGCGTGAAGAACTCGCGGAACTGGTCGGTCAGTCGGGGGTCGAGCAGCACCGACCGGGCCCAGCCGGCCCCGGCGCCGAGGGTGTCGCCGTACGAGAACCCGCCCGCCGCGACCAGACCCACCACGTCGGTCAGCGAGAACCGCCCTGCCTGCAGGTCGGTCATGTGCACGTCGAGGGTCTCGAAGCCGGCGCGGTCGAAGGCGAAGGCCGTCTCCACGTGCGAGTTGACCCCCTGCTCGCGCAGGATCGCGACGCGCGGGCGCGCGCCGCGGTGCACGTATGCCGCCGCCACGTCGTCACCGGGGTCGAAGCTGGGGGCCACCACCAGACCCGTGACCGGGGCGCCCACGGCGGCGTGCTCCTCGTCGGCGCAGGCGGGGTCGTCGCGCAGCCGGGCGATCCGCCAGGACACCTCGTCCCACGCCTGGGCGAGGTCGCGCAGCGGCTCGTCGAGGAGCGGCTCGCGGTCGGGGCCGAGCACCCGCACCCGACGCTCCTCGAGGGTGCGGCCAGCCACGGTGGTGAGGCCGCCGAGACCGTGGGAGTCGAGCACGGCGACCACGCGGTCGGCGTCCTCGGCGCGGCAGCCCAGCACGGCGCCGAGCTCCTCGGCGAAGAGCGCCGCCACGGACGGCACCTCGAGCTCGAGGCCCTGCGCCGAGGCGAAGGCCATCTCGCACGCGGTCGCCCACAGGCCGCCGTCGGAGCGGTCGTGGTAGGCGGTGACCAGGCCCTCGGCCCGCAGCTCGGCGACGGCGGAGGCCAGGGCCACGAGGCGGGAGGGGTCGTCCAGGTCCGGGACCTGCGTGCCGAAACGGTCGTTGACCTGAGCCAGCACCGAACCCCCGAGCCGGTCGGCCCCGTCACCGAGGTCGACCAGGACCAGGGCCAACCCGGGCAGGACCAGCGGGGTGAGGGTGCCGCGGACGTCGTCCAGCGACGCGAAGGCCGTCACCACCAGCGAGACCGGCGACGTGACCTGCCGGGCCTCCCCGGCCTCGGCGGTCCACCGGGTGCGCATCGACAGCGAGTCCTTGCCGACCGGCACCCCGATGCCGAGCGCCGGGCAAAGCTCCATCGCGACGGCCTCGACGGTGTCGTAGAGCGCGGCGTCCTCGCCCTCCTCGCCGCACGCGGCCATCCAGTTGCACGACAGCTTCACGCGCGGCAGGTCGACGGGCGCCGCGATCAGGTTGGTGATGGCCTCGCCGACCGCCATCCGGCCGGAGGCGGGGGCGTCGATCGCCGCAAGCGGCATGCGCTCCCCGCTCGCCATCGCCTCCCCGGCGAGACCGACGAGGTCGCCGAGGGTCACGGCGACGTCGGCCACCGGCACCTGCCAGGGCCCGACCATCTGGTCGCGGTGGGTGAGGCCGCCGACGGTCCGGTCCCCGATGGTGACGAGGAAGCGCTTGGACGCGACGGTGGGGTGCCGCAGCACGGCGTAGGCCGCCTCGCGCACGTCGAGGGCATCGACGTCGAGCGAGTCCCCCTGTCGGTCGACCCGGCTCACGTCGCGGGTCATGCGCGGCGGCTTGCCGAGCAGCACCTCCATGGGCATGTCGATCGCGCGCTGCTCGACCGGCTGGGCCAGGTCGTCGTCGAGCCGGTCGTCGGTGAGCCGCAGCTGACCGTCGTCGGTGGCCACGCCCACGACCGCCCACGGGCACCGCTCCCGGTCAGCGAGGGAGGCGAGCAGCGACAGCGACGAGGGCGCGATCGCGACGACGTAGCGCTCCTGCGACTCGTTGCACCAGATCTCCTTGGGCGCGAGGCCGCTCTCCTCGAGCGGCACCGCCGCGAGGTCGAAGCGGGCGCCCAGCCCGGCGCCGTCCACCAGCTCGGGGAAGGCGTTGGACAGCCCACCCGCGCCGACGTCGTGGATCGCCAGGATCGGGTTGTCGTCGCCGAGCGCCCAGCAGTGGGTGATGACCTCCTGCGCGCGGCGCTCGATCTCGGGGTTGCCGCGCTGCACCGAGTCGAAGTCGAGCTCGGCGGCATTGGCGCCCGCGGCGAGCGAGGAGGCGGCGCCGCCGCCCATCCCGATGCGCATGCCCGGGCCGCCGAGCTGCACCAGCAGGGTGCCCGGCTCGAAGGTGACCTTGGCGGTCTGCGACGCCGAGATGGTGCCGAGGCCGCCGGCGCTCATGATCGGCTTGTGGTAGCCGCGACGCACCCCGTCGACGGTCTGCTCGTAGACCCGGAAGAAGCCCCCGAGCACCGGCCGCCCGAACTCGTTGTTGAAGGCCGCCGCCCCGATCGGCCCCTCGACCATGATCTGCAGCGGCGAGGCCAGGTGGGAGGGTGCGCCATACGGCGAGCGCTCCCACGGCTCGTCGGTGCCGGGCAGGTGCAGGTTGCTGACCGCAAAACCCGACAGCCCCGCCTTGGGGGCCGAGCCGCGCCCGGTCGCACCCTCGTCGCGGATCTCCCCGCCCGCGCCCGTGGCCGCGCCCGGGAAGGGTGAGATGGCGGTCGGGTGGTTGTGGGTCTCGACCTTCATCAGGACGTGCACGTCGTCCTCGACCGGGCCGTAGACCCCGGGGCCGTCCTGGGAGTCCGGCAGCCACCGCACGCGGCGTCCGCCCTCCATCACCGAGGCGTTGTCGGCATAGGCGACGACGGTGCCCTGGCCGTTGACCTCTTCGGTGTGCCGGATCATCCCGAAGAGCGAACGCCCTTGCGGCTCACCGTCGATCACGAAGTCGGCGTTGAAGATCTTGTGCCGGCAGTGCTCGGAGTTGGCCTGGGCGAACATCATCAGCTCGACGTCGGTCGGGTTGCGCCGCAGCCCCGTGAACGCCTCGACGAGGTAGTCGACCTCGTCCTCGGACAGCGCCAGCCCGAAGCGCACGTCGGCCTCCAGCAGCGCCTCGCGCCCGGCGCCCAGCACGTCGACGTGCTCCATCGGCTCGGCCGGGCGGGTGGCGAAGAGCGCCGCCGCCTCGGCCCGGGACGCGAGCACCGTCTCGGTCATCCGGTCGTGCAGCACCGCCGCGCACGCCACCCAGTCGGCGTCGGACAGCTCGGGACCGGCCAGCCACACCTCGGTGACCCGCTCGACCCGGGCCACGTCCAGGCCGCAGCTGTGCGCGATGTCGGTGGCCTTGGACGCCCACGGCGAGACCGTCCCGAGCCGGGGGGCGACGACCACGAGGGTGCCGCGGGCGGGGCCGGTGGCGGGGTCGCCATACGTGAGCAGCCGCTCCAGGGTGGCGGTCTCGGCGGGGGTGAGCGCGCTCTCGCTGGCCACCCAGTGGACGTGCCGCGCCTCCAGCCCGGTCACCTGCGGGACGACGGCCTGCACCCGGGCGAGGAGTCCGGCGGTCCGGAAGTCCGACAGGGCCCGGCCCCCCTCGACGACGGTGAGGACGTGGTCGGGCGAGGGCATGGGGGTCTCCTGAGGACGACGCGACGAAGCGTGCTCAGGCTACCGGAGTGAGGTCAGTCGTCCTCGCCCGAGTAGACGCCGGTGCCGAACTCTTCGACCCCGTGGTCGAGCTCGACGTCGTGGTGGGTGGTGGTCCGGCCCTCGCGGCGCCCCGCGCCCTCGGGGATGGGGGCGATGGCGCCGATGCCGTCCTCGTAGGCGTCCCAGTCGTCGTCGTGGTCGCCGACCACGATGCTCGCCCCCTCGGGGTGGACGCCGGTCACCTCGAAGCCCTCCGGGGACAGCTGGGCGCCGAGCTCGCCGGCCCGCGCCAGGTGCGCCGCGGTGACCACGCCCGGGACGCTCAGCACGTAGCGGCGGCCCTGGCGGATCCGGGTGAACTCCGCGAAGCCCAGCTCGGCGGCCCGGGGCAACGCCGCGTGCCCCTCGGCGTCCGGCCCGTCGGCGCTGGGCATGACGTTGACGACGATGCGGGCCATGGCGTGCCTCCTCGGGGCGCGGGCTGCGGTCTGCCCCGAGGATATCGAGCAGGGGGTGCGCTCGACCGGCCGGGTGCGGCTCAGGCCGTATGACGTGCGCCTCACCCCCGCGGGCCCGCGTCAGGCCTGGAAGCGGCGCCCGGTGAGCGTCTCATAGGCCTCGACGTACTTGGCGCGGGTGCGCTCGACGACCTCGTCCGGCAGCGCCGGGGGCTGCTCGCCGGAGCGGCGGTCCCAGCCCGAGGCCGGGGAGGTGAGCCAGTCACGGACGTACTGCTTGTCGTAGGACTCCTGCGGGTGGCCCGGCTCCCACGACGCGGCCGGCCAGAAGCGGCTCGAGTCGGGGGTGAGCACCTCGTCGGCGAGGACCAGCTCCACGTCGTCAGGGGACGCTGTGGACGCTTCGGACGCTGCAGCCCCCGAAGGAGCGGCGGACCCGCCGCGCATCCCGAACTCCACCTTGGTGTCGGCCAGGATGATCCCGCGGTCGCGGGCGATCTCGTTGCCCCGCGCCAGGATCCGCGTCGTCAGCTCGGCGAGCCGGCGGGCCAGCGGGGCTCCGACGAGCTGCTCGACCTCGGCGTGGGTCATCGGCTGGTCGTGCTCCCCGACGGGGGCCTTGGTGGTAGGGGTGAAGATCGGGGCGGGCAGCGGCGAGCCGTCGGTCAGGCCGGGCGGCAGCGGGACGCCGCAGACGGACCCGGTGGAGGAGTACTCCTCCAGGCCGCCGCCGGTGAGGTAGGCGCGGCCGATGCACTCCACCGGCACCATCTCGAGCCGCTCGACCAGCACCGCGCGGCCGGCGACGGCCTCGGGGACCTCGGCGCTGACCACGTGGTTGGGCAGGATGTCGGCCAGCTGCTCGAACCACCACAGGCTGAGCTGGGTCAGCACCGTGCCCTTGTCGGGGATGGGGGTGTCGAGCACGAAGTCGTAGGCGGAGATCCGGTCGCTGGCGACGAGCAGCAGCTGGTCCTCGCGGGGGCGGCCCTGGGCGTCCAGCGGGGCGTAGAGGTCGCGGACCTTGCCGGAGTAGAGGTGCTGGTAGCCAGGAAGGCTGGGGCTGGGGCTGGGGCTCGGGCTGTGGTTGGGGCTCGGGCTTGGGCTGTTGCTGGGGTGGGGCGTGGTCATGGTGGTCCTCGTCAGCAGGAGATCTGGCCGCGCTGGGCAGCCAGGGCGATGTCGGTGCGGTGGTGGGAGCCGGGCAGCTCGATGCGCTCGACCGCGGCGTAGGCGCGCTCGCGGGCCTCGGCGAGGTCGCGGCCGAGCGCGACGACCGACAGCACCCGGCCGCCGGCGCTCACGAGCAGCCCCTCGGCGTCCAGGGCGGTGCCGGCGTGGAGCACCGACGCGTCGCGCACGTCCACCACGCCGCTGATGGGGCGCCCGGTGACCGGGGCCTCGGGGTATCCCTCGGAGGCCACGACGACGGTCACCGCCGCCTCGTCGCGCCACTGCAGGGGGGCCAGCTCGTCGAGGGTGCCGACGGCGGCGGACCACAGCACCGCGCCGAGCGGCGTGGCCAGCCGCGCCAGCACGACCTGCGTCTCGGGGTCGCCGAACCTCGCGTTGAACTCCACGACCCGCGGCCCCCGCGAGGTGAGGGCGAGCCCGACGTAGAGCACTCCCACGAACGGTGTGCCGCGGCGGGCCATCTCCTCGATGGTCGGCTGCGCGACCCGGGCGACCACGTCGGCGACGAGGCCCTCCGGGGCCCAGTCCAGCGGCGAGTAGGCGCCCATGCCACCGGTGTTGGGGCCGGCGTCGCCGTCCCCGACCCGCTTGAAGTCCTGGGCCAGGGCCAGCGGCACGACGGTCTCGCCGTCGCAGATGCAGAAGAGGCTGGCCTCGGGCCCGTCGAGGAACTCCTCGACGACCACGCGCCCGCCCGCCTTGGCCAGGCAGGCCCGGGCGTGGTCCAGGGCGGCCGCCCGGTCGTCGGTCACGATGACGCCCTTGCCCGCGGCGAGCCCGTCGTCCTTGACGACGTGGGGGGCACCGAAGCCGTCGAGCGCGGCCGCCACCTCGTCCTCGGTGGTGCACACGTGGGCGAGCGCCGTCGGCACGCCCGCCGCCGCCATGACCTCCTTGGCGAAGGCCTTGGAGCCCTCGAGCTGCGCGGCCGCCGCGCTGGGCCCGAAGACCGCGACGCCGCGCTGCCGCACCGTGTCCGCCACGCCGGCGACGAGCGGCGCCTCGGGGCCGATCACGACGAGGTCGACGCCCAGCTCGACGGCGAGGTCGGCGACCGCAGCCCCGTCCGTCATACCGGTCGGCAGGTCGCGGCACAGCGCCACCTGGTCGATGCCGGGGTTGCCGGGGGCCGCGACGACCGTCTCGACGGCGGAGTCCTGGGCCAGGGCGTGGACGAGGGCGTGCTCACGGGCACCGGTGCCGATGACGAGTACCTTCACGTCGCCAACCCTAGTGGCTGGACCCGCGCGGACTGACGGCGCTCGCGCCGACCCCGCTATAGAGTGGGAGATTCCGTGGGCGGCCGCGGATGCTCACGCGGCCGTGGCCCCGCAGACCCAGCGCACCAGGTGAGAGGACTCGTGACGGACTCCCAGCAACGCACCGCCCCTTCGGCCGACGACCTCCTGCACGCCGAGCTCGCGACCGAGCAGACGCACGTGGACCGGGTCTACGCCGAGCTGGAGCGCGCCTCGGTGCGGGCCCGGCTGCTGGAGGCCGAGGGCCTGAGCCGGGGTCGCACCGACCGGGTGGGGGACGTGCGGGACGAGGAGGCGTCGGCGCTCTTCGAGCGGGACGCCCTGATGTTCAACGCAGCCCGGCGCCGCGCCTCGCTCGACAGCCAGCACGAGGGCCTGGTCTTCGGCCGGCTCGACATCGACCACCCGGCCGGTCCGGGCGAGGGCCGGGAGGTCCGGTATGTCGGCCGCCTCGGGGTCCGTGACGAGGACTACGAGCCGCTGGTGATCGACTGGCGCGCCCCCGCGGCGGCGCCGTTCTACCGCTCCACCCCGGCGGACCCGATGGGCGTGCTGCGGCGCCGGGTGCTGCGCTGCCGGGGCCCGCAGGTGGTGGGCGTCGAGGACGACCTCATGGTCCCGGAGGCCCCCGACGACCTGGTGGTGATCGGGGACGGCGCCTTGATGGCGGCGCTGACCCGATCCCGCGGGGCGCGGATGCGCGACATCGTGGCCACGATCCAGCAGCACCAGGACGAGGCGATCCGGGCGTCGGCCCGTGGGGTCACCGAGATCACCGGCGGCCCCGGCACCGGCAAGACCGTCGTGGCGCTGCACCGGGCGGCCTACCTGCTCTACTCCGACCGCCGCCGCTTCGAGAGCGGCGGGGTGCTGGTCGTCGGGCCGAGCGCGGCCTACACCGCCTACATCGAGCGGGTGCTGCCGTCCCTCGGCGAGGACTCGGTCGCGCTGCGGGCGCTCGGCGACCTCGTCGACGGCATGTCCACCGAGCGGCTGGACTCCCCCGCCGCGGCCGCCGTCAAGGGGTCGCTGCGGATGCGCGCCGTCCTGGCCCGCGCGGCGCGGGGACGAGACCCCCTGGCCCCCACCGAGCTCCGCACCATGATCGCCGGCCACCCGGTGCGCCTGGACGCCGGGGCGCTGGACCGGGTGCGCCGCACCGTGCTGCGCCACCAGCGCCGCAACGGCTCGTGGGACGCCGCCCACCAGGCCCTCGGCGAGGCCGCGTGGTCGGTCGTGCACGGCGGCGACCGCGAGGAGTTCTTCGACGCCTACGACGACCACCTCGAGGTCGACGCCTTCCTGCGCGACTGGTGGCGCCCCCTCGACCCGCGCGAGGTGGTGCTCTGGCTCGCCGACCCCGAGCTCCTGGCCCGGCACGCCCGGGGCCTGCTGTCGCCCGAGGAGCAGGCCGAGGTCGCGGCGTCGCTGCAGGTGGCGCTGCGCACCGGCATCTGGTCCGTGGCCGACGTCGCGCTGGTGGACGAGGTCGCGGCGCGCGTCGGTCCCTACGTCGAGCTGGAGCAGGAGGAGCGCGGCTTCTACGAGATCGAGGAGCTGGACGCCGTCGAGCGTCACGGCGTCCACGAGGTCACCGTCGGCCGCCACCGGCTCGAGGCCGTCGAGCCCCGCGCCGAGCTCGCCCCCGCCACGGCGCGCGATCGGCTGCTCGCCGGGCGCATCGGCGAGGTCGACGAGTACGCCCACGTCCTCGTCGACGAGGCCCAGGACGTCTCGCCGATGCAGTGGCGCGCCCTCGGGCGGCGCGGCCGGTGGGGCTCCTGGACAGTCGTCGGGGACGCCGCGCAGGCCTCCTGGCCCGACGCGGCCGAGGCCGCCGAGGCCCGCGACGAGGCCTGGGGCGGCAAGGAACCCGCGCGGTTCCACATGACCACCAACTACCGCAACGCCGCCGAGATCTTCGACTACGCCTCCCGCGTCATCCGGGCCGCGGTCCCCGACGCCGACATCCCGCAGGCGGTGCGCGAGACCGGCGTCGAGCCGGTCGACGTGACCGTGCCGCGCCGCGACCTCGCCGGCCACGTGGTCGCGGCCGCCCGCGCGCTGCTCGAGGAGGTCGACGGCCTCGTCACGGTGATCCTGCCGGCCTCCTGGGACGACCTGCGCCCCGACCTCGAGCCCCTCGGCGACCGCGTCGTCGCCATCGACCCCCTCTCCACCAAGGGGCTGGAGTACGACGCCACGGTGGTGGTCGACCCCGACGCGATCGTCGCGCAGACGGCGGGCGGCATACGGACCCTGTATGTCGTCCTCACGCGCGCCGCCCACCGCATGACCGTGGTGCGGCCCGCCGACGCACGCTGAGACGGGGCTACCTGCGCCGGCGCGCGCGGGCCAGACTCGGGTGCCATGAGCGAGCAGGCGCACCAGTCGACCGAGCAGGCGAGCGACGACCCGGTCCTCGCGGCCTACCGGCAGAGCATCGACAACATCGACGCCGCGCTGATCCACATGCTCGCCGAGCGCTTCAAGATCACCCAGAAGGTCGGGGAGTACAAGGCCACCGCGGAGCTGCCGCCTGCGGACCCGGACCGTGAGGAGCGTCAGATCGCGCGGCTGCGGCGGCTGGCGGAGGCGGCGCAGCTCGACCCGGGCTTCAGCGAGAAGTTCCTGAGGTTCGTGATCGACGAGGTGATCCACCACCACGAGCGGATCCGCGAGCGCGAGCAGCCCGGCCGCTGACCGCCCGGGTCCGTCAGCCGCGGCCGAGCATGTCGTGCCGCACGATCACCTCGTCGCGGCCGGGGCCGACCCCGATGACCGAGACCCGGGCGCCGATCTGCGCCTCGACGAACTCCACGTAGCGGCGGGCGTTGTCGGGCAGCTCCTCGAAGGTGCGGCACCCCGTGATGTCCTGCTGCCACCCGGGCAGCACCTCGTAGATCGGCTTCGCGTGGTGGAAGTCGCTCTGCGACACCGGCATCTCCTCGACCCGCTCGCCATTGATCTCGTAGGCCACGCACACCGGGATCTCGGCGAAGGTGTCGAGGTTGTCGAGCTTGGTGATGACGAAGTCGGTGACACCGTTGATGCGGGTGGCGTAACGACCGATCACGACGTCGAGCCAGCCGATGCGCCGCGGACGACCCGTGGTCGTCCCGAACTCGTGGCCGATCTCGCGCAGCCGGTCACCCACCTCGTCGTGCAGCTCGGTCGGGAAGGGACCCTCGCCGACGCGGGTGGTGAAGGCCTTGAGGATCGCGATGACCCGGTCGATGCGGGTCGGCGGGATGCCCGCGCCCGTGCACGCGCCGCCCGCGGTCGCGTTGGAGGAGGTCACGTAGGGGTAGGTGCCGTGGTCGACGTCCAGCAGCGTCGCCTGCCCCGCCTCGCACAGCACGACCTTGCCGGCGTCCAGGGCCTCGGAGATCTCCAGGGAGGTGTCGGCGACCATGGGGCGCAGGCGGTCGACGTACGACAGCAGCTCCTGCACGACCTCCTCGGCCTCGATCGCGCGGCGGTTGTAGAGCTTGGTGAGCATCTGGTTCTTGGAGACCAGGGCGGCCTCGACCTTCTGCCGCAGGATCGACTCGTCGAAGAGGTCCTGGACGCGGATGCCGACGCGGTTCATCTTGTCGGCGTAGGTGGGGCCGATGCCGCGGCCCGTCGTGCCGATCTTGCGCTTGCCGAGGAATCGCTCCCCCACCTTGTCCATCGTCGTGTTGTAGGACGCGATGACGTGGGCGTTGGCGCTGATCCGCAGCCGGGAGGTGTCGATGCCGCGGGCCTCGAGCCCGTCGAGCTCCTCCATGAGCACCGACAGGTCCACCACGACGCCGTTGCCGATGACGGGGGTGACGCCCGGGGTGAGGATCCCCGACGGCAGCAGGTGCAGGGCGTACTTCTCGCCGTCGATGACGACGGTGTGCCCGGCGTTGTTGCCGCCGTTGAACTTCACGACGTAGTCGATGTCGGACCCGAGCAGGTCGGTCGCCTTGCCCTTGCCCTCGTCGCCCCACTGCGCCCCGACGAGCACGATGCCTGGCATATGAATGGTCGCCTTCCGGTGGTCTGTGCAGTTGCCTGCATGGCTGCACGAGACAGGCGCCCGTGCCCCAGGAGTTTACGCCGTCGCCCCCGTCACGTCCGGACGGGACCGCGCTGCGCGCCTCGTATGCCGCCCCCCTGCCCGCCGCCGCCACCGGCCGCGGGCCGGCTCAGGTCTCGTCCCGCCACCGCCATCCCGAGCTGGAACCTCGTGGCCACGCCGTGGTCGTCCATCAGCAGCGCCAGCCGCCGCCGCACGGTGCGCAGCGACACCCCGAGGTGCCGCGCGATGGCCTCGTCCTTGTGGCCGGCGGCGAGCAGGGTGAGCAGGCGGCGCTCGTCGGCGCCGTCGGTGGCCTGGTCGGGCGGGACAATGCCCTGGGCCCACGCCAGGTCGAAGAGGTGGGTGAAGGCCTGCACGAGCATGGGGTCGCGGATCTTGACGTAGTCGACGTCGAGGGCGCCCCACTCGGCCGTCGCCAGCACCATGTCGGTGCCGAGGATCGCGAACTCCGACAGCGGCTCGGCGATCAGCCGCTGCTCCTCCCCCGCGGCGGCGAACCGCGCGATCCAGCGGCGGGACGACGCCGAGGCCAGCGCCGAGACGGGGTAGAGGGAGCGCTTGCTGCGGCCCGAGCGGACGGTGTCGCGGGTGAGCCCGATGAGCTGCTCCAGGCCCTCGGGGCTCCACTCCGCGGTCACGGCGGAGGAGCGGATGGGGCCGGTGGTCGTCTGGATCGACTCGAGGGCGACGCCGGCGACGAGCTCGGTCGGGACGACCTCCCAGGTGGGGCGCCGACCGGGGCGCCCCTTGTCCTGGAAGTCGTTGGTGAAGTGGGCGATCGAGCCGCGGGTGCGGTGCAGCTCGGCCTCCCGGCGCCGGACGTCCGCGAGGGCGCCCTCCACGAGCCGGCCGACGGCGGCGCGCGGGTCCTCTGCCTCCAGCATCCCGTCCCGGGTCTCGGTGACCAGGCCGCTCTCGACGAGCTGGGCCGCGGTGCGGCGCACCATGGCCTCGTCCCAGCCCAGCTCGGCGGCGAGGTCGGGCGGCGAGACGGGCGTGTGCCGCAGGATCCGGCGGTAGAGCCGCTCGCCCCCGGGGGCGATGTCGAAGGCGGCCAGGAACCCAGGCATCGGGCCTCCTCCAGGGGCGTGTTACACCGGACCGGTGACAGGTTAGTGCCATTGACCGAAAAGGGACACCCTCGGGGCGCCGGCGTCGGCATAATGGAGACATCGCCCGTGCTCCACGCAGCGACGTGACTGAGCACCACGTCGCGGACGCGGGCGGAGCGAGGTTACGCGCTTGATGGCGGCGCAGGCCTCACAGGGGGAACGGGTGCCGGGGCAGGGGATGCCCCGGCACCACCCATGTCCGGGCCCGGTCGGCGTGGCGCAGCGTCGCCGACGCAGCGCGTCAGCGACGCGGAACCTCAGCCGCGCGGCGCCAGACCCATCTGACGGGCCGCCTCCAGCGACGAGTCGCGCAGCAGCTGGGCGCAGCGGTCGCGCTCGTCCTCCTCGCCGATCGCGTCGGCGGCATACGCCAGCGCCGCCACGGCGCACAGGAAGCCTCGGTTGGGCTCGTGCTCCCAGGGCACCTCGCCCTGGCCCCGCCAGCCGGCGCGACGCAGCGAGTCCAGACCCCGGTGGTATCCGGTGCGGGCGTACGCGTAGGCCTCGACCGGGCGACCGCCGGCCAGGGCGTGCTCGGCCAACGTCGCCCACACCAGCGACGAGGTGGGATGGGCCGCGGCGACGGCCATGGGGTCCTGGCCCGTCGCGAGCGACGCGGCTGCCGGGTCCTCCGGCAGCCGCGTCGGCTCGGGCCCCAGCAGGTTGGGGCGCTCGGTCATCGGACCTCAGCTCACTTGTGGGTGCCGGCGGAGCGGAGGTTCTCGCAGGCCTCGACGACACGGCGGGCCATGGCCGCCTCGGCCTCCTTGCCCCACGCGCGCGGGTCGTACTGCTTCTTGTTGCCGACCTCGCCGTCGACCTTCAGGACGCCGTCGTAGTTCTTCAGCATCCAGTCCGCGACGGGGCGGGTGAAGGCGTACTGCGTGTCGGTGTCGACGTTCATCTTCACGACGCCGAAGTCGACGGCGTCGGAGATCTCCTGCGGCAGCGAGCCGGAGCCGCCGTGGAAGACCAGGTCCAGCGGCTTGTCGCCCTTGTCGGAGCCGTACTTGGCGACGACCGCGTCCTGGCACTCCTTGAGGATCTCGGGGCGCAGCTTGACGTTGCCGGGCTTGTAGACGCCGTGCACGTTGCCGAAGGTCAGGGCGGCCATGTAGCGGCCCTTCTCGCCGAGGCCTAGCGCCTCGACGGTCTTCAGCGCGTCCTCGGGGGTGGTGTAGAGCTGCTCGTTGATCTCGTTGGCGACGCCGTCCTCCTCGCCGCCGACGACGCCGATCTCGACCTCGAGGATGACGTCGAGCTTGTGGCAGATCGCCAGCAGCTCCTGGGCGATCTCGAGGTTGTGGTCCAGCGGCACCGCAGAGCCGTCCCACATGTGGGACTGGAAGATCGGGACGCCGTGCTTCTCGTAGTTGGCCTCCGACGCCTTGAGCAGCGGGCGGACGAAGCCGTCCAGCTTGTTCTCCGGGCAGTGGTCGGTGTGCAGCGCGATGTTGACGTCGTAGTTCTTGGCGACCTCGGTGGCGTAGGCCGCGAGCGCCAGGGACCCGGTCACCATGTCCTTGATCGTCGCGCCGGAGAGGTACTCCGCACCGCCGGTCGAGACCTGGATGATGCCGTCGCTGCCCGCCTCGGCGAACCCTCGGATGGCAGCGGTCGCGGTCTGGGAGGAGGTGACGTTGATGGCGGGGTAGGCGAAGGCCCCTGCCTTCGCGCGGTCCAGCATGTCGCGGTAGACCTCGGGGGTTGCGATGGGCATGAGGGAGTTCTCCTTCGATCGGTCGTCTCCGGGCCGCGGAGTCTCGCCGCAGCGCTGCTCCCCATCCTGGCACCCTGGTCCGCAAAACGACGACCCGCAGGGTGGCCCGTCCACCTGCTGGAAGCGTTGTCCGCACCCTGGCGGCCCGCCCCCGACACAGAGGTGCGCGATGCACCTCCCCCTCAAAGTGCATCGCGCACTGCCAGGCTAGGGGCGCGGGCGACCGACCCGCCTGAGTAGTCATACCTACCCGCTGCCTAGGCCTGCCCGGCGCCTCGCCCGCCCCTCTCCCCGGAGCCCGGCCCGAAGACGTGCTGACGCACCCACGCGTGCATCGCGATCGCGGCGGCGGCGCCGGCGTTGAGCGAGCGGGTCGAGCCGAACTGCGTGATGTGCACGACCTGGTCGGCGGCCGCGAGCAGCTCTGGGCTCAGCCCGGGCCCCTCCTGGCCGAAGGCCAGCACGCACCGCCGGGGCAGCCCGACCTCCTCCAGCGGCTGCGACCCCGGCACGTTGTCGACGGCCACGAGCGGTATGGCGCTCGACCGCTCCCCCACACCGCCGCCTCCCGCGTGGCACCAGCGCACCAGGTCGACGACGTCGGGGTGGTGGATCTCGTGCTGGTAGCGGTCGGTGACCATCGCGCCGCGGCGGTTCCAGCGGCGCCTGCCGACGATGTGGAAGGCCGCGACGTTGAAGGCGTTGGCGGTGCGGATCACCGACCCGATGTTGAAGTCGTGCTCCCAGTTCTCGACCGCGACGTGCAGCGCGTGGCGGGACCGGTCGAGCTCGGCGACGATCGCCTCCAGGGTGAGGTAGCGGAACCGGTCCTCGACGTTGCGGCGGTCCCCCGCGCGCAGCAGCTCGGGGTCGTAGCGCGGGTCCGGGCTGCCGTCCGCCGTCGTGGGCCACGGCCCCGGCCAGGGTCCGACGCCCACCTCACCCCTGCCGTCCGCCGCTGCCGCCACGAGCGGCAGGCTACCCGGCATACGGGCCTGCGGGTGAGCGGGTGACGCGCGCAGGTTGTGGCGACCGACAGCGGACGTACAGCAAGCCGCCGTACCCTGATCGGCGTGACCCTCCCCCACGTGATGTCCTCCCTGCAGTGGATGGACCCGCAGTACCTCCTGGACCACTACGGCAACGCGTTCTTCTGGATCTCGATGGCGATCGTCTTCATCGAGTGCGGCCTGCTCTTCCCGATCCTGCCGGGCGACTCGCTGCTCTTCGCCATCGGCATGTTCATCAAGCGCGGCGACGTCGGCATCAACCTCGGCGTGGCGCTCGCGCTGCTGTCGGTGGCGGCCTTCGCGGGCAACGTCGTGGGCTACGAGATCGGCCGGGCCATCGGCACCCCCCTCTACAACCGCGACGGGCGCATCCTCAAGCGCAAGTACTTCGACCAGACCATCGACTTCTTCGACAAGTACGGCAACAAGGCGCTGGTCATCGGCCGGTTCGTCCCGATCGTGCGGACCTTCATCACCGTGGTCGCGGGCGTCGGCAAGATGGACCGCCGTCGCTTCTTCACGTGGTCCGCGGTCGGAGCGGTGCTGTGGGCCTGCAGCGTCACGCTCGCGGGCTACCTGCTCGGGGGGATCGCGCTGGTCCACGACCACCTCGAGGCGGCGATCCTGCTCATCGTGCTGATCTCGGTGCTGCCCATGTTCTTCGAGTGGTGGATGCACAGGCGGCGCAAGGCGCGCCCCACCAGCGACCCCACCGCCGGCGCCGGCTTGACCCGCGCCGAGCGCTGACCCCGGCGCCCGCCGAGCACGGCGCGAGGGCCGGCCCAGGATCTCCTGGGCCGGCCCTCGCTCGGTGCTGCGGGAGGTGCGGTCCTACTGCTGCGGCCGGTCGGGCTGGCTCGAGGGCCAGCTCAGCGCGCCACCCTCCTGGTGCGGGTTGGTGTCCGGCATGTCGCCCTGACGCCCGGCGCCCTGGGCGTTGTCCGCGGCGCCGGCCGGCAGACCGCCGGCCGGGGCGTGGGCGCCCTCGCCGGTGCCCGGCTGACCCTGACCCGGCTGCGGGGCCGGGGCGGGGGCCGAGGTCGGGGCCGGAGCGGCGCCGCCGCGGACCGGGCCGCCCTGCGCGGGCTCGGGATCGGTCTCGTAGGTGCGGGCCGACCCGGTGTCGAAGTTGACCTGCGGGGTGCTGCGGGCCTGCGCCTCCGCCTCGAAGTACTGCTCCTGGTGGATGCCGAACTGCTTGGCGATCATGTTGCTCGGGAAGGACTCGACCTTGGTGTTGAGCTCGCGGACCGTGGCGTTGTAGTAGCGGCGGCCGGACGCGATGCGGTCCTCGGTCGAGGACAGCTCCTGCTGCAGGGCGAGGAAGTTGCTGTTGGCCTGCAGCTGCGGGTAGGCCTCGGCCACCGCCATCAACCGGCCGATCGCGCCGGTGAGCTGCTGCTCGGCCGCCGCCGTCTCGGCGGGGTTGGAGCCGCTGCGGACGGCTGCGGCGCGCGCGCTCATCACGTCGTCGAGGGTGCCGCGCTCGTGCGTGGCGAAGCCCTTGACGGTCTCGACGAGGTTGGGGATCAGGTCGTGCCGCCGCTTGAGCTCGACGTCGATCTGGCGCCAGGACTCCTGCGTGCGGTTGCGCAGCCCGATGAGGCTGTTGTGCATGCCGACGAGCCACATGACGATCAGGGCGATGATGACGAGCAGGACGATCAGCGTGATGAGGACGGGTGTCACGTCGGCTCCCTCCATGGTGGGACGTGAGGTCGTGGCCAGCCTAGCCGGGCGGCTGCGGCCGTTGGTCGTATGACGAACCGCCCGCCGGTGGGGGTTCCCGACCGGTGGGCTGCCGCTCCCGCGCCGCTCAGGCCAGCCCGAGCTCCTCGAGGGAGTAGACGTGCAGGTAGGGCACCCCCGCCTCGTCCTGGATGCGCTCCCCCGCGCCGGTCGCCCGGTCGGCGATGGTGGCGACAGCCACCACCTCGGCGCCCTCCTCCCGGGCGGCGGCGACCGCGTCGAGCGGGGACCCGCCGGTGGTCGTAGTGTCCTCGACGACCAGCACCCGCCGGCCCCTGATCGAGGGGCCCTCGATCCGCTGCTGCAGGCCGTGGGCCTTGCCGGCCTTGCGGACCACGAACGCGTCGAGGCGCTCCCCCGCGGCGGCGGACGCGTGCAGCATCGACGTGGCGACCGGGTCGGCGCCGAGCGTGAGGCCGCCGACGGCGTCATACGCGAGGTCCCGGGTGAGGTCACGCATCACGACCCCCACGAGGGGGGCGGCCTCCCCGTCGAGCGTGATGCGGCGCAGGTCGACGTAGTAGTCGGCCTCCTTGCCGGAGGACAGGGTGACCCGACCGTGCACGACGGCCTTGTCCTTGATGATCTCGAGCAGGCGGGCGCGGGCGTCGGCGGGGTTCATGGCAGCGAGCCTAGCCGGGCCGGTCAGCGGCGGGAGCAGTCAGCGGCGGGTGCGGCGGCCGTGGGCGAGCTGCGCGCTGACGCGGCGGACGAGGCCGCGCGGCGCGAGCTGCACCACCCCGACCAGGCCCTTGTAGAGCGGGCCGGGGACGGAGACCACGGCACCGCGCGCGACGTCGTCCAGGCAGTCCCGCACGAGCCGGTCCGCGTCGAGCCAAGCGGCCTCCGGCAGGTGCGACATGTTCATGGCGGCCCGCTCGTGGAACTCCGTGTGCGTGAAGCCGGGGCACAGCGCGGTCGCCGTCACCCCGGTGCCCGCGAGCTCTGCGGCCAGGCCCTCGGTGAAGGTGGTGCACCAGGCCTTGGCGGCCGAGTAGGTGCCCATCGACACGAAGGACGCGACCGAGGAGACGTTGACGATCGCCCCGCATCCGCGGGCACGCATCGCGAGCGCGGCGGCCTGGGAGAGCACGAGGACCGCCCGGGTGTGCAGCAGCAGGTGGTGCTCCTCCTGCTCGACGGGGGTGCGCAGGAAGTCGGTGCGCAGGCCGTACCCGGCGTTGTTGACCACGAGGTCCACGGGGGCCTGCGGGTCGCTGACGCGGTCCGCGACCCGGTGCAGGTCGTCCCGGTCCACCAGGTCGGCGACGAGGACCTCGCAGCGCGTGCCGTGCCGGTCGCCCAGGTCGGCGGCGAGCGCCCGCAGCCGCTCCTCGGTGCGGGCGACGAGGACGAGGTCGTGCCCGCGGCGGGCGAGCTCGCGGGCGAAGGCCAGGCCGATGCCGGAGGACGCTCCGGTGACGAGTGCGGTTGCCATGGGCCCCACGGTAGGGCCCCACGCCAGACCGGCGGGTGCCGGCGGGCACCTAGAGTTGGGCACGTGCGCATCGCAACGTGGAACGTCAACAGCATCCGCAGCCGCGTCGACCGCGTGGTCGCCTTCCTCGATCGGCACGACGTCGACGTGCTCGCCCTGCAGGAGACCAAGTGCACGGACGCGCAGTTCCCGATGCTGCCGTTCGAGCAGGCGGGCTACGAGGTCGCCCACCACGGCCTCAACCAGTGGAACGGCGTGGCCGTCGCCTCCCGGGTCGGGTTGACCGACGTGCAGGTCGGCTTCGACCAGATGCCCACGTATGGCGAGCCCGAGGCGATCGCCGAGGCCCGGGCCCTCGGCGCGACCTGCGACGGCGTGCGGGTGTGGTCGCTCTACGTCCCCAACGGCCGCGAGCTCGGCCACACGCACTACGCCTACAAGCTGGACTGGCTGGCCCGGCTCCGGGACCAGGGCGCGCAGTGGCTCGGCGCCGACCCGCAGGCGCAGGTCGCGCTGATGGGCGACTGGAACATCGCCCCGCAGGACGACGACGTCTGGGACATGGGCTTCTTCGAGGGCAAGACCCACGTGTCCGCGCCCGAGCGCGCCGCCTTCCAGGCCGTGGTCGAGGCCGGCTTCACCGACGTCGTGCGCCCGCACGCCCCGGGCCCGGGGACCTTCACCTACTGGGACTACACGCAGCTGCGGTTCCCCAAGAAGCAGGGCATGCGCATCGACTTCTGCCTCGCCTCGCCGGCGCTGGCGTCCCGGGTCGGGGGCGCCCTCATCGACCGCGAGGAGCGCAAGGGCAAGGGCGCCAGCGACCACGCCCCGGTGATCGTCGACCTCGACTGATCTCCACGGGCGCACCGGCGCCCCGGCGGCTGGCGACCGGCGACCGGCGGCGCTGGGCGTCAGGCGACGAGCTCCAGCCGGGGCAGCGCGTCGACGCCGCGCGTCCCCACCACGAAGAAGCCCAGGTCCCGCACCCCCGTGCCGGCGCAGTAGCGCTGCACCGCCTCCTGCCACTGCAGGTCCGGCGCCGTCGCGTGCACCGGACCGTGCCGGACGACATAGCTCGCGACCGACCCGTGCCGGCACAGCGTGCCGATGGTGGCGTCGAGCAGGGAGCGGACCTGCGCCGGGTCGGTGGGCGGCGCCAGCCCGGCGAGCAGCAGCGGCGTCACCAGCCGGCCGTTGAGGTCGCACAGCATGAAGCCCAGGTCGGGCTCGGTGTCCGGGCCCCGGAGCGTGTCGCGCAGCACCTGCCGCACGAGCTCGGGGTCGGTCAGCGGGCGGTCGGCGATGATCGAGTAGATGTCCATGGCCCGATCCTGGGCCGACGGGACGGCGACCGTCCCGGGTCGTCCACAGCCTCAGGCCCCGGGCGCGGATCGCCGCGGCGGCCGCCCTGCCTGTGGACAGCGCGTCACCCGTCCGGTCGCGCCGCCGCACGCGGGGTGGTCGACGGCGTCCCCTGCGGCACCGCGCCGTCAGCAGCGGGCCGTGTCCGTCGGCCTCCCAGCGTCAGCGCCACCACCGCAGCCACGGCGCAGCACGCCGCGGCGCCCCAGAAGACCGTCTGCACCTGCAGCAGCGCCGCCCCGAGGAGGGCCTGCGGGTCGGTCGGGTCCGGCAGCGCGGCCGTCGCCGCGTAGAAGCGCCGCAGCCCCACCGCGGTGAGCAGCGCCAGGCCGGCGATCATCCCCATCATCCGCGCGAGCACGACCAGCGAGCTCGTGATCCCGTGGGCGGCAGCCTCGACCGCGTCGAGCGCGGCGGCGTTGACGGGGGCGACGGCCAGGCCCAGCCCCAGGCCCACGACCAGCAGCGACACCGTCGACCAGGGCGTCGCCAGGGACCCCGTGCCCCACCGCGCCATGTCGGCGAGACCGACCGCGGCCAGCGCCACCCCGGCGGTGGCCACTGGCGCCGGCCCGAGCCGCCGCAGCAGGGCCCCGCCCGCGAGCGCGCCCACGGGCACCCCCACGAGGAACCTCAGCAGCACGAACGCCGCCTGCGCCTGGCTCTGCGCCACCGTCAGCCGGGCCAGCACGGGCACGTCCACCACGACGGCCGCCAGCGCCGCGCCCACGAGCAACGACACCACCAGCGCGCGCAGGCCGGTCCCCCGCACCACGCCCCGGGCCACGAGCGGGCGCGCCGCGGTGCGGTGGCGGACGGCATACGCGATCGCCGCCAGGAGCCCGAGCGGCACCCACCACCAGGCGGTGCGGCCGACCACCTCCACGGCCGGGTCCGAGGTCGCGAAGGTCAGCACGAGGCAGCCGAGGGCCGTCGCGGCCAGACCCGCGCCGACCAGGTCGAGCTCGCGCCGCAGCGACCGCCACCGCGGCCAGGACACCAGCAGCCACACGATCAGCAGCAGCAGCGCGGCGACCCCGAGCGGGGTCTGCACCCGGGCGCGGCCACCGAGGGGGACGTAGCCCCATCCCCAGGTCAGGTCGGTCACCAGGGCCGGCGGCGCCCACAGGGCCAGGGCCAGCGCGACCAGCCCGAGCAGCAGCGGCAGCGACCGCATGCCGACCCGCGGCCCCAGCCCCGCCAGCGCACCCACCACGAGCCACAGGCCGACCGCCGCGACCGCGTTGAGCCAGAAGATGTCCCGCCACGTGCCGACCGCCAGGACGGCGGCGCCCAGCAGCGGGCCGAGCACCGACCCGAGCTCCTGCACGGCCCCCACCACGCCGAGCGGGACCCCGCGACGGTCCGGGGGCCAGCCCCCGGCCACCAGGGCCAGGGTCGCCGGGACCAGCCCGCCACCGCCGAGCCCTTGCAGCACCCGCCCCGCGACGAGCACCGGCAGCTCGACGGCCAGGGCCGTGACCACCGACCCCACGAGGAAGACCGCGAGCAGGCCCTGCAGGACCCGGCGGCGGTCGACGAGGTCCGCGAGGCGGCCGACCAGCGGCAGCGTCGCGACGTACCCGAGGAGGAAGCCGCTCACGATCGGGGTGGCCCGCTGCATCGCGTCGACGCCCAGGCCGACGCCGGTCATCATGTCCGGCAGCGCCAGCACGACCACATAGGTGTCGGCGGCAGCGAGCAGGACACCGACCGCGGCGGCCGTCAGCAGCGCGTGCGGCCGTCGGCGGGGGTCAGGGCGCACGGACGGTGACCGGTTCGCCATACCCGTCCAGCCGGACGTCGTAGGTGGACTGGGAGCCGGCGAAGAAGGGGCCCTTGAGCTGCACCGACCGGAGCCGGTCGTCGTCGGCGATGGTGTAGGTCGCCGCGAAGCTGCCCTGCCGGTCCCCGGTCGCCAGCACGTCCGCCACCGCGCCGCCCGGGATGGTGCCGGTCACGGTCTGCAGCACCGCGGTGCCGTCGCGCTGCTTGGCCCCCAGCTGCGGCGATCGGGTCGCCGTCAGCAGCGAGCTGATCCCGCGGTCCGGCGACAGCAGCTGCGCGGGGTCCGGGGCGCCGTACTGCGCCGGGTCGGCCTGCACGAATCGCGGCGTGAAGGGCAGCCGCAGGTGCAGCTTGCGGTCGACCGAGACGACGTCGACCGTGCCGGACAGGCCGCGGGCCCGCACGGTGAGCGTCCCCTGGAAGGCGGGCTGGTGGGTCGCGACGCCCTCCGCGGCGCTCACCCCCTGCGCTCCGCTCGGGAAGTCCGGGCTGCTGATCGCCACCCGCACCGACGAGGAGGTGTCCAGCTGGCGCTTCGCGGCGGCGAGCCGGTCGGCGGCGGTCGGCTCGGGGCGCTGGTCCTCCCCGCCGGAGCAGCCGCCGGCCGTGACGACGGCCACGGCGGTGAGCAGCGCGGCGGCAGACGTCCTGGTGGGGCGCCCCCGCGCCCCGGTGCTGACCGTCATGTGGTGCTCCCCCTGGTCGTCGCTCCCCCTCGTCCACCACCGACCGTAGGCCATCGACCGCCGCAGCCGCAGCCACCCCGCTCGGGCCACCACCCCGTGGGCTAGGGTGCAAGGACGACGCGGGGTGCCACGACCACCACGGCCGAGGCTGAGATCACACCCGTCGAACCTGATCTAGCTCGCACTAGCGAAGGGACGTCGCATGACGCGCACCCCCACGCCCCCGGTGACCCCCGAGCAGCTCGCCGACGCGCTGGCCGCGCTGCGGGACGGCTCGCCGCTCGTCCAGAGCATCACCAACATCGTGGTCGCCCAGTGGACCGCCAACCTGCTGCTCGCGGCGGGCGCGGCCCCGGCGATGGTCGACAACCCGCACGAGTCCCGGCTCTTCGCGACGGTGGCGGGTGGGCTCCTGGTCAACACCGGCACGCCGTACGACGACACGACGGCAGCCATGCGCGAGGCCGTCGCCGGCGCGGCCGACGCCGGCACCCCGTGGGTGCTCGACCCGGTCGCCGCCGGCGGGCTCCCCTGGCGCACCGAGGTCGCCGTCTCGCTGATGGACCTGCACCCACCGACGATCGTGCGCGGCAACGGCTCGGAGATCGCGGGCCTGCTCGGCGGCGTGGGCGGTCGCGGCGTCGACAGCGCCGACTCCCCCGAGCGGGTCCTCGACCGGGCGCGGGAGCTGGCCGCGCAGCGCCGCACCGTCGTCGCCGTCAGCGGCGCGGTCGACCACCTCACCAACGGCGACCGGCTGGTGCGGGTGCACAACGGCGACCCGCTGCTCACCCGGGTCACCGGGGTGGGGTGCGCGCTCGGGGCGCTGATGGCGGGCTTCGCCGCGGTCTGCGAGGACCCCCTCGTCGCCGCGACCGGCGCGACCGCGCTGCTCACCGTGGCCGCCGACCGCGCGGTCGGGCGCTCCCGCGGGCCCGGCAGCTTCGCGGTGCACCTGCTCGACGAGATCTCGCTGGTCACCCCCACCGAGCTGGCCGTCGGGGTGCGGCTGTCATGAGTCGCCCGCGCTGCGACCTCACGCTCTACCTCGTGACCGACACCGCCCTGTCCGGCGGCCCGGACCGGGTCGCCCAGGTCGCCCGGGACGCGGTCGCCGGGGGCGCCACGCTGGTGCAGGTCCGGGACCCGGACGCGTCGGACGCCGACTTCCTGCAGATCGCCCGGTCGGTGGTGCAGGCACTCCACGGCACCGGCGTCCCGGTCGTCCTCAACGACCGCGTGGAGCTCGTCGAGGCGGCAGGGGCGGACGGCGCCCACGTCGGCCAGGGTGACCTGTCCCCGGAGCGGGCCCGCGAGATCCTCGGGCCGGACCGGCTGCTCGGCCTGTCCTGCCAGACCCTCGCCCACGTCGACGCGGCCCGGCAGCTGGCCGCCGGCACGCTCGACTACCTCGGCCTCGGCCCCGTGTGGGACCAGGCCACCAAGCCCGACGCCGCCACGCCCGCCGGACCCGAGGGCATCGCCGCCCTCGCCGCCGCGAGCCCCTGGCCCACCGTCGCGATCGGCGGCATCTCCGCGCCGCGCATCAACGAGCTGCCCGGCACCGGCGTCGACGGCGCCGCCGTGGTCAGCGCCATCTGCGCCGCGCCCGACCCCCGCCAGGCGGCCGCCACCCTGCTGGCCCGGTGGCGGGAGGCGGCGGCGCGGCATACGGACTCGAAGGGCTTGACAGACCCGACCGACTTGACGGACCCGACCGACCCGACTCACGAGGTGACGCCATGACCGCGGCAGCCGGCCCGCCCCCCAAGGCTCTGTCCATCGCCGGGAGCGACCCCTCCGGGGGCGCCGGGATCCAGGCCGACCTCAAGACGTTCAGCGCGCTCGGCACCTACGGCATGTGCGTCCTCACCGCCCTGACCGCCCAGTCCACGCAGGGCGTCACGGGGGTGCACGCGGTGCCCGCCGACTTCGTGACGCAGCAGCTGGACACCCTGCTCGCCGACATCACCCCCGACGCCGTCAAGATCGGCATGCTCGCCGACGCCGAGGTGACCGGCGCCGTCAGGGCCGCCGTCGAGCGGCTGCGCGCCGAGGAGCGAAAGGAGCTGCCGATCGTCCTCGACCCCGTCATGGTCGCCACCAGCGGGGACCGGCTGCTCACCGAGGACGCGGTGGGCGCGGTCCGTGAGCTCGTCCCCCTCGCCAGCATCGTCACGCCCAACCTGCCCGAGGCCGCCCTGCTGCTGGGCACGGCGCAGGCCACCACCCCCGGCGAGATGCTCGAGCAGGCCCGCCGCCTCGTCGAGCAGGGTGCCCGCCGCGTCTACCTCAAGGGCGGTCACCTCGACGAGCCCGACCGGGCCACCGACGTCTACGCCGACGCCGAGACGACCGTCGCCGGGTGGAGCGAGCGCATCGACACCCGCAGCACGCACGGCACCGGGTGCACCCTGTCCTCCGCCCTCGCCGCCCTGCGCCCCCAGCGCGAGACCTGGACGGAGACCGTCCAGGACGCCAAGCGCTGGCTCACCGAGGCCCTGCGCCACGCCGACGAGCTGCAGGTCGGCCACGGGCACGGGCCGGTCCACCACTTCCACGAGACCTGGAGCAGGCCATGACCTTCACCGCCGACGCCTGGACCCACACCGCGGACGTCCGGTCCGCGATCGACGAGCTCCCCTTCGTGCAGGGGCTGGCCGACGGGACCCTCGAGCGCGAACGCTTCGCGTACTACATGGCCCAGGACGCGCTCTACCTCGCGGACTACGGCCGGGTCCTCGCCGCGCTCGCGAGCCAGGCCACCGACCCCGACGAGATGCTCTTCTGGGCCGAGTCCGCCCGCACCACCGTCGTCGTCGAGCGGGAGCTGCACGGCACCCACGTCGCCGACCTCGCGGCCGCGCGCCGCTCCCCCACGTGCCTGGCCTACACGTCCTACCTCGCCTCGCTCACGACCCAGGGCTCGTATGCCGTGGCCGCGGCCGGCGTGCTCCCGTGCTTCTGGATCTACCAGGACGTGGGTGACCACCTGCTGCGGCAGGCCGGGGCGCTCGACGGGCACGCCTACGGCGACTGGATCGGGATGTACTCCGACGCGGAGTTCGCCGCCTCGGTGTCGCGCGCGAAGGCCATCGTGGACCGGTGCGCCGCCGGGGCCGACGGCGACGTGGTGGCGCGGATGCACGAGGCCTACGCGACGGCGGCGCGCTACGAGTGGATGTTCTGGGACGCCGCCTGGCGGCAGGAGACCTGGCCGGTCTGACCTACCGCCGGCCGGCTGGGCGGGTCTGACCGCGTCAGGCGGACACCTCGGTGGTGGAGTCGTCGTGACGGACCCTGCGGCGGACCACGAACCAGCTCGCCACCAGCAGGACGAACCAGATCGGCGTCCACATCATGGCCTGCAGCGTGTCCTCGAACTGCGTCAGCACCCACAGCACGAAGGCGAAGAAGGCCAGCACCACCCAGGGCATCACGTGCGCTCCCGGCATCTTGTAGGTGGAGCGCGCGTGGGCCTCGGGGTGGCGGCGCAGGTAGACGATGTAGCTGACCAGGATCATCCCCCAGACGAAAATGAACAGCACCGCCGAGATGGTGGTGACGACGGTGAAGGCGCCCATCACCGTGTCGCTCAGCATCAGGATGACGGACAGGCCCACGAGCAGCACCGACACGAAGAGGCCGTTGCGGGGGACGTGGCGCCGGGAGAGCTGGCCGAAGGTGGCGGGCGCCATACCCTTGTGGGACAGGCCGTAGAGCATCCGGGAGGTCGAGAAGAGCCCCGAGTTGCAGCTCGACGAGGCGGACGTCAGGACGACGAAGTTCATCACGGACGCGGCCGCGGCGAGCCCGGCCAGGCTGAAGAGGTTGACGAAGGGCGAGACCTCGGGGTTGATCGAGCTCCACGGCGTGATCGTCATGATCACGAAGAGCGCGAAGACGTAGAAGATGATCACGCGGATCGGGATCGAGTTGATGGCCTTCGGCAGGGTCCGGGTGGGGTCCTTGGTCTCGGCGGCCGTGGTGCCGACCAGCTCGATGCCGACGAACGCGAAGACCGCGATCTGGAAGCCCTCGAAGAAGCCGTTGACGCCCTTGGGGAAGAAGCCGCCGTGGTCCCACAGGTAGGTCACGGACGCCTTGGTGCCGTCCGGCGAGCGGAACACCGTGACGAGCATGAACAGCCCCATGAGGATCAGCGCGATGATGGCGACGACCTTGATGATCGCGAACCAGAACTCCATCTCGCCGAAGAGCCGCACGGTCAGCAGGTTGAGCAAGAGCAGGAAGGCCAGCATGGCCACGGCCAGCAGGATCGACAGCGTCTTGTCGTGGACCCAGAAGTCCCAGTAGCCCGCGACCGCGATGATCTCCGCCATGCCGGTGACGACCCAGCACAGCCAGTAGGTCCAGCCGGACATGAACCCCGCCCACGGCCCGAGCATGTCGGCCGAGAAGTCCTGGAAGGACTTGTAGTCGAGGTTGTGCAGGAGCAGTTCGCCCATCGCCCGCATGACGAAGAAGAGCATCACCCCCACGGTGACGTAGACCAGGAGGATGGAGGGGCCGGCGGCGTGGATGGTCTTGCCGGAGCCCATGAACAGGCCGGTGCCGATGGCACCGCCGATGGCGATGAGCTGGACGTGACGGTTGGACAGGTTGCGCTGGAGCTGTTCGCCGGACCCGGTGGTGGGCTGGTTGGGCTGGTCGCCGGGCGGACGAGCATCGACTGTGGCCATGCTGACCTCGCTGTCAGATTGGTGCCCCCGATGGGTGGTGGGGACGGTGCGCCTGGGATTCTATGCACCCCAGCGCATCCCCCCGACATCGGGGTGCCGCTATCGGCGGCGGTGGGGGCCTCCGGGGGGGCGAGGGCAGGGAGGGGCGGGCGGCATACTGGCCTCATGAACGGTGTTCAGGAGTCGTTGCTGGCGTGGGACCGACGGCACCTGTGGCACCCCTACTCGACCTTCCCGGCCGCGGCCGACCCCTATCTCGTGCGCAGCGCCCGCGGCGTGCGGCTGCGGCTCGAGGTCGACGGCCGCCCACGGGAGGTGGTCGACGCGATGTCCTCGTGGTGGTGCGCGGTGCATGGTTATGCCGTCCCGGAGCTGGACGCGGCGGTGCGCGACCAGCTGGGCGCGATGAGCCACGTGATGTTCGGCGGCCTCACCCACGAGCCGGCCGTGACCCTGGGGCGGCGGCTCGTCGCCCTGGCTCCCAGCGGCCAGGCTGACGAGTCACCGCTGCAGCACGCCTTCCTCGCCGACTCGGGCTCCGTCGCGGTGGAGGTGGCCCTCAAGATGGCCTGGCAGTACCACGTGGCCCTCGGGCGCCCGCGACGGCGGATGTTCACGATCCGCGGCGGCTACCACGGGGACACCGTCGCTCCGATGAGCGTGTGCGACCCCGTGAGCGGGATGCACACGCTCTTCACCGGGGTGCTGCCGGAGCAGGTCTTCGCCCCGCGTCCGCCCGCGGGCCTCGACCTGGACGGGTCCGACCCGGCGATGGCGGCCTGGGAGCGCGAGACGCGCGCGCTCTATGCCGAGCACGCGGCCGAGATCGCGGCCGTGGTGGTGGAGCCGGTCCTGCAGGGCGCCGGCGGCATGCACGTCTACAGCCCGTATGCCGTGCGCGTGCTCGCCTCCCTCGCCGCCGGCTCCGGCGCGCTGCTGGTGGCCGACGAGATCGCGACGGGCCTCGGGCGGACCGGGACGCTGTGGGCCGTCGACCGGTGCGGGGTCGTCCCCGACATCCTGTGCGTGGGCAAGGCCCTGACCGGCGGCTACCTCACACTGGCGGCGACGCTGTGCACGACGAGCCGGTGCGCGTGGCCGAGGTCACCCGGGCCGCGCTCGACCGAGGGGTGTGGGTGCGGCCCTTCCGCGACCTCGTCTACACGATGCCGCCCTACGCCTGCACCGACGACGACGTGGCCACCATCACCGGCGCGCTGGTCGAGGCCGTCGCCGTCGCCCACCCCTGAGAGGCTGGACCCGTGAGCACCCCCGCACCCATCATCGTCGTCACCGGCACCGGCACCGAGGTCGGCAAGACCATCGCCACCGCGGCGCTCGCCGTCGGGCTCCAGGAGCAGCGGCTGCGCGTCGCCGTCGTCAAGCCGTGCCAGACCGGGCTCCAGCCGGGCGAGGACGGCGACCTGGCCGTCGTCGACCGGCTGGCCGGCGGCGTGGAGACGGTCGAGCTGGTGCGGCTGCCCGATCCCCTGTCCCCGGACGCGGCGGCACGGCATACGGGCCGGGAGCTCCCCCCGGTGCCGGTCCTCGCCTCGCAGATCGCCCAGGTCGCGCGGCGCGACGACGTCGACATCGTGCTGGTGGAGGGCGCGGGCGGGCTGCTGGTCCGGCTCGACCTGGCGGGTGGCACGCTGGCCGACCTGGCGCTGTGCCTGCAGGAGCTCGGCCTCACGGTCGGCGTCATCGTGGTCGCCACGGCCGGCCTCGGGACGCTCAACCACTCCGCGCTGACCGCCGAGGCGCTGCAGCTGCGGGGGCTGGAGTGCCTCGGTTTCGTGATCGGGTCGTGGCCGGAGTCCCCCGGCCTCGCCGAGCGCCTCAACGTGGACGACCTGCCCGCCGTCACGGGCGCTCCCCTCCTGGGGAAGGTCCCGGAGGGGGCGGGGTCGTGGGATCCGCAGACCTTCCAGGACCGGGCGGGCGCCTGGCTCCCGATCCTCTGACCCTCGCAGGCTCGCAGGAGGGGCCGGGCTTCACGACAGTCGCAGATCTTCGGGCTGCAACCCGAAGATCTGCGACTGGGGCGAGCGGTCAGCCCAGGGTGAGCGCGTCGGCGTCGCCGTCGCGGTCGACGACCACGGTCTGCCCGTCCTGGACCTCGCCCGACAGCAGCGCCTTGGCCAGCCGGTCGCCGATCTCGCGCTGCACGAGCCGCCGCAGCGGCCGCGCGCCGTAGGCCGGGTCGTAGCCCGTCAGCGCCAGCCACTCGCGGGCCGCCTCGGTCACCTCCAGGGTGATCCGCCGGTCCGCCAGCCGGCGGCCCATCTCCGCGACCTGCAGCTCGACGATGTGCCCGAGCTCGTCCATCGACAACGGGTCGAAGATCACGACCTCGTCCAGCCGGTTGAGGAACTCCGGCTTGAAGGAGGACCGCACGGTCGCCATGACCGCCTCCCGCTTGGCCGTCTCGTCCAGGGTCGGGTCCACGAGGAACTGCGAGCCCAGGTTGGAGGTCATGACGAGGATGACGTTGCGGAAGTCGACCGTCCGGCCCTGACCGTCGGTCAGCCGACCGTCGTCGAGGACCTGCAGCAGGATGTCGAAGGTCTCCGGGTGGGCCTTCTCCACCTCGTCGAGCAGGACCACGCTGTAGGGGCGCCGGCGGACCGCCTCGGTCAGCTGACCGCCCTCCTCGTAGCCGACGTAGCCGGGAGGGGCTCCGACGAGCCGGGCGACGGAGTGCCGCTCGGAGTACTCCGACATGTCGATGCGCACCATGGCCCGCTCGTCGTCGAAGAGGAAGTCGGCCAGCGACTTGGCCAGCTCGGTCTTGCCGACACCCGTCGGGCCGAGGAAGAGGAAGGACCCGGTGGGACGGTTGGGGTCGGCGACCCCGGCCCGCGCCCGCCGGACCGCGTCCGACACGGCCCGCACGGCCTCGGCCTGCCCGATGAGGCGCTCGCCGATGACCTGCTCCATGTGGAGGAGCTTCTCGGTCTCGCCCTCGAGCAGCCGACCGGCCGGGATCCCGGTCCAGGACGAGATGACGTCGGCGATCGCGTCCGCGTCGACCTCCTCCTGCACCATCGGCGCGGTGCCGGCGCCGGCATCCTGCTGCTCCTCGGCCTGAGCCTCGTCGACCTCCCGCTCGAGACGGGGGATCTCGCCATACATGATCGGGGCGGCGTCGTTGAGCCGGCCCTCGCGGACCAGCACCTCGGCGCGCGAGCGGGCCTCGTCGAGCTTGGCCTTGAGGTCACCGACCTTGTTGAGGCCGGCCTTCTCGGCCTCCCAGCGGGCGTTGAGCCCGGCGAGCTCCTCGCTGCGGTCGGCGATCTCCTTGCGCAGCCGCTCGAGCCGCTCCCGGGAGGCCGCGTCGGTCTCCTGCTCGAGGTGCAGCTCCTCCATGCGGAGCCGGTCGACCTGGCGGCGCAGCTCGTCAATCTCGACGGGCGAGGAGTCGATCTCCATGCGCAGCCGGGACGCGGCCTCGTCGACCAGGTCGATGGCCTTGTCGGGCAGCTGCCGCCCGGTGATGTAGCGGTCGGACAGCGCTGCGGCCGCGACGAGCGCGGAGTCAGCGATGGCGACCTTGTGGTGCGCCTCGTACCTCTCCTTGAGCCCCCGCAGGATCGCGATGGTGTCCTCCACGGACGGCTCCCCCACGAAGACCTGCTGGAAGCGCCGCTCGAGCGCCGAGTCCTTCTCGATGTTCTCGCGGTACTCGTCCAGGGTGGTGGCGCCGATCAGCCGCAGCTCGCCGCGGGCCAGCATCGGCTTGAGCATGTTGCCGGCGTCCATCGCGGAGTCACCGGTGGCGCCGGCGCCCACAATCGTGTGGATCTCGTCGATGAAGGTGATGACCTCACCGTCGGAGCCCTTGATCTCGTCGAGCACGGCCTTGAGCCGCTCCTCGAACTCGCCGCGGTACTTCGCGCCCGCGACCATCGCGCCGAGGTCGAGGGAGATGAGGCGCTTGCCGCGCAGGCTCTCGGGGACGTCACCGGCGACGATGCGCTGGGCGAGGCCCTCGACGACGGCGGTCTTGCCGACGCCGGGCTCGCCGATCAGCACAGGGTTGTTCTTGGTGCGGCGGGACAGCACCTGCACGACGCGGCGGATCTCGGAGTCCCGGCCGATGACCGGGTCGAGCTTGCCGTCGCGGGCGACCTGGGTCAGGTCGGTGCCGTACTTCTCGAGCGCCTCGAAGGTGCCCTCGGGGTTGGCGGACGTGATCGTGCGGCCGCCGCGGATCTCGGGGATCTTGGCCTCGAGCGCCGCCGCGTCCAGCCCGAAGCTGCCGCTGCGGGCGATCGCCACGAGCAGGTGGTCGGTGGAGATGTAGCTGTCGCCCATCGCGGCCGCCGCGTTGCCGGCCTGCTGCAGCACGGCCTGGGTCGCCTGGGAGGCGGTAGGCGTGCTGGTGCTGCCGGTCACGGTGGGCAGGGAGGCGAGGACTCGGGCGGCTGCGGCGCCCACGGCCTGGGGCGTGGCGCCGGTCGCGGCGATCAGCGGCCCGGTCGTGGTGTCCTGCTGCCCGAGCAGGGCGACGAGCAGGTGGGCGGGCTCGACCTGCGCGTGGTGCGCGGAGGTCGCGTCGTGCACGGCCGCGTTGACGGCCTCGGCTGCCTTGGTGGTCAGCTCCATGTGCGGCTCCTCGGTGGGTCTGACGGCCCTGCGGGCCGTGGGTCTCGTATGCCGGCAAGCCCGGCTTCACTGGCGACAACCCCGTCAAAGTTGAGTCTATTCCGCTCAACCTCGACCGTCACCGGGTCGCGGGAACCGGCCGCGCGACCGACCGAGCCCCGCCGACCCCGCCAACGATGAACGATCCATGGCGTGATCTCCGTCACAGCATCGTGTCCGTTTGATCCGCGTCACCACCGGTTGCGGCCAACCGCAGGCGTCACCCGGGTTAACACTTGGTGCCCAACGGTGCGGAATCCGCCCAGCGGGTTCAGCGGCGTGCTGGAGGTGGCCACAATGGTCGGCGTGGACGTTTCCCTCATCCTCCTCGTGCTGGTCGTCATCACGGCCCTGGCCTTCGACTTCACCAACGGCTTCCACGACACCGGCAACGCGATGGCGACGTCCATCGCCACCGGGGCGCTCAAGCCCAAGACCGCGGTGCTGCTCTCCGGGATCCTCAACCTCGTCGGCGCCTTCCTGAGCGTCGAGGTCGCCCTCACCGTCACCAACGCCGTCATCAAGATCCAGAACAAGGACGGCTCCCCCATCACCTCCCTGGTCGCCGACCACGGCCAGGCGCTGCTGCTCATCGTGCTCGCCGGCCTCATCGGCGGCATCGTCTGGAACCTCCTGACCTGGCTGCTCGGCCTGCCGTCCAGCTCCTCCCACGCGCTCTTCGGCGGCCTGATCGGCTCCACCATCGCGGGCATCGGTTGGGCCGGCGTGAAGTGGAACGGCGACGGCAGCAAGCTCGACGGCGTCCTCGGCAAGGTCATCATGCCCGCGCTGCTGTCCCCCGTGATCGCCGCCGTCGTCGCGGCCACCGGCACGTGGCTGATCTACAAGATCACCACCGGCGTCAACGAGCGGTGGAAGGAGTCGGGCTTCCGCTGGGGCCAGATCGGGTCGGCCTCGCTGGTCTCCCTCGCCCACGGCACCAACGACGCGCAGAAGACCATGGGCGTCATCACGCTCGCCCTCATCGCCTACGGCTCCCACACCGACACCCACTCGGTGCCGTTCTGGGTCAAGCTGTCCTGCGCCCTCGCGATCGCGCTCGGCACCTACCTCGGCGGCTGGCGGATCATCCGCACGCTCGGCAAGGGGCTCGTCGAGATCGCCTCCCCCCAGGGCATGGCGGCCGAGTCCGCGTCGGCGGCCACGATCCTCGTGTCCAGCCACCTGGGCTTCGCGCTGTCGACCACGCACGTGGCCACCGGCTCCATCCTCGGCACCGGCATCGGCAAGAAGGGCGCCGAGGTGCGCTGGGGCGTCGCCGCGCGCATGGTCGCGGCCTGGCTGATCACGCTGCCGTCCGCGGCGGTCGTGGGTGCGGTGATGTGGTTCATCGGCCATGTCATCGGCGGTCTGGCCGGCGTCGTCGTGATCTTCGCGATCCTGTGCGCCCTGTCCGGCTACATGTACCACCGCTCGCGGCAGAAGCCGATCGACCACAACAACGTCAACGACGAGTGGGACACCCGCGACGACGCCAACGAGGCGATCGCGGCGTCCGCCGACGTCCGGGCCTGAGCAGGAGACCACCTCATGAAGAACCTCGAGCTCCTCTTCGACGCCGCCTGGAAGGTCCTCGCCGTCGGCCTGCTGCTCGGCGCCGGCCTCCCCGCGATCTTCGCCACGGGCATCCGCGCGATGGCCTACGGCCAGGGCGGCAGCGCCGAGATCGACAGCACCGCCCGCCCCCACCCGGTGGGTCGGGTCATTGGCATCCTGTGCTTCGCGCTCGTCGCCGCGGCCATCATCACCGGCATCACGATCATCGTCGCCTCCGGCTTCGGCAAGGCCGTGAGCTTCGACCACATCATCCCGACCATCGTCGACAAGAAGCACTGAGCGCCATGGGCACCAACCCCTTCGCCCGGCTCCTCGGGTGGCTGCGCGCCGGCTACCCGGACGGGGTGCCGCAGAGCGACTACATCGCCCTCCTCGGGATCCTGCACCGCGACCTCACCGAGACGGAGGTCACCGACCTCGCGGTGGCCCTGCGCGCCGAGCGCGGCGACGCCGACATCGACCGGGACGCGATCACCGCGCGGATCCGGCAGATGATCCTGGAGCGGCCGTCGGAGCAGGACGTCACCCGGGTCGCGAGCCGCCTCGCCGCCGGAGGCTGGCCGCTCGCCGGCGCCGACGAGGCGATCGGCCTGGCCGACGAGGAAGCGACCGACCGGTCCGACAACCAGGTGAGCGAGGCCGGCTGACGGCATACTGGGACGCGTGCGTCCTGGCCCTGCGGGCGCCCCGGTCCGAGCAACCGGAGGCGCCCTGCGGCGTCCGGCGGGGCTCACCCGTCGGAGCCGTCCAGACCCGAGGAGGATCCCCCATGAATCCTTACCTGGAGCGCGTGGTCAACTGGCTGCGCGCCGGTTATCCCAACGGCGTGCCCGACAACGACTACCAGCCGCTGCTCGCGCTGCTGCGGCGCCGGCTGACCGACACCGAGGTGGAGGAGCTCGGCGACGAGCTGGTCCGCAACGGCATGGTCCCCGCCGACAAGATCGACGTCGGGGTCGGCATCATCAAGGTTACCGACGACCTGCCCACCGAGGACGAGATCCAGCGAGTGGGCTCGCGACTGCGCGAGAGCGGGTTCCCCGTCGACGTGGACCGCGTCGGCCGCGAGCAGCACTGACCTGCCGGGGTGGAGTGGGTCTACGCCTGGTGGGGCTGGTTCGACTGGCCGCCCACCCTCGGCAACCTGGGGGTGGAGATCGCGGTCGCCCTCGACCTGGCGTTCCGCGTCGTCGCGGCCTCGGTCGTCTCCAACAACCGGCGCCCCTCCAGCGCCGTGGCGTGGCTGCTCGCGATCTTCTTCATCCCCTTCCTCGGGTTGTTCGCGTTCCTGCTGATCGGGTCCTCCAAGCTGCCGCGGCGCCGCCGCAACAAGCAGCGCCGGGTCTCCGAGGTGATCCTCGCGCGCACCGCCGACATCGACATCGAGCGCCCTGACGACGGTCCCCCCTGGCTGGAGCCCGTCACCCGGATGAACCGCCGGCTCGGCGCCATGCCCATGCTGGCCGGCGCCGACGCCACCCTCGAGACCGACTACGTCGCGTCGCTGCACCAGATGGCCGACGAGATCGACCTGGCCCGCGAGTTCGTGCACGCCGAGTTCTACATCCTGTCCCTCGACGAGACCACGCAGCCGGTCTTCGACGCCCTGGGCCGGGCGGTCGAGCGCGGCGTGACCGTGCGGGTGCTCTTCGACCACCTGGCGTCGCTGCGGATCCCCGGTTACCGCCGCACCATCCGCCACCTGGACCGGATCGGGGTGCAGTGGGCCCGGATGCTGCCGTTCACCCCCTGCAAGCGGGAGGTCCTGCGGCCCGACCTGCGCAACCACCGCAAGCTGCTGATCATCGACGGCCAGGTCGGCTTCATCGGCTCGCAGAACCTCATCGACGCCCGCTACGGCAAGCGCCGCAACCGCCGCCTCGGCCGGGAGTGGATCGACATCATGGCGCGGTTCACCGGCCCGGTGGTGCAGGAGCTCGACGCCGTCTTCCGCACCGACTGGTACTCCGAGACCGACGACCTCCTGGACGTCGGCGCCGGCGGCACCCTGGTCCGCGCCGAGGCCACCGGCGACCTCTACGCCCAGTGCGTGCCGAGCGGGCCCGGCTTCGAGGCCCAGAACAACCTCAAGCTCTTCAATGCGCTGATCCACAACGCCAACGAGTCGGTGCGGATGATCAGCCCCTACTTCGTGCCCGACGAGTCGCTGCTCATGGCGGTGACGAGCGCGGCGGAGCAGGGGCTGGTGGTCGAGCTCTTCGTCTCCGAGCAGGGCGACCAGCCGATCGTGCACCACGCGCAGCGCTCCTACTACGAGCTGCTGCTGGCGTCCGGCGTCGACATCTGGATGTATCCCCAGCCCTTCGTCCTGCACGCCAAGACGCTCACCATCGACGGCCGCACCTCGGTGATCGGGTCGAGCAACATGGACATGCGCTCCTTCACCCTCAACCTGGAGGTGTCCGTCCTGGTCGAGGGGGCGGACTTCGCGGCGGACCTCGCGGAGTTCGAGGACCTGCTGCGCAGCCGGTCGCGCCGCCTCACCCTCACCGAGTGGAAGCGCCGCCCCTGGCACGAGCAGATCGCCGACGGCTTCTGCCGGCTCGCGTCGGCCCTCATGTGAGCAGCGGCCGTATGCCGGATGGCGCCCGCCCGGGCTCCGGCATACGGCCTCGCGCGCTGCTCAGACGACGTCGATGAAGACGGGGTTGGTGTAGAACCACGTGTCGGTCCACGGGTTGCCCGCACCCGGGGTGCCGTCGTGGGGCACCGGGCCGTGCGGGTCCACGGCCGCCCCCATCGGCCCGACGCCGTGACGGTTGCCGTCGCTGCCGCGCAGCCGGACGTAGCCGGGCTCCTCGGCGACGAGCTCGTGGCGCAGCGTGAAGGGGCCTCCGCGGCCGGTGGTGTCGAAGGTGCGGACCACCCGGGTGCCCGGCGCCTGCCAGGTGTCGCGGTCGGCGGCGGGCCCGGTGACCCGCCCGGCGATGACGTCGACGTGGGCGAGGCGGGGCAGGATGCCCCAGGCGTTGCGGTAGGTCGTCGGGTGGATGGTCACGGACACCGTGACGGTCGAGCCGCGGCGCACCCGGACCCGGCCGCCCAGGGTGGCTGACACCTGCCGGCCGTAGCCGTGGCCGCGCCCGCGACCCGCCGGTCCTCCCCCGGTCACCTCGACCTCGACGTGGTGGACGAGGTGGCCGTGGTCGACCCAGCTGCGGCCCTCGCGCAGCGCCTGCAGGACGCCGCGGTAGGTGCGCTGCTCGACCCCGGTGTGGTTGCGGCTGAACTCCCCCGGCCAGTAGTCCCCGCCGCCCTGCGGGTCGGCGGTCGGGACCGGGTCGGGACGGCGCCCCATCGTGTCGAAGCTCTCCCCGGCCGGGTAGGGGCCCGTCGTCGTGCGGTCCCGCGACTCGTTGTGGTGGTCGGAGTTGCTGGTGATCCAGTAGGGGCGCCCCTCGGCCAGCAGCGAGTCCCACAGGCCACCGACCACGGCGGTGGCCCAGTCGAACCCGCCTCGGGTCCGGTAGGCCTCGAGCGGGAAGCCGGGCCAGGAGTAGGGCGACGGCGCGTTCTCGTACTCCCCCCGCTGGTGGCTGGGCTGAGGGTTGGGACCCCACGCCCCGGCCTGCGCCCCGGGCGCACCCTCCATGCCGATCATGAGGTCGGGGGCGGCGTCGCGCCACGCCCGCAGCTCGTGCGGCGAGTCGATGCCTAGGCGCAGCGGGTGGTTGGCGAGGACGAGCAGGTCGTCGACCACGCGGGCTCGACGCTGCTCGGCCAGCCACTGCAACGCCTGGACGGCCTTGGCCTCCCACTCGGCGACCTGCGGCGTGCCGGGGGCGGGCTTCTCCCACCGGTTGAGCTTGCCGTCCCAGCGCTGCTCGAACTCCCGGATCAGGTCGACGTCCCGCGGGCCGGGCGCCACGATGACCGAGCAGTGCTCGGCGGCGGGGATGTACCACTCCAGGCCCTGGTAGATCAGCAGCTCGGGGTGGTCCCGGCGCAGCTGCTCCAGCAGCGCCTTCTCCATGGCGGCGCCCTTGGTGTGGTGGGCGACGTTGGCGTGCTCGGTGAAGACCATCCAGTCGACGCCGAACTCCCGGGCCTTGGCGACCTGGGTGCCGACGAGGTACTTCGCGTCGTGGGAGAAGACCGTGTGCACGTGGTGGTCGCCGACGAGCCACTGCCACCGCTGCGGTCGTGGCCGCGGCCGCGCGTCGGCCGGGGTCGCCGCGAAGGTGCCGGGGACGAGGCCCAGCCCGAGCGCCGCGCCGGCTCCGGCGAGCAGCTGGCGCCGCGACGCCCCTGGGCGCCCGGTCGAGGCCGCGGGGACGGGCCCGACGGGCTCGACGGGCTCGACGGGCCCGACGGGCTCCATGGGGTGGTCGGCGGGGCGGGGGTGGTCGTCGCGGCGCATCGAGGTCCTCCGTCGGGAGCGGTCGTGTGGTCCGACCGACGCTAGGGGCGTGAGGTGTCGGGGCGACCCGTCGCCGGTTAACGCGCGGGAGACGGCAGGTGCCGACCGGGCCGCCGACGTAGGCTTGGCCGCATGGCTGCCATCGAGATCGTGCAGGGAGACATCACCCAGCAGGCCGTCGACGCCATCGTGGACGCGGCCAACTCGTCGCTCATGGGGGGCGGCGGGGTGGACGGCGCGATCCACCGCGCGGCCGGGCCGACGCTGCGCGGCGAGTGCCGGCACGTGCGGGCGACGGAGTTCCCGGGCGGGCTGCCGGTCGGCGAGGCGGTCGCGACGGGGGCGGGTGACCTGCCCTGCCGCTACGTCATCCACACCGTGGGGCCCAACCGTCACGAGGGCCAGATCGACCCCAACCTGCTCGGGTCCTGCTACACCCGCTGCCTCGACGTGGCCCAGGAGCTGGGGGTTCGCACGATCGCCTTCCCCGCGGTGAGCGCGGGCGCCTACGGCTGGAAGGTCGCCGACGTGGCGCGGATCGCCCTGACCCGCGTGCTCGAGCACCCCAAGGACGGCATCGACCTGGTGCGCTTCGTCCCCTTCGACCCCACGTCGTATGCCGCCTTCGTCGCGGCCTACGAGGCGCTGGGCGGCCCCGCGGCGGGCGGCGAGCAGCGGTGACGACGCGCCGGCTCGCGGCGGGGCAGCTGCGCAGCAGCGACGACAAGGCGGCCAACCTCGCCGAGGCGGTGCGCCTGGTGCGCGAGGCGGCCGACGCGGGGGCCTGGCTGGTGGTGCTGCCCGAGGCGACGATGGTGAGCTTCGCGACGCCGCTTCGGGACCACGCCGAGCCGCTCGACGGCCCCTTCGCGGACGCGCTGCGGGCAGCCGCCCGCGACGCCGGCGTCACCGTGGTGGCGGGGCTCTTCGAGCCGGCCGACGACGGTCGGGTGCACAACACCCTGCTGCTGACCGGGCCGCACGCCGAGGCGACCTATCGCAAGGTGCACCTCTTCGACGCGTTCACGACCCGGGAGTCCGAGACGGTGGCACCGGGCGACGGTTACGTGACGGTGGACGTCGACGGGGTGCGGGTGGGCCTCGCGACCTGCTACGACGTCCGCTTCCCCGACCAGTTCACCGCGCTGGGTCGGGCCGGCGCCCAGGTCGTCGCGCTGCCGGCGTCGTGGGGCGACGGCCCCGGCAAGGCCCAGCAGTGGGACCTGCTGACCGCCGCGCGGGCGCACGATGCGCAGGCCTGGCTGGTCGCCGCCGGGCAGGCCTGGCAGCCGGAGTCGGTGCGCAAGCCCCTGGGGATCGGACGCAGCGCCGTCGTGGACCCGACCGGCGCGGTCCGGGCCCGGCTGGGCGGGGCGTCGGAGCTGCTCGTCGCCGACGTGGACCTGGACCTGGTGGACCGCACCCGCGAGCAGGTCCCGATCCTGCGGAGCTCTCCCGCGGTGCGCTCCCTGGCCACCTGACCTGAGCACCGGTCTCAGCCACCTGACCCAGCCACCTGACCCAGCCACCTGACCCAGCCACCTCGCGTCACCCAACGCTGAAGAGTGACTACCTAGCGTAATTCGCTGCTCCCGAACGGACTTCACATCCGCACCGGGAGGCCCGATGCCCTGACCTGGGGCGACACGGCTCCGCTACATTGCCCGCATGGGACGCCACTCTGCCCCGCGCACCGCCCCGAAGGCCGCCGTCGTCGCCTTGCCTCTTGTGGCCCTCGCCGGCATCGTCGGCACGTTCGCGCTGACGCGGCCGGGCGCCGACGACCCCGGCTCCCGGGTCCCGGCCGTGGCCGCCGCGGGCGCCCTGCCCGGGTGCGGCACGGTCACCCCGCTGCGCATCACCACGACCGACGACCTCGCCCCCGCGCTGCGCCAGATCACGGCCAGGCTCGAGAGCTCGACCCGCGACTGCGTGGACTACACCGTGACGGCCCGCAGCGCGGCGGACGCCGCCTCGGGGCTGATGAGCGGCGACGACGCCGCCACCCAGGTGTGGGTCCCGGACTCCTCGCTGTGGGCCGAGCGGGTCCGCGCGGCGGCGCCCAGCGTCCCGCTGACCCGCGGCCCGGTCGTCGCGACCTCGCCGGTGCTCTTCACGGCGCCGCAGGGGTCCGGCAGCAAGGGCCGCGCGGGCACCGTCGCCTGGAGCGCCGTGGTCAACCAGGGGGTCGCCCCGCTGCGGGTGGCCACCCCGGAGCGCAGCACCGCCTCGCTGCTCGCCCTGCTCGGGGCCAAGGAGGCGGTCAGCGCCTCGCCGCAGGACTCCCGCGCGCTGCAGGGCCTGCTGCTGACGCTGTCGCGCAGCACGGCGACCGAGGACGCGCTGCGGCGCCAGGCCACGGCCAGCCAGGGCACGGCGGCGTCCTTCCCCGCCTCCGAGCAGCAGATCTACGCGATGAACCAGGCGCACCCGACCGCGCAGGTCGGGGCCCTCGCGCCCGCCGAGGCGGTGCCCCAGCTGGACTACCCGCTGATCACGGTGGGCGGCCCGGGCGCGGCGCCCGCTCGCGCCATACAGGCGCTGCGTGACGGGCTGGCGCAGCAGCAGTCGATCGACGTGCTGCGCGCGGCCGGCTTCCGGGTCGGCGGGTCCGCGGGACCCGGCGTCACGGGGGTGCCCGCCGCGATGCCGCGGATCATCGCGACCCCCCGGGCCGCCGACGCCGACACCGCGCTCCGGATGTGGGTGACGATGTCGCGCCAGACCCGGATGCTCGCGGTCATCGACACCTCGGAGTCGATGAAGAAGCAGGCCATCCCCGGCATGAACCGCATCGAGCTGGCGCGGACCGCGGCCATCAAGGCGCTCGCGAAGTTCCCCGAGACCAGCCAGATCGGGCTGTGGAGCTTCGACCTGGCGCACCCCGGCCAGCCGCAGGACTGGGCGCCGCTCGTGCCGATCCAGCCGCTCAACCACGGGGCGGGCCTGGCCAACCAGCGGCTGGTGCTCGGGCACGTCGCGTCGACGCTCACCTGGCACCAGGCCAACGGCACGGCCCTGCACGACACCATCTGGGCGGGCTACCAGGAGCTGCAGCGCAGCTATCAGCCGGACTTCGCCAACGCGCTCATCCTGCTGACCGACGGCAAGAACGAGGACCCCAGCTCGCTCACCGAGCAGCAGCTCGTCGCCAACCTGACGCGGGCCAGCAAGGACGCCGGCCGCCCGGTGCGCATCGCGCTCATCGGGATCAGCCAGGACGCCGACCTGGCGGCGCTGCAGCGGATCGCCGAGGCGGTCCCGGACGGTCACGCCTACGACGCCCGGCAGCCGGAGAACATCTACCCGATCATGCAGGAGATCCTGACGACCCGCGGGCTGGTGGCCCCGGCGCAGTGACGCTGCCGCCGACCGTGGTCGGCGGCAGCGTCGGCCCTCAGCGGGGTGGCTCCGGTCGCCAGACCACGAGGGCCTGGCTGGTGGAGCGCCCGGACCGGGGGCGTCGCCCGGGGGGCATCGCCACGATCTCGCCGCGCCCGGCCGCGAAGACCCGGTGGCCGTAGCTCGCGATGGCTCGCAGCCCGTCGACCTCGCCGGTCAGCTCCTCCACGCGGGACCGCAGCGCGCTCACGTGGTCCTCGAGCTCCAGGATCCGGCGTATGCCGGACAGGCTGACGCCCTCCTCCTGGGACAACCGCTGCACCTCGCGCAGCTGCGCGACGTCCCGCTGGGAGTAGCGCCGGCCGCCGCCTCCCGTGCGGTGCGGGGTGACCAGGCCGAGCCGGTCGTACTGCCGCAGCGTCTGCGCGTGCATGCCGGCCAGCTCCGCCGCCACCGAGATCACGAAGAGCGGCGCGTCCTCGTCGGGCTGGAACCGGTCGTCGACGGCCATGTCGCTCACCCCCGGGCGGCGCGGGCGCGCAGGTCGGCGCGGACGTCGCCGGCGGCGTCCTCGGCGTGCAGCACCTCGACGGCGGCGCGCGCCTCGTCGCTGAGGGTGGTGGGGACCAGCACGTGGACCGTGACGATGAGGTCGCCGGTGCCGTGCTTGGCCGCGACGCCCCGACCCTTGACGCGCAGCTTCTGCCCGCTCTGGGTGCCGGGGGCGATCTTGACCTTGACGAGATGGCCGCGACCGTGGCCGTCGCTGCCGCTGTCGGCGGCGCCGAGCGTCGGGACGGAGATCGTGGCGCCGAGGGCCGCCTCGGCGAAGGTCACCGGCACCTCGACGGTCAGGTTGTCGCCGTCGCGGCCGAAGACCTCGTGCGGGCTCACCTGCACCGTGAGGATCAGGTCGCCGCGCGGGGCCTGCGGGTCACCGTGCTCGCCCTTGCCGCGCAGCCGGATCCGCTGACCGTCCTTGACACCGGCCGGGATCCGCGTGGTGACGCGCTCCCCGTCGACGGCCGTCAGCGTGACCGTGTCGCCGCGGACCGCCTCGGTGAAACCGATCGTGACGGTGGCCTGGACGTCGGCGCCGGGCCGGGGGCCGGTGGGGGCGCCATACGCCCCGTAGCCCTGGCCGAAGGGGGACTGGCCGCCTCCGCCGGCGCCGCCGAACATCCGCAGCAGGTCGTCCAGGTCGGGCTGGCCCGCCCCGCCGCCGGACGTGGTGAAGCGCATGCCGGGACCGCCCGCGCCGCCCTGGGTGAAGAGGTGGCTGAAGACGTCCTCGAAGCCGCCGCCCGCGCCGGCCCCCGCGCCGGGCGCGAACCTCGCGCCCCCGCGGGCCATCTGGCGTATGGCGTCGTACTGCTGGCGCTGCTCGGGGTCGGAGAGCACCGAGTAGGCCTCCCCCACCTCCTTGAACTTCTGCTCGGCGGCAGCGTCGCCGGGGTTCTGGTCGGGGTGGTGCTTGCGCGCGAGCTTGCGGTACTCGCGCTTGATGGCGTCCGCGTCAGCGTCCGCCGGGACGCCCAGCGTGGCGTAGAAGTCCTTCTCGAACCAGTCCTGGCTGGCCACCGGCGTCTCCTTCCGTGTCTGTCAAAGGTGCTTCGCAATCCGTCGAAGGTGCTTGGCGATCATGGGTCGTCGCGTCGGGCCGGGCGTCGGCCCGGGGGGCCGGGGCGGGGTCGTGGACCCCGCCCCGGCTCCGGCGCGGCTACTGCGGGTCGGCGACCGACACGCGGGCGGCGCGCAGCACGCGCTCGCCCTGCCGGTAGCCGGGCTGGAGGACCTGCACGACCGTCGTGCCCGTGACTCCCTCGGGGAGCTCGGCCTCGACGTGCATGAGGGCCTCGTGGATGGTCGGGTCGAAGGCGTCCCCGGCCTCGCCGAACTGCTCGAGCCCGAACCGCCCGAGCGCGCCCTGCAGCTTGTCGGCGATCGAGGCGAAGGGGGTGCCCTCGGCCAGGTCGCCGTGCTGGCGGGCCAGCGAGATCTCGTCGAGGACCGGCATCAGCGCCTCGATCACGGAGGCGACCCCGAGGTCCTTGAGCATGACCTTGTCGCGGTCGACGCGGCGCTTGTAGTTGACGTACTCCGCCTGCAGCCGCTGCAGGTCCGCGAGCCGCTCCGCGGCCAGCACCGTGTCGGGGTGCTGCTCGGGGTCGGCGGCGGCCTCCGCGCGAGCCTTCTGCGCGTCGAGCGTCGCCTCCTGCGCGGCGACCTCCTCGGGCGAGAAGGGGCTGGACGGCATACCGTCCTGGTCCTGCCGGCCGGGGAGCGCGTCCCCGACGGCGCCGGCGAAGGAGTCGTCGCCCTCCGCCATCCGGGCGTGCTGGTCGTCCTGCTGGTGCGAGCTGTCCGACATGTCTGCCATGGGGACCTCCCTGTCGTTGCTGGCGGGGCCCGCGGGAGGCGAGCCCGGGTCGCGCACCTGGCCCGTGGTGGGGTCGATGCGCCGCTTGTCCCGGATCACCGGGCCGGTGGGCTCCCCGTCGGGGGAGCCCACGCGGCCGGCGGCGGGATCGGTCACTTGGTGCCCTTGTCGTCGTCGACGACCTCGGCGTCGATGACGTCGTCGTCCTTGCCCTTGGCCTGACCGGCACCGGCCGCGCCCGCGCCGCCAGCACCGGCCCCGGCAGCGCCCGCCCCGGCAGCACCCGGGGTGCCCTGCTCGGACTGCTGCGCGTAGAGCGCGGCGCCGAGCTTCTGGGACTCCTCGGAGAGCGTGGTGGCCTTGGTGGAGATGTCCTCCGACGAGGTGCCGTCGGCGGCCAGCGCGTCCTTGAGGTCCTTGAGGGCCTCGTCGACGGGCTTGCGGCCGTCCTCGGGCAGCTTGTCGGCGTTGTCGGTGAGGAACTTCTCGGTGGAGTAGACGAGCTGCTCCGCGTTGTTGCGGGCCTCCGCCTCCTCGCGCCGCTTCTTGTCCTCGTCGGCGTGCGCCTCGGCGTCCTTGACCATGCGGTCGATCTCGTCCTTGGACAGCGCGCTGCCGCCGGAGATCGTCATCGACTGCTCCTTGCCCGTGCCCTGGTCCTTGGCGGACACGTGCACGATGCCGTTGGCGTCGATGTCGAAGGTCACCTCGATCTTGGGCATGCCGCGGGGGGCCGGGGCGATGCCGGTGAGCTCGAAGGTGCCGAGACCCTTGTTCTGCTGGGCCAGCTCACGCTCGCCCTGGAAGACCTGGATCAGCACCGACGGCTGGTTGTCCTCGGCGGTCGTGAAGACCTCCGAGCGCTTGGTCGGGATGGCCGTGTTGCGCTCGATGAGCTTGGTCATCAGGCCGCCCTTGGTCTCGATGCCGAGGGACAGCGGGGTGACGTCGATGAGCAGCACGTCCTTGCGCTCGCCCTTGAGGACACCGGCCTGCAGGGACGCGCCCATGGCCACGACCTCGTCCGGGTTGACGCCCTTGTTGGGCTCCTTGCCGGTGAGCTCCTTGACCAGGTTGGACACGGCCGGCATACGGGTCGAGCCGCCGACGAGCACGACGTGCGCGATGTCGCCCACGGAGATGCCCGCGTCCTTGATGACGTTGTGGAAGGGCTCCTTGGTGCGAGCCAGCAGGTCCGCCGTCATCTGCTCGAACTGGGTGCGGGTCAGCGTCTCGTCCAGGTGGATCGGGCCGTTCTCGCCCATCGAGAGGTACTGCAGGTTGATGTTGGTGCTGGTCGCGGTGGACAGCTCCTTCTTGGCCTGCTCCGCGGCGTCCTTGAGGCGCTGCATGGCGATCTTGTCGTTGGACAGGTCGACGCCCGTGGTGTTCTTGACCTGCGTGAGGAGGTGCTTGACGATCCGGTCGTCCCAGTCGTCGCCGCCGAGGCGGTTGTCACCGTTGGTGGCGCGGACCTGGATGGTCGCGAAGCCGTCCTCGGCGTCCTTGCCCACCTCGAGCAGGGACACGTCGAAGGTGCCGCCGCCGAGGTCGAAGACGAGGATGAGCTCGTCCTCCTTGCCCTTGTCCAGGCCGTAGGCGAGAGCCGCGGCGGTGGGCTCGTTGACGATGCGCAGGACGTTGAGGCCCGCGATCTCGCCGGCCTCCTTGGTGGCCTGGCGCTCGGCGTCGTCGAAGTACGCCGGGACGGTGATGACCGCGTCGGTGACGGGCTCGCCGAGGTAGGACTCGGCGTCGCGCTTGAGCTTCATCAGGATGCGGGCGCTGATCTCCTGCGCGGTGTACTTCTTGCCGTCGACCTCCTGGCTCCAGTCGGTGCCCATGTGGCGCTTGACCGAGCGGATGGTCCGGTCGACGTTGGTGACGGCCTGGCGCTTGGCGATCTCGCCGACGAGCACCTCGCCGTTCTTGCTGAACGCCACCACCGACGGGGTGGTGCGCCCACCCTCGGCGTTGGCGATGATCTCCGGCTCCCCGCCCTCGAGGACGGAGACGGCGGAGTTGGTGGTGCCGAGGTCGATGCCGACTGCACGTGCCATGTGTGGCTTCTCCTTGATGACTAGCGGATGTTGAGTCGTCAGCACTCAAGGTATGACCGCCTGCGATCCCTGTGCAAGCCCGTGTCAGTGAACTTGAGTCTATCTGGCTCAACTCTCCCCGTCCCGACTTCATTCCCGGCCCGTATGCCAACCTCCCGCGTCGCCGCCTCGCCGCCAGACCGACCACAACCACACCCCCGGGACAGGTTGTGGTCGCCCGCGCGTCACACCCAGATCGCCGCGTCGATCCCGTCGCTGAAGCGTTCCGGCACCTCGGGGTGCCGCACCGCCTCGCCTCGCACGACCCGCGCTGCGCTCCAGGCCGCCGCAGCGGCGTCGAGCAGGTCGTCGGCGCCGCGGCGGTCCAGGTCGGCGCCGCTCGGCAGGCGGACCCCCTGCGCCAGCAGCAGCCCCTCGCGTTCGCGCACGCCGTCGGCGGTCTTCTTGCTCGAGCCGAGCGGGGCGCCCGCCATGATCGCGAAGCACAGCTCGGGGTGCACCTCCACGACCCGCACCCGCCCCGGGTCCTGGGAGCGGACGTACCCGTCGACGTCGAGGATGGCCCGCCGCAGCGCATAGCTCTGCGCCGCCAGGCTGGTCCCGCCGGTCCGGGCGACGCTGATGCGGCGGGCCTCGGCATACGACTCGGCGGCGAGCGCGTCGCGCACCGGTGTCGGGAAGACCGAGCTGCCCCGCCTCCCCAGCCGCTTCCTCACCTGCACGTCCGCCTGCCGCCGGCCGGTGTCCGGGAGCCCGACGGGGGTGTCGACCGCGACGAGCCGGACCTCGCCCTGGTCCGTCGCGCGAGCCACGAGGGTCGCGAGGTCGGGCCCGGCGACGAGCCGCACCGTCCCCCGCCCGGACGCCGGCAGCAGCGCACCCGTCCACCCGCCGCGCGCGCCGTCGACGCCGAGCACCCACCCGTCGTATGCCGTTCCCCCGTCCGACGACTCCGGGCGCGACGCCAGCCCGAGCTCTTCCAGGACGGCGGCCACGGCACCCTCGGGCGAGGCGGCGTGGCGCGGCGCCCGCACGTCGTCGCCGGCCACCGGCACCTCGTCGAAGAGCCGCAGCCCGCCCAGCAGCACCACCGGCACCCCGGTCCGGGCGGCCAGGGCGATCTCGCTCACCGTCCCCCAACTGTTGCCGACCGCGATCACGGCGTCGCAGGCCCGCACGAGCAGGGCGTTGCGCATCTCTCCCATCCCGGTCGGCACGGTGACGGACAGGTGCGGGTTGGCGGCGGAGCGGTCGTCGCCGGGCAGCAGCCCGAGGCTGGTCCCGCCGACCTCGGTGCAGCCCAGCGCGGCCCCGGCCATCACGCCGCCGAGCCCTCCGGTGACGACGACGAGGCCCTGCTCGGCGAGCAACCGGCCCACCGTGACCGCCTGCTGCACCTGCTCCGACGTGGCCGCGCCCGGGCCGACGACACCGACATACCCTCGTGGTCGCACGCGCCCAGGATGACACCTGGCACGCGGGGTCGGGCGGCCGGCCACCGCCTAGAGTGCGGAGGTGCCCTCCTCACCGCCGAGCGACGCCGAGCTGCAGGCCGGCATCGTCGACCTGCTCCGGCTGCGGTCCCCGGACGTGACGATCTGCCCGTCCGAGGTGGCGCGCCGGCTCGGGGGCGAGCGGTGGCGAGACCTGATGCAGCCCACGCGGGACGCGGCCGCCCGCCTCGCGGACGACGGTGTCGTCGAGGTGGTCCAGGGTGGCGCGCCGGTCGACGTGCGCACGGCGCGCGGCCCCGTGCGCCTGCGCCGAGGACCCGGCTGGGCGCCGTGACGACGCACTGGCTGCTGCCGGTCGACCCGGCGGCCCACGCCGAGCATCAGCCCGCGGACTGGCGCACCCGCCCCGACGCCGGCCCGGTCTGGGAGGCGGTCGCCCGGTCCCAGCCGATCGACCGCTGGTGCCTGCGCTCCGGGTACCGGACGATGCGGGCGGGCGACACCATCTGGGCCTACCTGTCCCGCCGGCAGGAGCTGTGCGCGGTCGGCGCGGTGCGCGAGGTCGTGCAGGAGGGCGAGCGGTGGTTCGTCCTGGTGGGTTGGGATGCCGCCCGCACGGCCGCGCTGGGGCGAGACCCGTTGCCGCGCAGTGAGTTCGGTCAGGTCCCGATGTCCACGTGCCGCGCCCGGGAGGCCGCAGCGCGGGTCCTGACGGCGACGTATGACGCGCTCCCCGGTTCCCGGCATACGGGCCTGGGGTGCGGTTGACTGCCCTCATGGCCGTCGACGACTGGTTCCTGACCACCGAGGAGCGCGACAACCCGTGGACACGCATTGACCTGCGGCACGGCGGGGAGGCCTGGACCAGCGGCAACGACGCGCAGGTGGTGCTGCACGGCGCGGACTACTTCGCGCGGCTGCGGGAGCTGGTGCAGGCGCAGCAGCCGGGCGACCTGCTGCTCTTCACCGACTGGCGCGGCGACCCGGACGAGCGGCTCGGCGACGAGGACGACCTGACCGTCGTGGAGCTCCTGGCCGACGCGGCGCGCCGTCCCAGCGCTCCCGGAAGGTCGCCTCGATGTCACCCACCACGGGCCCGGACACCTCGAGCATCGCGTCGTGCCACGGCGGGGTGGGCCCCCACACGTCGCCCATGTCCACCGTCTGGGGGTCGCCGCGGTGCTCGCGCGTGTCCCGGCGGGTGTGGCACAGGTCGATCCCGCCCACGAAGGCGCGGTCCTGCTCCGGCCGCCCCGGGTGCCGCAGCACCACGAACTTCTGGTGGTGCGTGCCGAGCGGCAGCACCCGCATGTCGAGCACCACCTCCCCGCCCGCGTCGCGGACGCCGTCGGCGAGCGAGCGGTTCTCGGCCTCGGAGTAGGCGAACCGGTCCAGGTGCGAGCGCCAGAACAAGCCCTTGACGACCACCCCGCGACCCGACGCCGGTGGCGCTCGACCCGATCTCGCGGGCGCAGGCGCTGCTGCACCGCGACGACGAGCACCCCCGGCCGCTGCCGCCGCAGCAGCCCGACCCGCCGCGGACCGGCTCGATGCAGGTGCAGCTGCTGCGGACCTACCCGGCCAAGGTGCCGCGGTTCCCCTTCGCGCCGCGCGGGGAGCGCAGCGTGGCGCGGGGCTACGACAAGGCGGTCCGGCGGGCGCGTCGGCTGGTCTACCTCGAGGACCAGTACTTCTGGAGCGGGGAGGTCGTCTCCTGCTTCGCCAAGGCGCTGGTCCAGGACCGGCGGTTGACGTTGTCCGAGCCGAGGGTCATCCACACGTCGTCGACCACGCAGATCTTGGTGTGGACGTAGACCGGTCGAGACCCGGGACCCGCGCGAGCCCCGCCTGCTCGGCCCGGGCGGCGACGAGGCACGCCGCTTCCCCCGCGACACCCGCCTCACCCTGGCCCGCGAGCACCTGGACCGGGAGGACGGCGACGACGCCGACCTGGTCGACCCGACCGGGTGGTTCACGGCCTTGCGGGACAGCGCGGACCGCCTCCAGCAGTGGTATGCCGCCGGCTGCGCCGGACCCCGCCCGCCCGGACGGCTGCGGCCCTACGTGCCGCCCACGCTCGGACGGGTGGAGCGCGCCCTGGGCGGCGTCGTCTACCGCTACGGCGACGACCCGGACGGCCGGCCCCGGGCGCTGCGGGGCACCGACCAGTTCTAGGCCTCGGCGGGCGGGCGCCGCACGAGGCTGACGAGCATGGCGCCGAAGGCCAGGACCGCGACGCTCAGCCCGACCACGCTGAGCACATCGGCCCACGGCGGGGCGGCTGCGGCGCCCAGGTCGGTGATCTCCATGGCGGCGAGGTATCCCGACGCGAAGAGGAGGAATCCCAGCAGCGAGATGACCCCCAGGTACACCGTCTCCACCGGACGCCGGGACATCCGGCGTGGCCTCCTGATGACGACCGCGTGCGATCCAGCACTCACGACTCCCCCTGTGGTCGGCGACCCGCCGTCCTCAGCCCTGCGCGACGCAGGCGGGTCTCGTGACGTGCTCCCACTCTGGCACACCGTGCCGTCGGCATACCGGGAGGACGCTGCGGACAGGACCTGACCGCAAACGACTGGGAAGGGGTGCCTCACCTCTGCCATGCTCGCCTCATGTCATCCAGCCCAGCGGTGATCGCTGAAGACCTCGTCAAGCACTACCGGGGGAGCAAGGGGGCGGTGGTCAAGGCGGCCGACGGGATCTCCCTGACCGTGCCCGAGGGCAGCGTCCTCGGTGTCCTCGGGCCCAACGGCGCCGGCAAGACCACCACGGTCCGCATGCTCACCACCCTCATCCGCCCGGACTCCGGGCGGGCGACCGTCGCCGGCGCCGACGTCGTCGCGGACCCCCAGAGCGTCCGCCGGCTCATCGGCGTGAGCGGGCAGTATGCCGCCGTCGACGAGTACCTCACCGGCTACGAGAACCTCCACATGGTGGGTCGGCTCTACCACCTGCCGACCGCCCAGGCGAGGGCTCGGGCGCGCGAGCTCCTCGCGGAGTTCCGCCTCGAGGACGCCGCCGACCGCCCCGCCAAGACCTACTCCGGCGGGATGCGCCGCCGCCTCGACCTGGCGGGCGCCCTGGTCGCCCGGCCGCCCGTGATCTTCCTCGACGAACCCACCACGGGACTGGACCCCCGCAGCCGCGGCGACATGTGGGACGTCATCGGCGATCTCGTCCGCGAGGGCACCTCGGTGCTGCTCACCACGCAGTACCTCGAGGAGGCCGACCGGCTCGCCGACAACATCGTCGTCGTCGACCACGGTCGCGTCATTGCCGAGGGCACCGCCGACCAGCTCAAGGACCAGGTCGGCGGTGGCCGCCTGCACGTGACGGTGGCGGAGGCCTCCGACATACGGCGTGCGCAGCAGGCTCTCGCCCGGCTGGGCGAGGGCCACGTCGAGGTGGAGGAGCACACCCGCGAGCTCACGCTGCCCGCCGAGGGCGGCACCCGCACCCTCGTCGAGGCGGTCCGGGTCCTCGCGGACGACGGGATCACGGTGCAGGACATCGGGATCCGACGGCCGACGCTGGACGACGCCTTCCTGACGCTGACCGGACGCACCACCGAGACGACCACCGAGACCGAGCTGCAGGAGGCCGCCCGATGACCACGATCTTCCGCGACGCGGACACCATCGCCCGCCGCAACCTGATCAAGATCAAGCGGGTCCCGGACCTGATCGTCTTCACGACGCTGCAGCCGATCATGTTCATCCTGCTGTTCGGCTACGTCTTCGGCTCGCTCGCCGGCTCCGGCAACGGCCAGGGCTACCGCGAGTTCCTGATGGCCGGCATCTTCGCGCAGACGATCATCTTCGGCGCCACGATCACCGGGTCCGGCATGGCCGAGGACATGCAGAAGGGCGTCATCGACCGGTTCCGCACCCTGCCGATGCACCCGGGCGCGGTGCTGCTCGGGCGCACCCTCAGCGACCTGCTCAACAACGTCATCGTGCTCGTCGTGATGACCCTGACCGGCCTCGCGATCGGGTGGCGGATCCGGGACGGGCTGCTGCACGCGGCCCTCGCCTACCTGGTGATGCTGCTGTTCGCCTACGCCATGAGCTGGGTGATGGCCTACGTGGGCCTCAAGGTGCGGGCACCGGAGATCTTCAACAACGCGACCTTCATGCTGATCTTCCCGTTGACCTTCATCGCCAACACCTTCGTGCCCAGCGAGAACATGCCCGCCGTGCTGCGCACCATCGCCGGCTGGAACCCCGTCTCCACGCTGACCCACGCCGCACGCGACCTCTTCGGCAACCTCTTCGCCCTCACCCCGGGCGGTGCGGCGCAGGGCGAGGCGACGCGCGCCTCCATCGAGTACACCTGGGCCCTGCAGCACGCCGCGCTCTACACGCTCGGGTGGGCAGCGGTCCTGATGCTGGTCTTCGTGCCCCTGTCGATCCGGGCCTACCAGCGGTCGGTCGCCCGCTGAGCCGGTCGCCACTCCCCCGACCAGCCCGTATGCCGTCAGGCGCCCCCGCCGGACATCGACCCGACTGTCCGGGCCACCACCAGCAGCGACGTCAGCAACGCCGTAGGTGCGTACGCATTGCATCCTGCTTCCCGCGCCTCGGTGGTGGTGGGTCGCTGTCTTGTGTGGTGGTGGGGCGCCGGTCAGACGCCGTACTCCTCGTCCGTGACGTGCTCGCCCCAGGTGACGACCTGCCCCGACTCGTCCGCCTCCTGGATCGCGACGTGGCTCATGAAGCGGTCGGGCGTCGCGCCGTGCCAGTGCTCCTCCCCCGGCTCGATGTAGACCACGTCGCCCGGCCGGAACTCGCGCACGCCCTCGCGTGTGCCGATGAGCCCGATCCCGTCGGTGACGTAGAGCGTCTGGCCTTTGGGGTGGGTGTGCCAGGCGGTGCGGGCCCCCGGCATGAAGCGGACGTGCGCGCAACCGACGGCGGACTGCTCGTCGGGGTTGCGGATCCCGTCGATGAAGACGGTGCCCGTGAACCACTCGCCGGGGCCCGGGGCCGAGCTGCCGCCGCTCTGCGTGAACTTCATCGGGTCGCTCCTTGGGTGGAGGGTCGGGTGCCCCTCCAGTCAACTCCTCGGCGCGCCCGGGTGCGCGTCGAGACCCCGGCCGTATGCCGTCACTCGGGTCGCCGCGTCCTGCCGTGGCCGCTGCCCAGGATTGGGGAACGCCAGTGCGGCATACGCGATCCAGCGTTCCCCAATCCCGATACATCGGCGGGCCCACGCCCCTGGGGCCCTTCATCAGTGGAGCGGCTTGAGAGCCCGTCGCCTCTTCCCGACCAGCCCGTATGCCGTCAGCCGCCCCCGCCGGACATCGACCCGACCGCCCTGGCCACCACCAGCAGCGACGTCAGCAACGCCGCCGTCCCCTGCAGCCCCATCAGCGCCTTGGCTCGGGCGCTCAGCGGCATCGTGTCGGTGGGGCTGAAGGCGCTCGAGTTGGTCAGCGACAGGTAGGCGTAGTCGATGAAGTGCGGCATCCAGGCTGCCTTCTTGCTGGCGCCGTCGGCGACCTCGGTGACGGCGTCGTCGTTCTCGTCCTGGGAGAACCTCCAGTCCGCGAGCGGCACCACCTCGCGGGGCCAGGTGTGCCGCGCCACCGGGCCGCCGCGGTCCAGCTCCCAGTAGAGCAGCGCGAAGCCGATGATCCCGGTGACCCAGACCTGCATCGCGCCGAGCAGCATCGCGGGGCCCGGGGCGTCGGAGCCGAGCGAGGAGACCATCAGGCCGAGGGCCACCAGGTTGGTCCCGATCACGATGAGTGACAACACGATCGACAGGACCCGTGACCACCGGGTGAGGGCCGGGGTGCGCCACCGGTGGGTCGCGACCAGCGCCACCAGCAGCACCCCCTCGATGCCGGGGATCAGCAGCCGGGGCAGCAGGAGCAGGGGGTCGGGCAGCAAGCCGTAGACGACGGCCGCCACGGCCACCGCGATCGTGGGCAGCAGGAGGGACTCCCCCGACTGCTGGCGGGACCCCAGCCGGGGCCCGGCCCACGACGGCTGCGGTCGCTGGTCCGGGGCCGGTCCGTGCGGCGTGCTGCGCATGTCACCTGCCTGCCATGTCGGCGCGGTCCTGGCCCAGCCTGGTCCGTCCCGCTGGGTCGGTCCAGCTTGGTCGGTCCAGCTTGGTTGGTCCCGCTTCGTTCGTCCTGCGGGTTGGTCCTGCGAGCCGTCGCCCGACGGTGGGCTGCGGCGGGCTCACCCTACGCGTCCACCGTCACCGGCGGTGGGATGGCGGGACCACCTGCGGACCGGCGGTCAGCCGTGGGTGCGGCCCTCGTGCTCGGCGTGGCCGGCCGGCTCCAGCTGGAAGGTCGAGTGCTCCACGCTGACGTCGAAGTGGGAGGCCACGCACTCCTGCAGGTGGTCCAGGATCTGCGCGCAGTGGCCGTCGGTGAAGCACTCATCGTCCAGGACGACGTGGGCGGTGAGCACCGGCAGGCCCGTGGCGACCACCGAGGCGTGCAGGTCGTGGACGGCGACCACGTGCGGCACCTCGAGGATGTGTCGGCGCACGTCCTGCAGGTCGAGGCCCGCCGGGACGGTCTCGAGCAGGATCGACCCGGAGCGGCGCAGCAGGATCACCGCGCGGGGCAGGATCAGCAGCGCCACCAGCAGGCCGGCCACGGCGTCGGCCCGGGCCCAGCCCGTCAGCGCGATGACGGCGGCCGCGACGAGCACCGCCACCGACCCCAGCGCGTCGTTGAGCACCTCCAGGAACGCCGCGCGCATGTTGAGGTTGTTGTCGCGGCCCCCGCTGAGGACCAGCAGCGACGCGACGTTGCCGGCCAGGCCGAGCGCGCCGACCAGGGCCATGCCGCCCGCCGCGACCTCGGGCGGCGCGGCGAGCCGCTGCACCCCCTCGACGGTGGCATACACGCCCACCACCAGCAGGATCGCGGCCTGGGCGGCGGCCGCGATCACCTCGGCGCGCTGCCACCCCCAGGTGCGACGGGCCGACGGCGGGCGCGCCACGAGCGTCGCCGCCACCAGGGCGACCACGAGCCCGAGCACATCGGTCAGCATGTGGGCCGCGTCGACGAGCAGCGCCAGGCTCCCGGTGATCACGGCGCCCGCGACCTCGGCGAGCAGGATGACGGCGGTGATGGTCAGCGCGACGGCAAGCCGATGCCGGTCGGTCGAGCCTGAGCCGTGAGCGTGTCCGTGGCCGTGGTCGTGCCCGCCGCTCACCGCGCCTCCCCCGCCGGGCCGCCCCCGGTCACCGTGCGGTCGCGCTGCGAGGTCTCGGCCGAGGTCATGCCGCGATGATAGGTCCCCCACCTCCACCCCCCCGTGGGGATCCCCGGCCAGGTCGACGGCGCCGTCCGGCCGCACCAATCGCGCCATACGTGTCACTCGCTCGGCCTAATTGCCAGCCCGCTCGGAGATGAACCTTCCACCGGAGAGGCCCGGGGCGTAGGTTGCCGCGAGGGCAACGCCCGCCCGACCACCCCTTCGGGGGGACCGACTGGAAGGAGGCACCCATGACGGCTGCTCACACCGACGACAAGCCGATGCTCAGCATGATCCCGGCACGCATGGACAAGATGCCGTGGGCACGATTCCACTGGATGGTCATCTTCGGCCTCGGCACGGCGTGGATCCTCGACGGACTCGAGGTCCAGATCGTCGCGGCCGGCGGCTTCGAGAAGTCGCTGCACATGACGCCGGCCGACGTGGGCCTGGCCGCCACCGTCTACCTCATCGGTGAGGTCGTCGGGGCGCTGACCTTCGGGCGGATGACCGACTCGCTGGGCCGCAAGAAGCTCTTCGTCCTGACGCTGTTCGTCTACCTGATCGGTTCCGCGCTGGCCGCGCTCGCGCCCAACGCGATCATCTTCTACGTCTGCCGGTTCATCTCCGGCGCTGGCATCGGCGGTGAGTACTCCGCCGTCAACTCCGCCATCGACGAGCTGATCCCCGGCAAGTTCCGCGGCCGCGTCGACCTGGCCATCAACGGCACCTACTGGTTCGGGGCCATGCTCGGCGCCGTCGCGAGCGCCTGGCTGCTGGACACCAGCCGCTTCGACCAGAACATCGGCTGGCGCATCGCCTTCTTCCTCGGCCCGATCCTGGGTCTCGGGATCATCTACCTGCGACGCCACATCCCCGAGAGCCCGCGCTGGATGCTGACGCACGGGCGCGGCAAGGAGGCCGAGGAGATCGTCGCCGGCATCGAGGAGGACATCCGCAGCCAGGGCAAGGAGCTGCCGCGGATCCACGAGGACGACGGCATGTGGATCAAGGCGCGCGAGGGCCTGACGCCCAAGCAGCTGCGCTACGTCTTCTTCACGATGTACCCCAGCCGCACCTTCCTCGGCGCGACGCTGATGATCACGCAGTCCTTCCTCTACAACGCGATCTTCTTCACCTACTCCCTGGTGCTGCAGAACTTCTACGGCCTCAGCGCAGCCAACGCGGCCGTCTACTTCTTCCCCTTCGCGATCGGCAACCTCCTCGGGCCGCTGCTGCTCGGCCCGCTCTTCGACACCGTCGGGCGGCGCAAGATGATCTTCGGCTGCTACGCCTTCGCCGGGATCGTGCTGGCCGTGTCGGCGTGGATGTTCCAGGCCAACATGCTGTCCGCGTGGACGCACACCGCCTTCTGGTGCGTGGCCTTCTTCTTCGCCTCCGCGGGCGCGTCGGCCGGCTACCTGACGGTCTCGGAGATCTTCCCGCTGGAGGTCCGCGGGCAGGCCATCTCCTACTTCTTCGCGATCGCCCAGGTCTTCGGCTCGCTCGGACCGGTCTTCTACGGCTGGCTGATCGGGGACGGCAAGGACCGCGGCCCGATGTTCTGGGGCTACATCATCGCCTCGGCGATCATGCTCTTGGGTGGACTGGTCGCCATGAAGTGGGGCGTCGACGCCGAGGGCAAGTCGCTCGAGGAGATCGCGCCGCCGCTCACCAGCTATGACGAGCACGGCAACGAGTCCACGCGGCTCCCGGTCTGAGGTGGTGGACGTGAGCGAGCACCCCTACACCGTCGTGGTCGGCGTCAGCGCCACCTCCGGCTCCCCCGCGGGCCTGCGGTGGGCGGCGTCCCAGGCCGCAGCCCACGGCGGCCGGCTGGTGGCGGTCCGGGCGTGGAAGGTCCCCTCGCCGCAGGCCACCCCGTCCGGCATCTCGACCGGGCGGGTCGCGGTCTCGACCGACGTCGAGTCCGAGGTCAGGCAGTCCCTGGCCGACGACGTCGCCGCGGTCCTCGGCCCCGACAACGGGGCCGAGCTCGTGACCGTGCGCGGCGGGCGCCGCAAGGCCCTCCTGCAGGCGGCTCGCGACGCGGACCTGCTCGTCGTGGATGCACCCCGCGGTATGCCGGGCCGCACCGCCTTCGCGCAGCGGCTCGTCTACGCCGCCGACTGCCCGGTGGTCATCATGCCGCCACGCATCTCCGGCGAGCCGCCCACCGCGCTGGCGCGGGCGGCGAGCGCCGTCGGCCGGTCGGCGCTGCGGGCGGCCGGGACCGCCGGCAGGCCGGGCTACCAGATCCCGCCGGCCCGCTGACACGGACCGCGCTGCCCTGACGTCGGGCCGTCGACCACGTGGTCGACGGCCCGACGTGTCGGTCCGTCCGGCTATCGGCGCCGCTCCGTGCCGGCCAGGTAGCCGGGGAGCCAGACGGCCTCCCACTCGGGCAGCTCCTGCCCCCACGCAGCGTCGCGCAGCGGCGGCCACGAGGGGAGCCAGTAGATGCCCGAGTCCCGGTGCAGGTAGCCGTAGTTGACGAGCTCGCGGCGCAGGTAGGCGTAGTCCTCGTGCACACGACCGAGGATCTCGTGGTTGACCTCCGGCTCGCTGTAGCGACGGCCTGGCTCGAAGAGTGCCACCAGCTCGAGCAGGATCGACGCGCGCACCTTGCGCTTGACGGGGATCGAGACGAGCCGCTCCCCGTCGAAGAACCGGTCGACGACGCGTCGGTGCTCGCGGTGGGCGGCGGCATACGCCTCGTCGTGCTCGGGGGGCGGGGTCTGCGGGACGGGCCCGTCAGGGGGAGCCAACAGGTCGGCCCGGGCCGCGGTGTAGCGCTGCCCGGTCTCGCGCATCCGCGCCCGGACGATCGCCTTGAAGTCCTTGTCGTCGGTCATGTCGCACCTCACGACTGCGCAGCGCACCCCCAGCGTGTCGACGCAGTCGGACGTGATGACGTGGACGACGGGTGTGGCCGGAGGATCTGCTCCCCTTCGCCGACGCACCGGAGCTGGGGTCCAGGTGCAGGCTGGGCGCTCGACCGCGCCGCCCCCACCATGCCATACCCGGGCGCGGGCGGCCACGGGCTTCGCGCCGGGGCAGGATGACGTCATGCGCGTCCTCGTCCTCGCCGACACCCACGCCCCCCGCCGCTGGAAGGGCCTGCCCGTCGAGCTCCTCGCGCCGCTGCAGGAGGCCGACGTCGTGCTCCACGCCGGCGACGTGTGCACGCCGGAGGTGCTGGACACCCTCGCCGAGCACGCCCCGGTCCACGTCGTGCTCGGCAACAACGACGGACCCGCCGTGGCGGCCTGGGGCGCCCCCGAGACCCTCGAGCTCGACCTCGACGGCCTGCGGGTGGCGATGATCCACGACGCCGGGCCGCGGGCCGGGCGCGACCGGCGGATGCGGCGCAGGTTCCCGGACGCGGACCTCGTCGTCTACGGCCACTCCCACATCCCCCTCGACGAGCCGGAGGGGGCGGTCCACCTGCTCAACCCCGGCTCCCCCACCGACCGGCGACGACAACCGCACGGCACGTATGCCGTGCTCCAGATCGCCGCGGGACGTCTCGTGGCCAGCCAGGTGGTGGCCCTGGACGACCCGCGCCGGGTGGTCTGAGCGGCCGACGCTCAGCGCCCCCGCGCGTCGGCCGGCGGGTCCGAAACCTCGTCGCTCGAATCGTCGCCCGAGCCCTCCTGCCCTGCCTGATCGCGCGCCTCGTCGCTCGAATCGTCCTGCGCCGCCTCGTCGCTCGCGTCATCGCTCGGGCGCTTGCCCTCACGGGAGCTCGTCTCGTCGGCGTCGTCCTGCCGCGCCTCGACCCACCCCTTGCGGAAGGCCACGACCACACCGGCGACCGGCACGGCCAGGAAGATGCCGGCCATCCCGAGCGCCGCCCCGCCGGCCATGGACAGGAAGAGCGTCACCACCGGGGGGAAGCTCATGGCGCGCGACAGCAGCAGCGGCGACAGCACGTTGCCCTCGACCTGCTGCACCAGGATCACCACGACCAGCGCGAAGAGCGCGGTGGTCACGCCACCGAAGACGAGCGCCACGACCACGGCGACGGCCCCGGCGACGGTGGCGCCGATGAGCGGGATGAAGCCGAGCACGAAGGTCAGCGCCCCGATGGGGATCGCGAGCGGGACGCCCAGCAGCGCCAGCCCGAGGGCGATGAAGACGCCGTCCACGAGACCGGTCACCGTGGAGGCCCACATCCACCAGCGGGCGGTGGTGAAGGACGACCGCACCGCGCCGTCCAGCTCGCGGCGGCGCGCCGCCGGTGCCCAGCCGAGCACGGTCCGCGGGAGCTCACGCCCCCCGGCGAGCGCGAAGACGGTCCCGAAGACCGTGACGAGCAGCAGCGTCCCGGTCGCCTGCAGGAAGCGGGCGCTGCTGCGGGCGACGGCCCGCACACCGGTGAAGATCTCGCCGGCCCGGCGCTGCGCCATGGTGACGGCCTGGTCCATCAGCTCGCCCGACGGCGTGATGTTGCGGCTCGCGGCCCACGCGTCCAGCGACGACAGCCCGTCCATCACCGAGCCCTCCAGCTGCGGCATCGCGGCGATCACCTGGCTGACGACGAACCACAGCAGCCCCACCAGCAGGGCCACCACGGCGAGCACCGCCAGCAGCGCCGCGAGCACGCCCGGCATCCAGCGGCGCAGCCGCGCCACGACGGGCCAGAGCATCGCCGTCAGCGCGAAGGCGAGGAAGCCCGCCACGGCCACGACGCCCAGCTGCAGCAGCACCCAGCCCGCCGCCAGCGTGGCGACCCCGACGACGAGCAGCCGCCCGGCGATGGTGGCTTCGGTGCGCAGCCAGGTGGGGCTGTCGGGGGCGCGGTCGACGGTCCGCGGCAGGGGCACAGGCATGCCTCATCCTCGCCCGGGCGCCCCGGGCTTGTCGCCCGGCGCCCGGCAGCCACCCTCGCCCGGCGCCTAGAGTCGAGCCCATGGAGACCACGCGACTGGGCACCAGCGGGCTGCGGGTGAGCCGCCTCGCCCTCGGCTGCATGAGCTACGGCGACGCGTCCCGGGGCGGCCACCCGTGGGCGCTGCCGGAGGACGAGGCGCAGGCGTTCTTCGCGCAGGCCGTCGACCTCGGGATCACCTTCTGGGACACCGCCAACATCTACTCGATGGGCAGCTCGGAGGAGTTCGTCGGGCGCGCCATACGGGCGCACTCGCGACGCGAGGACATCGTCCTCGCCACGAAGCTCAACGGGAGGATGCACGACGGCCCGGGCGGCTCCGGGCTGTCGCGCAAGGCGGTCCTGGAGCAGGTGGACGCGTCATTGACCCGGTTGCAGACCGACTACATCGACCTCTACCAGATCCACCGGTTCGACCCGGGGACCCCGGTGGAGGAGACGATGGAGGCGCTGCACGACGTCGTGCGCGCCGGCAAGGTCCGCTACCTCGGGGCGAGCTCGATGTGGACCTGGCAGCTCGCCGAGATGCAGCACGCGGCGGACCTCGGCGGGTGGACGAGGTTCGTGTCCATGCAGGACCAGTACTCCCTCCTCCAGCGGGAGGAGGAGCGCGAGATGCACCCCTACTGTGCGCACACCGGCGTCGGCGTGCTGCCGTGGAGCCCGCTGGCGCGCGGCCGGCTGACCCGCCCGTGGGGCGAGTCGACCCGGCGCACCGAGACCGATGCCTTCGGCAAGACGCTGTATGCCGACACCGACGCCCCGATCGTCGCCGCCGTCCAGCGGGTCGCCGAGCAGCGGGGCGTGCCCATGGCGCAGGTCGCCCTGGCGTGGGTGCTGAGCAAGCCCGCGGTGACGGCGCCCATCGTCGGCGCGACCAAGCCGCACCACCTGGCCGACGCGGTCGCTGCCCTGGACCTGACGCTGAGCGAGGAGGAGATCGCCGCGCTGGAGGAGCCCTACGCGCCGCACCTGCCGGCGGGCTTCTGACCGCGACCGGTCAAGGGCGCGACGGCCCGGTCGGGGCGAGCGCCGTCGCGGCGTCGATCAGCGCCAGGTGCGAGAACGCCTGCGGCACGTTGCCGACGAACCGCTCGTGCACCGGGTCGTACTCCTCCGACAGCAGCCCGACGTCGTTGCGCAGCCCCACGAGGCGGTCCATGAGCGCGACCGCGTCGTCCCGCCGCCCCAGCAGCGCATAGGCCGTGACCAGCCAGAACGAGCAGGCGAGGAAGGGGCTCTCGTCGCCGGCGAGGCCGTCGACGCCGGACGCGGTGCGGTAGCGCAGCACCAGTCCGTGGTGAAGCAGGTCCTGCTCGACCTTGGCGACCGTGGCGACGTATCGGGGGTCGTCCGCCGCGACGATCCCGATGGGGGCGAGCAGCAGCAGCGACGCGTCGACCTCGTCGGTCTCGTCGTGCTGGCGGAAGTGCCCGGCCTCGCTGACCCCGCGGGACAGCACGTCGTCCCGCACCTGGTCCCGCACGGCGCGCCAGCGGTCCACCGGCCCGTCCAGGTGGTGCTCCTCGTCGCCCTTGACCGCGCGGTCCAGGGCGCACCACACCATCGCCCGGGAGTGGGTGAACCGGCGCGCGGGGCCCCGGATCTCCCACAGCCCGTTGTCCGGGCGGTCCCAGGTCTCGGCGAGGTGGTCGACGAGGGCGACCTGCAGCGCCCAGGAGTCGGCGGTCTCGGCCAGCCCGTGCTGCCGGGCGACGTGCAGCGAGCTCATCACCTCGCCGAGCACGTCGAGCTGCTGCTGGTCGGAGGCGGCGTTGCCGAGCAGCACCGGGCGGGAGTCGGCATACCCGGGCAGGTGGTCGAGGGTGCGCTCGGTGAGGTCGCGGCGGCCGTCGACGGCATACATGATCTGCATCCGCTCGGGGTCGCCGGCGACGGCGCGCAGCAGCCAGTCCCGCCAGGTGCGCGCCTCGTGCCGGTAGCCGCACTCGAGGAAGGCCGCGAGGGTCAGCGAGGCGTCCCGCAGCCAGCAGTAGCGGTAGTCCCAGTTGCGGGCGCCGCCGAGCTGCTCGGGCAGGCCCATGGTGGCCGCCGCGACGATCCCGCCGGTGTCCCGGTCGGTCAGGCCCCGCAGCACGGCGAGCGAGGTGCGCACCGCCTCGGCGTAGGCGCCGTGGTAGCCGGCGTGGCGGGTCCAGCCGCGGTAGTGGTCCAGCGTCTGGGCCCGCGCCCGCGCCACGTCGAAGGGCTCCGGCGGGTCCTGGTAGGAGCGCCACCAGGACATGACGAAGGTCATCGTCTCCCCCGCGCGGACCGCGAACTCGTCGGTGTGCGAGCGCCCTTCGGCGCGCGGCAGCCGTGGGCCGCGCAGCAGGACCGAGCTCGGGCCGGCCGTCGCGACGAGCATCTGGTCGCAGCCGAGGTCGCTATGGTCGGGCAGCCGGTGGATCCACGGCCGCACCTGGCCGTAGCCGAACCGCAGCGTCCACTCGTGGCGCATCACCACCTCCCCGGCCAGCCCGGTGACGCGGCGCACGACGTGCGTGGCGTCGTCGCTGGTCGGCATGAAGTCCTCGACCTGGACCCGGCCGCCGGCCGTCTCCTGCACGGCGACCAGCGCCAGCGTGCCCGCCTCGTAGGTGCGGGTGGTGCGGGCGGCCGCCGCAGGCCCGAGCAGCCAGCGGCCGTTGTCGGGCCCACCGAGGAGCGCGGCGAAGCACGCCTCGGAGTCGAACCGCGGCAGGCAGAGCCAGTCGATGGAGCCCTCCCGGCTGACCAGGGCCGCGGTGCGCATGTCGCTGAGCATCGCGTAGTCCTCGATCGGGGTCACCGGGTGCGTCGTCGTGCCCATGCCTTGTTGTACCAGGTCCACCCGGTCTCCTGGCGGCGACGCCGGCAGCGCTGTCAGCACCGTCCCAACGCCGTCCCCGCGTCAGGATCGCGCGGCGACGCCCGCGGCCCAGGTCGCGTACCCGCCGTCCAGGTTGCGCGCGGCCCGGCCCTCGGCGGCCAGGATCCGGGTCGCCACGTGCCCCCGGACCCCCACCGCGCAGTGGACGACGAGCTCTCCCTCGGGCACCTCGGCGAGGCGGTCCCGCAGCTCGTCGACGGGCAGGTTCACCGCCCCCGGTATGGCGCCCGCCGCGTGCTCCCGCGGCGTCCGCACGTCGAGCACGGTCGCGCCGCGCCGCTGGGCGTCCTCGACCTCGTGCCACTGGAGGGAGTCGTCGAGGCCGGTGGCGAGGTTCTCGGCGACGAAGCCCAGCATGTTGACGGGGTCCTTCGCGGAGCCGAACTGCGGGGCGTAGGCCAGCTCGAGCTCGGCGAGGTCGCTCGCGGTCAGGCCCCCGCGCATGGCCGTGGCGATGACGTCGATGCGCTTGTCGGCGCCGTCCCGGCCGACCGCCTGGGCCCCGAGGATCGCGTCGGTGCCGGGGTCGACGAGCAGCTTGAGGGCGAGCCCCTGCGCCCCGGGGTAGTAGCCGGCGTGCGAGAGCGGGTGGGTGTGGATGACCCGGTGGGGGCGGCCGGCGGCGACGAGACGCTTCTCGTTCCACCCCACGGTCGCCACCTGCAGACCGAGCACCCCGACGATGGCGGTCCCGAGGACCGGCCGGTCCCGGACGTCGCGGCCCGCGATCAGGTCGGCGACGCGGCGTCCCTGCAGGTTGGCGGTGTTGGCGAGCGGCACCAGCATCGCCGAACCGTCGAGGGCGTCCGCCTTCTCCACCGCGTCGCCGACGGCGTAGATCGCGGGGTCGCTGGTGCGGAGATGGTCGTCGACGACGATCCCGCCGCGCTCACCGATCGCGAGGCCGGCGGCCTCGGCGAGGGCGGTGTCGGGACGGACCCCGATCGCGGCGACCACGAGGTCGGCGGGGACCCGCTCCCCGGTGGACAGCTCCACGTCCTGCTCACCGATGGCCGTGACCGAGGTCGACAGGCGCAGGTCGACCCCGGCCTCGCGCAGGGCGGCGTGGACCGGGGCGGCCATCTCCGGGTCGAGGGGTGCCATGACCTGCGGGGTCGCCTCGACCATGGTCACGGCGAGGCCGCGGCGCAGGAGGTTCTCGGCGGTCTCGACACCGATGAACCCCCCGCCCACCACGACGGCGGTGCGTGCCCCCGCCACGGCGGCCACCATCGCGTCGGTGTCCTCCACGCTGCGCAGCGCGAGGGCGCGCTCGATGCCCGGGATCGGAGGCCGCACGGGGCGGGCGCCGGGGGCGAGCACGAGGGCGTCATACGGCAGCTCGCTCTCCTCGCCACCCGCGAGGGAGCGGACCACGACGACCCGCCGGTCGCGGTCGATCCGCACCGCCTCGGTGCGGACCCGCACGTCGAGGTCGAAGCGCGCCCGCAGCGACTCCGGCGTCTGCAGCAGCAGCGACGAGCGCTGCTCGATGACGCCGCCGACGTGGTAGGGCAGGCCGCAGCTGGCGAAGGACACGTGCCCGCTGCGCTCGACGACGGTGATGGTGGCCGACTCGTCCAGGCGGCGCAGCCGGGCGGCGGCGGACATCCCGCCGGCCACGCCTCCGATGATCACGATGTTCATGAGACCAGCATACCCCTGGGGGTATATGCTCCGTGATGAAGCCCGTCACACCCCACCCCTGAAGGAGACCGACATGTGTCGCCCCGTCACCTGCAAGACCTGCGGCAAGACCACCTGGGCCGGCTGCGGCCAGCACGTGGACCAGGTCCAGCGGTCCGTCCCCGCCGGCCAGTGGTGCCCCGGCCACCCGGAGCAGCCGACCAGGCGCGGCGGCTTTCTCGGCCGCCTGCTGGGTCGGTGACCGATGCAGCTCCCCGCCGACGACCTCGACCCCGTCCTCAAGCGGCTCCGCCGCGCCCAGGGGCAGCTGACCGCCGTCATCCGCATGATCGAGGAGGAGCAGGACTGCCGCGACGTCCTCACGCAGCTGTCGGCGTGCAGCAAGGCGCTCGACCGAGCCGGCTTCGCGCTGATCTCGACCGGCCTGCAGCAGTGCCTGGTCCAGGACAACCCGGAGCGCGAGGCCGACCTCGCGGCGATGGAGAAGCTCTTCCTGTCCCTGGCCTGAGCGGCCCGCCGGGCGGGTAGGGAGGAGACATGTCCCCTCACCTGCCCGAGTCGCTGGTCGCCGGCCTGGACGTATGCCGCGCCACCCCCCTCAGCGGTGGCGACATCGCGCTCGCCTACCGCCTCGACACCCGCGACGGCACCTACTTCCTCAAGACCAAGGAGCGTCCGACGCCGGACCTCTTCGAGCGGGAGGCCGCCGGGCTGGCGATCCTGCGGGAGCACGCGCCTGCCCAGATCGGCGTCCCCGAGGTGGTGCGCTCCGACGCGAGCGGCCTGGTCCTGGAGTGGATCGAGGAGGGGCGGGCGGGGCGGCATACGGAGGAGGCCCTGGGCCAGGGGCTGGCCGGTCTGCACCGCGCGACCCACCCGACCTTCGGGGCGATCGACGGTGCGCTGGCGGGCTACCTGGGCTCGGCGCAGGTGGACCTGACGCCGACCGACTCCTGGTGCGACTTCTTCGTGGAGCGGCGGCTGCGGCCCCTGACCGAGCGCGCGGTCCGCGAGGGCCGGATCGACCCCGTCGCCACGTCCCTGGTCGACCGGCTCGCCGCCCGGGCCGACGAACTGTGCGGACCGCCGGAGCCCCCGGCCCTGATCCACGGCGACCTGTGGGGCGGCAATCGCCTGGTGGACAAGGCGGGTGGCAGCTGGCTCATCGACCCGGCAGCCTCGTGGGGCCACCGCGAGGTCGACCTGGCGATGATGCAGCTCTTCGGTGGCTTCGGCGCCGAGGTCTTCCGCGCCTACGACGAGACCTTCCCGCTCGCCGACGGGTGGCGAGACCGCGTGTCGTGGTACCAGCTGCCACCCCTGCTGGTGCACGCCATCCTCTTCGGCGGCGGCTACGGCGCGAGCGCGCTGCGGGCGATGCGGTCCTACCTCTGACCGCACCTGACAGGTGATCCATAGGTTCGCGACAGCGTCACGACAGGGCGGCGCGGCACACTGACCTTGGCGCCGCACCCACCGGCGCCTGGTGCCGACGCCGACCCCCTTGGCGCCGGCACCCCCACCGCGACAGGGAGTCAGCATGTCCGACCACAACCGCATGCTCACCGCCGGCGCCGTCGTCGCCGCCGGCCTGATGATCGCGGGCGGAGCCGCAGCTGCCCAGGCGGCCAACGGCCGCACGCCCGCCGCGACCGGCAACGGGGCGTCCGGCTACGGCGCGGGCTACGGGATGTCGGGCTACGGCATGTCCGGCGACGGCGACCGGCACGGGTGCGGCGGTGGCCGCCACACCGCGGCGTCCGCCGACGAGACCGCCAAGGTCACCGCCGCCGTCAAGGCCAAGGACTCCGCCGTGACCGTCGAGCGCGTCCTGAAGGACCAGGACGGGTCCTACGACGTCGTCGGCACCAAGGCCGGCCAGCGCGTCCGGGTGGAGGTCAGCAAGGACCTCGCGACCGTCGAGGTCCGCAGCGGCGGGCACCGCGGCGAGGGCCGGCACGGCGGCCGCCACACCCCCGCCACGGCCGACGAGACCGCCAAGGTCACCGCCGCCGTCAAGGCCAAGGACTCCGCCGTGACCGTCGAGCGCGTCCTGAAGGACCCGGACGGGTCCTTCCACGTCGTCGGCACCAAGGCCGGCCAGCGCGTCATGGTCGAGGTCAGCAAGGACCTCGCGACCGTCGAGGTCCGCACCGGCGGCTGGGGCCGACGCGGCCAGGGCGGGCCGGGCCAGACGCCCTCGAGCACCCCGGGCGCCGCGCCCGCCGGCTACGCCGTCTGATCGCGACCCCGACCGAGCCGTATGCCGATCCGGGCCCCCGCCTCCCCGCACGACCAGGGAGGGGCGGGGGCCCGGTCGCGGCATACGGGCTCGAGAGGCATCCGCGGCATACGGGCTCGAGAGGCACAGGGAGGCGCCGCTGCTCGTAGGTGCGACCCACCGCCCTGACAGGGTCCCGACAGGCCCGACCCGGAGCGTGAGGGGTGGCGGGCAGAGGCCCCGCTGGTGCCCCGGCACCCGACCCACTCGACCCAGCAGGAGTACACGATGCCTACCAACCGCACGCTGACCGCTGCCGCCGTGGCGGCGGCTGGCCTCATGATCGCCGGCGGAGCAGCCGCCGCCAGCGCCGCGACGAGCGGAGACACCACGAGCGCCACGGGCTACGGCTACGGCGCCCCCGCGGCCGGAGGCTACGGCGCCCCCGGAGCCGTCGGGTCCTCCGGCGGCGACGGCCGGCACGCCCCGCACCAGCACACCGCGGCCTCCGCCGCGGAGACCACCAAGGTCAAGGAGGCCGTCACGGCCAAGGACTCCGCGATCACCGTCACCACGGTGCAGAAGGACCCGGACGGGTCGTTCGACGCGCTCGGGACCAAGGCCGGCCAGCAGGTCCGGGTCGAGGTGTCCGCCGACTACGCGACGGTGACCGTCGACAGCGGCGGCGGGCGCGGCGGCCGGGGCGACCACGGGGGCTCGCAGGACACCGCCGTGACGGGAGCCGAGGCCACCAAGGTCAAGGACGCCGTGACGGCCAAGGACTCCTCGGTCACCATCACCGAGGTCCGCAAGGACCCCGACGGCTCCTACGACGCCCTCGGCACCAAGGCCGGGCAGCAGGTCTTCTTCGACGTCTCGAAGGACCTGAAGACGATCACGCAGCGCGACCAGGGCGCCGGCCGCCGCGGCGGCGACCAGGGCCAGCAGGGCCAGCAGCCTGGTCAGCAGGCGCCCAGCGGGGCGGCGACCAGCGGAGCCGCCTCCTGACGCCGACCTCCTGACACTCACCCCTGACACCCTTGCCGGAGCCCGGCGGCCCTCCCCCGGCCGCCGGGCCTCGGCGTGCCCGGCCACCTGTCGTATGCCGCCCGCCCTCACAGGCCCTCGACAGCATCGCGACAGGGCGTCGGAAGGCGGCCCGCGCACGCTGATGTCATGAGCACCGAGACCATCGCCCTCCCCCGCCCCGACGTCCGCGTCGTCCTGTCGGCCGCGCTCGGTGCGGTGGCGCTGGGGCTGGCCGCGTGGACGCTGGTGCTGCAGCACTCCCTGCCGGCCAGCTACACCGTCGACCGGTGGGCTGCGGCCTGGGCCGGGTTCGACGTGCTGCTGGCCGGGCTCTTCGCCGCGACGGCGTGGCTGCTCCACCGCCACGACCGGCTGGCGCCCGCGGCCGGGCTCGCCACCGCGGTCGCCCTGGTGCTGGACGCGTGGTTCGACTGCGCGACGGCCGCGGCGTCCGACCTGCCCACGTCGTTGCTGATGGCCGCCGTCGAGCTGCCGGTCGCCGCGGTCCTCACGGCATGGGCGGTGCGGGCGACCCGCGAGGCGGAGTGAGGACGCGGGCGGCATACGGTCTGGTGGTCGCAACACCGTCGGCGCGCGCCCGGAATGGGCGCGGCCCTGCCGGGTAGGTTGCGGGGGTGAGCGATTGGACCGACCCGACCATCCCGGTGTCCTGCGGAGCGGTGCTCCTCGACGAGCAGGGCCGGCTGCTGATCCTGCGCCCGACCTACAAGTCCGGGTGGACGATCCCCGGCGGGGTCATGGAGGCCGACGGGGAGACGCCGTGGGAGGCCTGCCGTCGAGAAGTCCTGGAGGAGACGGGGATCGAGGTCACCGACGGGCGCCTGGCCGTCGTAGACACCCGCGGCGCCAAGCGTGACGAGCAGCTGGGGATCCGCTTCCTCTTCCACTGCGGCACCGTGACGCGGCGCCAGGCCGGCAGGATCCGGCTGCAGGAGGAGGAGATCGCCGAGCACCGGTTCGCCCCGGTGGAGGAGGCGTTGTCGTTGCTGCGCAAGCGGGTTCGCCGGCGCGTGGCGGCCGCGCTGGAGGCGGACGGCGGCTGCGTCTATCTCGAGGACGGGCAGCGGCGTGACGAGGTCGGGTGAGGACGCGACGCTTCTCGCTCGCTACGACGCCCTGGGCCCCGTGGGCGTCGAGGAGCTGCGGGGATGGTGGCGGGGCCGCGAGCTGAGCACCGAACACCCGCTGTCCGGGATCCTGGAGCCCCTGGGGTGGTGGGGCAAGTGGTTCGGGGGGCCTGACGACGCGCACCCGCTGGTCTTCCGCCGCCGAGACGGCGGGTGCCAGGAGCTCGACCCTGTCCGAATCCCGTTGTCCCTCATGATCCCGTGCGCACCGTTGTTGCGAGCTCGGGTGGCCGTGGCGGGTTTTCACGCCGTGGCGCCCATGCTGGGGACGACCAGACCGCGAGGCCGTTTGCGGGTCAGCACCTTTCGTGGCGTGAGCACCGCGACACTGGTCTACGACCACCAGCCGATCCTCGACGCCTTCCGGAGGGTCGGGCCGGACGTGGTCATGGGGGCGATGGACCTGCGCGGCATGGCGACGCCCTACCTCTTCGAGCTCACCCGAAACCCTGAAGGCTGCCGCTGATAACGGCATACTCATAAGCTTTTGCCTAATGATGGGCCGGGCATGCGGCGGAGAGTGGCACGACGGTGCTGAACCCGCCCCTCCTGGGGCATGGTGAGGGCATGGCTGACGCACGCAACGCCTCCACCGCCGGCGCCTTCGAGCGGGACGAGAGCTACATCAACGACCGCATCACCTCCGACGCGCCTGCGGGAGACCCCACCGGCGAGCGGGTCGGGGCGATGCGCTGGCCGGTCGAGCCCGGCCGCTACCGGCTGGTGGCGGCGCGGGCCTGCCCCTGGGCCCACCGCAGCGTCATCGTCCGGCGCCTGCTCGGGCTGGAGGACGTCATCTCCCTCGGCCTGGTGTCGCCCACCCACGGGGAGGAGTCGTGGCGCTTCGACCTCGACCCGGACGGACGCGACCCGGTGCTCGGGATCCACCTGCTGCGCGAGGCCTACGACGCGCGAGTCCCGGACTACCCCAAGGGGATCACGGTGCCGGCCATCGTCGACGTGCCGACCGGGCAGGTCGTCACCAACGACTTCCCGCAGATCACCCTGGACCTGTCGACCGAGTGGCGCGAGCACCACCGCGACGGTGCCCCCGACCTGTGGCCGGAGGCGCTGCGCGAGGAGATGGAACCGCTGATGCGCCGGATCTACACGGAGGTCAACAACGGCGTCTACCGCTGCGGCTTCGCCGCCGACCAGCAGGCGTATGACGACGCCTACGACCGTCTCTGGCACGCCCTCGACTGGCTGGAGGACCACCTGCGGGAGCGGCGCTACCTCGTCGGCGACCACATCACCGAGGCCGACGTGCGGCTCTACACCACCCTCGTCCGCTTCGACGCCGTCTACCACGGCCACTTCAAGTGCAACCGGCAGAAGCTGTCGGAGATGCCGGTGCTGGCGGCCTACCTGCGAGACCTGTTCCAGACGCCCGGGTTCGGCGACACCACGGACTTCGTGCAGATCAAGGAGCACTACTACGTGGTGCACACCGACATCAACCCCACCAAGGTCGTCCCGAAGGGCCCGGACCTGGCCGGCCTCCTCGAGCCCAGCGGCCGCCAAGGCCTGGGCGGGACCCCCTGGGGGTCAGGCACGGCGCCGGGCCCGGTGCCGGAGGCCGAGCGGGTGCCCGCCGCCAGCACGCCGTTGGGCGAGCGCGCCTGGGTCTGACGGTCCGGCCCGCCATACGGCCTGGCCGTGCCCACCGCCCCTCCGTCTGCACCCGCGTCCCCCGTCTTGACCCACAACCTCCGTCTTGACCTACAACCCCCGTCTTGAGCTGCAGCCCCAGACCGGAGTTGGCCAGGCAGACCGGGGATGGCCAGGCAGACCGGGGATGGCCGGGCAGACCGAGCCGGGCCGCCGTCTGCACCTGCCTCCCCCGTCTTGACCTACAGCCCCCGTCTTGACCTACGACCCCCGTCTTGAGCTGCAATCCCAGACCGGGGATGGCCGCGCAGACCGACCCGCGCCGCCATCTGCACTTGCCTGCCCCGTCTGTGCCCGCGTCCCCCGTCTTGAGCTGCAGCTCCAGACCGGAGTTGGCCAGACAGACCGGGGATGGCGGCGCAGACGGGGGACGGAGACGCCGACGCGACGGAGCCCCGGCGACCGGCCGCGGTCGCCGGGGCTCCGGCATACCTCACTCGTGGAGCGCAGGCTCCTTGTCGGCGCTCAGCACCTCGCCGGCCTCGACGTCGTCGGCGCGGCCACGCAGCGAGTGCCCGGTGAGCAGGCCCACCATGAACACCCCGATCGCGAGCGCCCCGAGGCTGAAGATGACGTCGCCCGGCACGCGCAGCCACCGCACCACGGTGAGGACCGGGGTGTAGAGGAACTCCTCGCTGCGGGCGTACCAGAGGCCGTGCTGCACCGACGCCCACGCCTGGGCCAGCCCGAGCGGCAGCAGCGAGATGACGGCCATGGCGAGGAGCCCGCCGTTGAGCAGCCAGAAGCCCCACTTGATCGGGCGGTCGTTCCACTCGCGGCCGGGCATCAGCGAGCGGATGCAGAAGAGCATCAGGCCGATGCCGAGCATGCCGTAGACCCCGAACAGCGCGGTGTGGCCGTGCAGCGGCGTCAGGTTGAGGCCCTGCACGTAGAACAGCGAGATCGGCGGGTTGATGAGGAAGCCGAAGACGCCGGCTCCCAGCATGTTCCAGAACGACACGGACACGAAGAAGTAGATCGCCCACTTGTAGCCGGCCACCCACTCCCGCACGCGCAGCAGCCGCAGGTTACGGAAGGCCTCGAAGCCGACCAGCGCCAGCGGCACGACCTCGAGCGCGCTGAAGACGGCGCCCAGGGCGAGCACCGGCGACGGCGAGCCCGTGAAGTAGAGGTGGTGCGCGGTGCCGATGATCCCGCCGGCGAGGAAGATCGTGGTCGAGGACACGACCGAGGTGGTGGCCGTCGCCGCGCGGATCAGCCCGAGCCGGGCGAAGAGGAAGGCGATCACGGTGGTGGCGAAGACCTCGAAGAACCCCTCGACCCACAGGTGCACGACCCACCAGCGCCAGTACTCCGCGATGGACAGGTGCGTGGAGTGGCCGACGCCGAAGGCCGCGCCGTAGAACCCGGCGATGGCCAGGCAGCTCATCAGCAGCATGGCAGTCAGCGAGCGCTGGGTGCCGGACGCGAGGGGTGCCTCGGCGCTCGGGTCCAGGCCGGCGCCCGTGGCCTTGGCGCGCCGCAGCGCCGGTGCCAGGCCCCGCCACATCAGCGCGAACCACAGGAACAGCCCCACGAAGAGCCCGATCTGGAAGGCGCGGCCGAGGTCGACATACTCGTATCCCTGCGTGCCGAGCCAGAAGTTGAGCGCGTTGCCGTGGCCCATCTTGCCCATGATCGACAGCCACTCACCGGCCATCGAGCCGAGCACCACGACCAGGAGCGCGCCGAAGAGCACGTTGACGCCGAGGCGCTGCAGCCGCGGCTCACGGCCACCCACGGCGGGCGCGACGTAGAGCCCCGTGGCGAGCCACGCGGTGGCGATCCAGAAGATGCCGAGCTGGGTGTGCCAGGTGCGCACCACGGCATAGGGCAGGACCTGGTCGATCGGTATGCCGAACAGCGCGCCCCCCTCGACGCCGTAGTGCGCGCCGATGATGCCGCAGGCGATCTGCAGCATGAAGAGCAGCCCGACGACGAAGAAGTACTTGAGCGTGGCGCGCTGGGAGGGGGTGGCGCGGTATCCGAGGAGCGGGTCCTTGCTGGGGATCGACCGGACGTGGTCCTCGTCGCGGTCCTCGGCGTCGTGCGCCTGGTGGTACCACACCATCCCGGCGATCCCGGCGAGCAGCAGGATGAAGCTGACGATGCTCCACAGGACGTTGTCGGCCGGCGGGACGTTGTCGATGAGCGGCTCGTGGGGCCAGTTCTGGGTGTAGGTGACGGTCTTGCCCGGCGCGTCCGTCGACGCCGACCAGCTGGTCCACCAGAAGAACGCCATCATGTCCTTGGCGTCGGCGGCGTCGGTGAGGGTGCCCTTGGGGATGGCGTAGTGGACGTGGCCGCCCGCGAACATCGCGGTGTAGTGGGCGGCGTTGGTGTCGAAGACGTGCGCTCGCGCGCCGGACAGGGTGACCGTGCCGGTCCGGGCGTCGTAGGTGTTGGTGCGCAGCTCCTGCTTGAGCCGGGCCTGCAGGGCGCCCTGGCGCTCCACGGTGGCCTTGTCGTAGGTGGTCCCGCCCTCCTGGCGGGCCCACTGGTCGAGCAAGGTCGTGGCCTCGCGGTGGAGCCAGTCGGCGGTCCAGTCGGGCGCGACGTAGGCGCCGTGGCCCCACACCGACCCGATCTCCTGGCCACCGAGGGACTGCCAGACCTGCTGGCCGTGGATGATGTCGTCGCCGGTGAAGAGCTCCCTGCCGTCGGCGGCGACCACGTGCGCGGGGATCGGCGGCTTGTTGGTGTCGATCTGCTTGCCCATCCACAGCAGCACGCCGAAGGACCCGAGCACGACGCAGATCAGGGCGATCCACCACCGCTTGTCGCGGCGCGAGACGTGACCGCGCTCGACGGTCGCCCCGGTGGTTCGAGGTTCTTTGAGGCTCATCGCCCCTCCATTTATTCACGGGATATGCCGTGCCAAATAGTGCCACAGGCTGGGAGCAGACTGGCAGGGGGGTACCCTCGTGGGCATGCTCACACCCCACCCGGCGATCTCCGGCGGGGTCATCACAGTGGCAGCGGTGGTGGTGCGCGACCCGGGCGGCCGGCTGCTGACGGTGCGCAAGGCGGGGACCGAGCGGTTCATGCTGCCAGGGGGCAAGCTCGAGCCCGGCGAAGCCCCGGCGGTGACCGCGGCCCGCGAGGCGCAGGAAGAGGTCGGCCTCGTCGTCCACCCCGAGTCCCTCGTGCTGGTGGGCGATTTCACCACCGACGCCGCCAACGAGCCGGGTCACCTGGTCCGCTGCTGGACGTATGCCGCTCCCCCCGCCTTCCGTGCCGCCGAGCCGGTGGCGGCTGCGGCCGAGATCGCCGAGATCCGGTGGCTCGACCCGGCGGGGGCGTTGCCGCCGGACCTGGCGCCGCTGCTGACCGAGGCGGTGGTGCCGGCGCTGCTGGCGGCGGGTGAGGGCGGGGGTGCCGATGGGGCCGATGGGGCCGATGGGGCCGATGGGGCCGATGGTGAAGCCCGGCGCGTGGGCCCCGGCGACGCGGGGCGTGGGGGACCCGGTGACGCGGGGCGTGGGGGCCCCGATGACGGGGCGCTCCGAGGAGCCTCGCCGGCGTGACGGCCCAGCCACCCTTCGACCTGGACCGGATCGGCGTCGGGCTGCCTTTCGCGACCGCGGTGCCGCTGCTGCAGGACGCGATGGCCGGCGGGGTCGCCGTGGTGCAGGCACCGCCCGGCACCGGCAAGACGACGCTGGTGCCGCCCGCGGTGGCCAACCACGTGGGCGCCCTCGCGACCAGCCCGGGGACGGGTCGTCGATCGGACGACCGGGCGCCCGGCCGCGTCGTCGTGGTGCAGCCCCGCCGGGTGGCGGCCCGTGCCGCTGCGGCCCGCCTCGCGACGCTGACGGGGACCCCGCTCGGACAGCGGGTGGGCTACACCGTCCGGGGCGAACGTCGCTGCGACGCAACTGCCCTCGTCGAGGTCGTGACCCCGGGGATCCTGCTGCGCCGGCTCCTGGCGGACGCCGCCATACCGGGCGTGGCCGCGGTGATCCTGGACGAGGTCCACGAGCGGGGGTTGGAGACGGATCTGCTGGTCGGGCTGCTGACGGACCTGCGGCAGCTGCGCGAGGACCTCGTGCTGGTCGCGATGTCCGCGACGGTGGATGCGGCGGCGTTCGCGGGGCTGCTCGGTGGCGACGAGGCGGCCCCGGTCGTGGACTGCCCGTCGGCGCTGCACCCGGTGGCGGTGACGTGGCGACCGGCAGGCGGTGGCGCGGCGCGCACCGACGCGCGCGGGGTGCGCCGGGAGTTCCTCACGCACGTGGCGCAGGTGACCGCCGAGGCGTACGCCTCGGCGGTGGCGGCCCACCCGGCGGTCGACGCGTTGGTCTTCCTGCCCGGCGCGTGGGAGGTCGGCGAGGTGGCGCGTCGCCTCCGCGAGATCACACGTGGCACAACGGTGCTGGAGCTGCACGGCCAGGTCGGGCCGCGGGAGCAGGACCGAGCGGTCGGTGGCCGCGAACCGGGTGACCCACCGCGGATCATCGTCTCGACCTCGCTCGCCGAGTCCTCGCTCACCGTCCCCGGCGTCCGGCTCGTCGTCGACGCGGGCCTGGCGCGCGAGCCGCGCCGCGACACCGGGCGCGGCATGTCCGGCCTGGTCACGGTGACGTGCTCGCGCGCCTCGGCCGACCAGCGCGCCGGTCGCGCCGGGCGGCTGGGGCCGGGCGCCGTGGTCCGCTGCTACGACGAGGCCACGTATGCCGCCATGCCCGCTCACGTCACCCCCCAGATCGCGACCAGCGACCTGACGGACGCGCTGCTGACGCTGGCGTGCTGGGGCACCCCGCGCGGCGCCGGGCTCCGGCTGCCTGCGCCCCCACCCGCGGTCGCGGTGCGGGCCGGCGAGGCGACGCTGCGCGAGCTGGGCGCCGTCGACGAGGCCGGCCAGGTGACCGCGCAGGGCCGCGCACTGTCGAGGATCCCGGTGAGCGCCAGGCTCGCTCGTAGCCTCGCCGTCGGATCCAGCCTGGTGGGGCCGCAGCTCGCCGCGGAGGTGGTGGCCGCCGTCTCCGAAGACCTGCGGTCCCCGGGGGCCGACCTGACCGCGCTGCTGCGGGAGCTGCGGTCGGGCGACCTCGGGCACCAGTCGGGTCGGTGGCGCGCCGAGGCCCGCCGTCTGGCCCGACTGGTGCCCGAGGTCGGCCCGGGCGTGCGGGCGGGTCAGGAGACCGGCGCGGCAGGGACGGGCAGGAACGGTCTCGGTGCGGCGGCGCTCGGCACGGCCTACGGCGTCGGGCTGGTCGTGGCGCTAGCCGGCCCGCATCGCGTGGCGCGCCGCGTCGGCGACACCTGGCTGCTGGCGAGCGGCACGAGAGCCGCGCTTCCGCAGGGCAGCTCGCTGCAGCACGAGGAGTGGCTGGCCGTCGCGGACGTGGCCCGCGCGACGGGCCCTGCCACGGCCGGGACCGGTGCCGTGATCCGAGCCGCGGCACCGCTCGACCAGGACACGGCCGAGCTGGCCGCAGCGCACCTCCTCGTGCAGGAGGTCCGCGCCGAGCTCGTCGGAGGCCGGGTGCGGGCCCGGGAGGTGCGCGCCCTCGGGGCCATCGAGCTGTCGTCGACCCCGGTGAGCGCCAAGGCAGGTGGCGGACGTGGGGCTGCGCCCGGCCCGGAGGCTGCTGCCGTGCACGACGCGGTCCGCGATGCCGTGCGGAACGCGGTGCAGGACAAGGGGATCGACGTCTTCACCTGGTCCCCGGCTGCCGCCGCGCTGCGAGATCGCCTGGCGCTGCTGCACGCCCACCTCGGCGAGCCGTGGCCGGACGTGTCCGACCCGGCGCTGGCGCGCCGCCTGGACGAGTGGCTCGGCCCCGAGATCGACGCCCTGGCACGGGGTCTGGCGGCCGACCGGGTCGACCTGACCGAGCCCCTGCGCCGGTTGCTGCCGTGGCCGGAGGCGGCCCGGCTCGACGAGCTCGCCCCGGAGCGGCTGACGGTGGCCAGCGGCTCGCAGGTGCGCATCAGCTACCCGCCATACGACGAACCGACCGCACGCCCGACGGTGCAGGTCAAGCTGCAGGAGTGCTTCGGGTGGGCGGCGACGCCCACGGTGGCCGACGGGCGGGTGCCCATCACCTTCCACCTGCTGTCGCCGGCCCGGCGACCGGTCGCGATCACCGACGACCTGCGGTCGTTCTGGGATGGGCCCTATCAGCAGGTGCGGGCCGAGCTGCGCGGCCGCTACCCCAAGCACCCCTGGCCGGAGGACCCGTGGTCGGCGACGGCCACGGCCCGCACCACACGGCGCCGGTGAGCCTGACGCCCGGTAGCCATCGGCGGGCGCCCGCCGATGGCTACCCTGGGCTCATGACCGACCCGATCTCGCGCGAGCACGAGCCGTCCGGCTTCGGACGGGTCTTCGGTGCGTTCCTGGCCCTGCTGGCCACCGTCGGCGTGGGCTGGGCGGCGACCCGTGGGCGGGACCGCGACCCCGTGACGGCCCGGCGGCGGGAGGCTCCCGGCGGCCGCGGTCGCAGCGGCCACGGCCGCGGCCGCGACGGATCCGCCTGAGAGAGCTGTCGGTTGGTCAGCCGCGAGCGGGCTGCGCGTCCCGCCGCACCTGCCGGGTCGTCCAGAGGGCGGCGCCGACCAGGCTCGCCATGGCGGCGCCCAGGAGCACCAGCCAGATCGGGTCGGAGCCGGTGCGGATCAGCTGACCAAAGATCCACAGCTGCACGATCAGCGGAGCGATGAAGCTGGCGACGACGGCCTGCTGGCGGGACTGCGTGGAGCGAGCCATGACGACCTCCTGCGGGGCGACGATCCGGGGCCGGCGAGGGTGCCGGCCCGTCGTCGTCGATGGCTCCATCCCATCGCGGTGAGCGGCTCGGCGCATCGGCCCCGGGAGGGAGATCTGGCGGGGCCCCCTCCCCCTGCAGGCGGAGCGCACCGCTCCCGACCTCCGTCGCTGCTGCGGGCGCAGCAAACCCCGGGCAAGACCGCCGCCGGTCAGGCGCAGTTGGGGCAGGTGCCGGACAGCGGCAGCTGCAGGAAGCAGGTCGGGCAGAAGGCCGCCTCCCGCTCCACCGGCTTGGCGGATCGTGCCGCCGGGCGCGCAGCCGGCCCCGCAGCCGGGCGGGCGGCCCGCGGCTCCCTGGGCTCGCGAGCGGCGCGAGCTGCCTTGGGAGCGCGCGAGGTCCGCGTCCCGAGCGACTCCAGCGTGGTCACCGGGTGCAGCAACGGCTGCGCGTCCTCCGGCACCGCGGGGGCGTAACGGCGGTTGCACGCCAGCCGGGCCTCCGCGGCGGCCTGCTCGCGATGGGCCGGACCGTGGGGCGGCTCCCCGAGGGCGCTGCGGACGGTGTCGTAACCGGGGCCCACGCTGCCGTTGGCCTCGACCACGAGCGAGACGAGGTCCGGCTCCTCGGCCTCGCGGGTGCGGCGCCCCACGATGGTCAGCACCTTGACCAGCCAGCTGCGGGCCGGGACGTCGGTGGTGATGCCGGATCGCTCCTGCACCCGCGCGGCCAGGTCGGCGTAGGTGATCGCGGTCTGGTGCACCGCCGCCGTCTCCATCAGGACGGCCAGGGCGTGGTCGGCCCAGATCTCGTGTCGCTGCTGCAGGCTCATCAGTCGGGGGTCGCCCATGGACCCATCATCCCAGGTCCCGCGACCACGGCCAACGCCGCACGTACGGCGCCGTGACGAAGGACGCGCGCCCCGTGGTCACGCCCCGCCTGGGCCGGCGAGCGCGAGCTGCCCCGCGACGACCACCAGCCACAGCAGCAGCGACCCCAGGAAGACCCGCTCCACGAGGCCGAAGACGGTCCGCAGCGGACGCACGACCAGCGTGACCACGACCCCCCGAGGCCAGCCAGCGTGGTCCAGCGCAGCGCCTCGAGGATCCCGCCGACGCCGCCCCACCCGGGCATCGCCGCGAGCCCCGCCGTGCCGTCGGAGGTGATCTCATACCCCACCGTGAACGACGCGACCGCGACGAGAGGTGAAGCATCCCGGTGCGGGTGCGCCGCTGCCCCTCCAGGTCGGTGGGGAAGGCCACGACCACCACCGCGAGCAGGGCGTAGGCCGCGAGCAGGGCGACGATCTCGGTGTGCCGGGACCAGCTCTGGAAGGTCGTCGCGAGCGCTGCGGCCAGCAGGGCCGACCCGACGGCGTTGGCGACCGAGGCCGCGGTCGCGAGGGGGCGATTGCGCCCGACGGCGTAGTCGCTGACGGCGTGGTGGACCGGGTGGTATCCCGACCCCACCGTGTGCAGGCGCACGAGCAGCGCCAGGCGGGCGAGCAGGACGAGGCAGGCGGCGCCGGCCAGGATCGGGGTGAGCATGTGGTGTGGCCTGGTGCTCGGCCCGATCGGGGACCGCATCGGCCGGCAGCGCACCCTCGCGCTGACCATGATCATGATGTCGCTCGCCACCGCCGCCATCGGCCTGCTGCCCACGAGCGCGCAGGTCGGCAGCTGGGCGTTCGTCGGGTTGCTGGTGTGCCGGATGGTGCAGGGCTTCTCCACCGGTGGCGAGTATGCCGGAGCCACCACCTTCGTCTCGGAGTACGCCCCGGACGCGCGCCGCGGCTTCCTCGCGAGCATCCTCGACGTGGGCTCCTACCTCGGCTTCGCGGTCGGCGCCGGCGTCGTGGCCCTGTGCCAGGTCACCCTGGGCGAGCAGACCATGCTCGGCTGGGGCTGGCGGGTGCCCTTCCTGCTGGCGCTGCCGCTCGGCGCCGTGGCCATGTACTTCCGGCTCAAGATCGAGGAGCCGCCGACCTTCGTGCAGGCCCAGGAGGTCGACACCGAGGCGCTGGACGTCGACGAGTCGCAGACCCGCCTCGGCGTGCGCGGCATCCTGCGCCACCACTGGCGCGCGATCCTCATCGCGATCGCCCTGGTCGGCGCCACCAACACGGCCGGCTACTCGCTGACCTCCTACATGCCGTCCTACCTCGAGACCACCCACGGCTACACCGCCGTGCAGTCCTCGCTGGCGACGATCCCGGCGCTCGTGGCGCTGTCCGCGGCCGTGCCCTTCGTCGGGCGGCTGTCGGACCGGATCGGCCGCAAGCCGGTCTACGCCATCGCCGTGATCTCCGCGATCGTGCTGACCGTCCCGGCCTACCTCATGATGGCCAACCGCTCGCTGGTCGCTATCGCCATGGCGATGCTGGCGTTCTCGGTGCTGTTCTACATCGCCATCTCCGCCTCGGCGCTCCCCGCGTTGTTCCCGACCGCGTCGCGCTACGGCGCCATGGCGATCGCCTACAACGTGTCGGTCTCCCTCTTCGGCGGCACCGCCCCCATGATCGGCGAGCTCCTCATCCGCCTCACGGGCGTCACCATCGCGCCGGCGTTCTACACCATCCTCTTCGCCGTGCTGGGCGGCATCGCCCTGCTCACCATGAAGGAGACGGCACGCCGACCGCTGCCCGGCTCGATGCCGACCGTGGCCTCGCCGCAGGAGGCGCGCGAGCTCGTCGCGACCCAGGACGACAACCCCGACCTGGACACCAGCGAGCTGCCCTTCGAGCAGCACGACGCCACGCGCCAGGAGCACGACGGGACGGCTCGCGCCTGACGTCTCGACCCTGCGCGGGCTCGGCCCCGCGGCGGGCTCGGCCCCGCGGCGGGCTCGGTCCCGCGGCGGGCTCGGTCCGCCGGTCCAGCGCTCAGCGCTGCGGGACCGGCGGGCCGAGCCACAGCAGCACGGCCGTGACTACGGCGACGACGACCACCGCCACGAGGACGGCCGCCAGCGGGCGAGCCAGGCCGGCGGCGACGACGCGCTCCGGGAGCGTGCGCGGCGCATCACCGCCCGAGGCATCGCCGCGCGGGGCGCCGCCCGGGGCCAGGCGCCAGCGGTCGGTGAGCAGGCGGCGGCGCTCGGCATACGACTCGAACGGCACGGTGGCGTAGGGCACCACGGCGGAGACCAACCCGAGGACCGTCGTGCCGGCCGGCCAGCGCCGGTCGACCGCGACCACGACCGTGACCAGGGCGTAGGCGAGGAAGACCACGCCGTGGACCAGGCCGCCGACGCGCACCCCCAGCTCGGTGGTGCGCGTGGCGTACTTGAGGACCATGCCGATGATCAGCAGCGTCCAGGTGACCACCTCGGCCCGGGCGAGGCGGCGGTAGAGCAGGCGGGGGCTCACGAGACTCCTTGACGTGGGTGCGGACTGCGCCGCAGACGGTGTCATGCGCTCCTGGACGTCAGCCGACCGCCGTCGTCGGTCTGCCAGCGACCACAACCCACCCCAGGGAGTGGTTGTGGTCGCCTGAAGCCCCCGGAACGACCACAACCCACCCCAGGGAGTGGTCGTGGTCGCCACGCCACCCCGCCCCTCAGCGCCCGTCCCGCCCCGCAGGCTGCAGCCCGTCGAGCCCGAGCGCCACGGCCCCGAGCACCCCCGCGTCGTCGCCCAGCCCCGGCGTCACCACGAACTCGCCTGCCCGCTCGGTGATCTCGGGCCGCCGGATGTAGCCCCCCAGCCGCTCCACCAGCGCCTCACGGGTGGCGTCCAGCATCCCGGGCAGGTGCGGCACGCCGCCGCCCACGACGATCCGTTGCGGAGCCAGCACCAGGACCAGGGCGGCGAGCACCTGCCCGACGTAGAACCCCGCGAGCCGCCCCGCCTCGGCCTGACGGTCCGGGTCCAGCAGCTCCAGGCGCGTGCCGTAGCGGTCCGCGAAGGCCGGGCCGCTCGCCATACCCTCCGCGCAGCGGCCGTGGAAGGGGCAACGGCCCTCGTAGTCGTCGTCCGGGTGAGGCTCGACGAGGATGTGCCCCATCTCGGGGTGGAGGAGGCCGTGGACGGGCCGCCCCTCGAGCACCGCGCCGCCGCCGATCCCGGTCCCGACGGTGAGGTAGACGACGGACCCGACGCCCTGCCCGGCGCCCCATCGCTGCTCGGCCAGCGCCGCGCCGTTGACGTCGGTGTCCCATCCCACGGGCAGGTCGTACCTCTCCTGCAGGAAGCCGAGCACGTCCGTGTCCTGCCAGCCCGGCTTGGGCGTGGACGTGATCGAGCCGTATGCCGCGTCCTCGGCGTCCAGGCACACCGGCCCGAACGACGCGACCCCGAGCGCCTCGATGCCCTCCCCCGCCGCGATCTGCTCGTCGAGCCACGCCGCGACCGCCTCGAGCGTCTCCTGCGGGGTGGTCGTGGGGATCACGGTGCGGGCGCGCAGGTCCTGCGGCTCCCCGGCGAGGGCGCACACGACCTTGGTGCCCCCCATCTCGATCCCCGCCACGGTGCGTCGTTGCGTCGTCATGGCACCCATGGTGCCCTGCACGAGTTCGTCACGCTGCGCGAGGGCGGCCACACGAGTGGCCGCCATTCCGTGGTGGAACGTTCAACACGGCCCGGTTCGTCGCTAGGCTCGTGTCGTGGACTGGACTCGATACGACGCTGCACTCTTCGACCTCGACGGCGTGCTCACGCCGACGGCGGTCGTGCACATGCGCGCCTGGAGCGAGATGTTCAACGCCTTCCTCGTGGGCCGGGGCATCACCAAGCCCTACACCGACGAGGACTACTTCGCCTACGTCGACGGCAAGCCCCGCTACGACGGGGTCGCGACCTTCCTCGCCTCCCGCGGCATCATCCTGCCCCAGGGCGAGCCCACCGACCCCCCGGGCACCGAGACCGTCTGCAGCCTCGGCAACAGCAAGAACGACGCCTTCCGGACCGTGCTCGAGCGCGACGGCGTGGAGCCGTATGCCGGCTCGGTGCAGCTGCTCGACCACCTTGCGGCCCGGGGCACCCGGGTGGCGGTGGTGTCCTCCTCGCAGAACGCCAGGCCGGTGCTCGCGGCCGCCGGGCTGCTCGAGCGCTTCCCCGTGGTGGTGGACGGCCTCGTCGCCCGGGCGGAAGGCCTGCCCGGCAAGCCGGCCCCCGACACCTTCCTCGCCGCCGCCGAGCAGCTCGGGGTGCCCCGGGGGCGGGCGGTCGTGCTGGAGGACGCCGAGTCCGGGGTCGCGGCGGGTCGCGCCGGGGACTTCGGGCTCGTGGTGGGGGTGGACCGCGGCGCCGGCGTGGACCGGCTGACCGAGGCCGGCGCCGACCTAGTGGTCGCCGACCTGGCGGAGCTGACGCGATGACCCCGCTGCACACGCCCTCCGACCCGCTGGACCGCACCCGCTTCCCGGTCGACCCGTGGCGGCTCGTGGAGACCGACTACTCCAGCGACGACCTCGGCACGACCGAGACGCTCTTCGCCGTCGGCAACGGCTACCTCGGCATGCGGGGCAACCCGCCCGAGGGTCGCGAGGCGCACACCCACGGCACCTTCATCAACGGGTTCCACGAGACCTGGGACATCCGGCACGCCGAGCAGGCCTTCGGCTTCGCCAAGGTCGGCCAGACCATCGTCAACGTCCCCGACTCCAAGCTGATGAAGCTCTACATCGACGACGAGCCGCTGCTGCTGCCGGTCGCCGACCTCGTCAGCTATGAGCGGGCCCTGGACTTCCGCACCGGCATGCTGACCCGCTCGGTCGAGGTGCGCACCGCCTCCGGCAAGCGGGTCCAGGTGGACTCCACGCGGATGGTGAGCTTCACCGAGCGGCACCTGGTGCTGATGACGCTGCAGGTCACCATGCTCGAGGGCGACGCGCCGATCGTGGTGTCCAGCCAGATCATCAACCGGCAGGACGGCAAGGACGAGTACCACGTCCAGTCCGCCGCCATGGGTGAGGGCCGCGACCCGCGCAAGGCCGGGACCTTCTCCGACCGGGTGCTCCAGCCGCAGTCCCACTGGCACAGTGACCGCCGGATGATCCTCGGCTACCGCACCGCCCGGTCCCGGATGACCCTCGCGGTGGGGGCGGACCACGTCATCGACACCGACGCCGACTTCGAGGAGCTCATCGACAGCGACGAGGACCGCGGTCGCAAGATCTACCGCGTCAACGCCAAGGAGGGGCAGACGGTCACCATCACCAAGGCCGTCAGCTACCACACCTCCCGCGGCGTGCCGGTCCGCGAGCTCGTCGACCGCTGCCGGCGCACCCTGGACCGGGTCCGCGAGCACGGCGCCGACTTCTACGTCGAGCAGCAGCGGGAGTGGATGGACCGTTACTGGGCCAACACCGACGTCGAGATCGAGGGGCACCCGGCGCTGCAGCAGGCGGTGCGCTGGAGCCTCTTCCAGCTCGCCCAGGCGTCGGCGCGCGCGGACCAGCTGGGGATCGCCGCCAAGGGCGTCACCGGCTCCGGCTACGAGGGGCACTACTTCTGGGACACCGAGATCTACGTGCTCCCGTTCCTCGTCTACACCTCCCCCGAGGTGGCCCGCAACGCGCTGCGCGCCCGCATCCAGATGCTGCCCAAGGCCCGCGAGCGCGCGCGTGACCTCTCCCAGCGGGGCGCGCTCTTCCCGTGGCGCACCATCAACGGCGAGGAGGCCTCGGCCTACTACGCCGCCGGCACCGCGCAGTACCACATCGACGCGGACGTGGCCTACGCCTTCAGCAAGTTCCACGACGTGACGGGGGACGTGGGCTTCATGGCCCGCGACGGCGTCGACGTGCTCGTCGAGACGGCGCGGATGTGGGCGGATCTCGGCTTCTGGCGGCAGAACGGCGAGCGGTCCTTCCACATCCACGGCGTGACCGGGCCCGACGAGTACACCACCGTCGTCAACAACAACCTCTTCACCAACGTCATGGCCCGCGACAACCTCGCTCGCGCGGCGCAGGCGGTCCGCCAGCTGGAGCAGGACGAACCGGCCGGTCATGCCCGGCTCGTGCGGCGGCTGTCGCTGCAGCCGGGCGAGGTCGAGGAGTGGGAGGACTGCGCGGCGGGGATGACCATCCCCTACGACGAGACGTTGGGCATCCATCCGCAGGACGACCACTTCCTGGACCGGGAGGTGTGGGACCTGTCGCGCACCGACCCGGCCAAGCGCCCGCTGCTGCTGCACTACCACCCGCTGGTCATCTACCGCTTCCAGGTGCTCAAGCAGGCCGACGTGGTGCTCGCGACCTTCCTGCAGGGCGACCGCTTCACCCTGGAGGAGAAGCGCCGCGACTTCGACTACTACGACCCCATCACGACGGGCGACTCGACGCTGTCCGCCGTGGTGCAGGCGATCATGGCGGCCGAGGTCGGCTACGCCGACATGGCCCTGAAGTACTTCTACAACGGCCTCTTCGTCGACCTCGCCGACCTGCACCGCAACACCTCCGACGGGGTGCACATCGCCTCCGCGGGCGGCGTGTGGCACGCGCTGGTCTACGGCTTCGCGGGGATGCGCGACTACCAGGGCAACCTGACCTTCGACCCCCGGCTGCCCGCCGACTGGCCGCAGCTGACCTTCCCGATCCGGGTCCGCGGGGTGCGGGTCCGCGTCACCGTGCGGCAGTCCTCGATCTCCTTCGAGATCGAGGAGGGCGAGCGGGTGGACCTCGAGGTGCGCGGCGAGCCGTATGCCGTCACCGCCGGCTCCCCCCTCACCGTCCCGCTGCACGGCCAGGGCGAGCGCCTCAAGAGCCTGGAGGGGACCCACCCGGTCATCGGTGACGTGCGCGCCGACGGCACCGTCATCACCGCCGGTGTCCCCGACCCGGACCAGTGGCAGCCCCAGCCGATGCTCGTCGACGACGAGGGCCCGCGCGTCGCCGGCTAGTCGGCGGCGCCCTGTCGGTCGTCCTGGGTCCTAGCGGGACAGGTCGGCGAGGAGGGCCTCGCGCTGCTCCGCCGGCATCGCGTCGGCGGGCACCGGCGTGCGGGTGCTGTCCCTGCGCTCCAGCACCAGCACGTCCCCGCTGACCCGTGCCCGGCGAAACCGGTCGAGGGGGTGCTCGGTCCCGGAGAGCGGGAACCTCACGAGCCGGGCGGTGGCGTCATACCGGACCGCGAAGCGTTCCTGGCGCCCCAGCGCCCGGGTGACCGTGCGGCGACGGCCCACGTCGGCAGCCAGCAGCACGGCGGCGAGGACCACGGGCGCGAGCGCGAGCCACCACCCGACCCGGCCGCCGGACAGGGCCACGGCGATCGCTGCGGCCGCGGCGAGCACCAGCAGGACCACCTCGAGCACGCGGGCCTTGCGGCGGGTCGGGCCGTCGACGGCCTCGGCGAGGCGGCCCACGAGGTCGGGCGTCGCCGTCACGACCGGGCCGCCGTCGTGGTCGAGGATCTCCATGGCGACGACTCTAGCGAGGCGCCGCGGGACGTCGCCCGGCCCCGGGCGTGCCTAGGGTGGCGCCATGCGCATGGACTATCCCGTGACCGGCGACGGCGCCCTGACCACCCGGTCGCTCTACGGCCTGCTGACCTCCGTCGTCGTGCCCCGCCCCATCGCCTGGGTGACCTCCCGCTCGGCGGCGGGCGTCGACAACCTGGCGCCGCACTCGTTCTTCACGGTCGCGTGCGTCGACCCGCCGATGGTGCAGTTCACCTCGGTGGGCGTGAAGGACACCCTGCGCAACGTGCGCGAGACCGGGGAGTTCGTGGTGCACCTGCTCGGCGAGCGGCACCTCGAGGTCGGCAACGCCTCCGGCACCGACTACCCGCCGGAGGTCAGCGAGCTGGACGCCCTGGGTCTGGAGCGGGAGCCGAGCGCCAGCGTCGCGGTGCCCCGGCTGGCCGCCTCGCCGGTCGCGATCGAGTGCCGGCTGCACGCCGCCCTCACCCTCGGCGACTCGACGCTGGTGATCGGCGCGGTGCAGCACGTCGCGGTGGACGAGGCGGTGCTCGACCTCGAGCGGCCGGAGCGCCCGCACGCCCGGGTCAGCGACCTGGCCCCGCTCGCCCGGCTCGGCCGCGACGAGTGGGGCACGGTCGGCAGGGTGCTCGAGATCAAGCGAATCCCTTACTCCCGCATCAGCGGTCACTGACGGGACCGGACCGCACCAGCTCGCGGTAGCGCCAGCAGACGCGCGCCGCCTCGACGACGAGGATCAGCAGGAGCAGGCTCCGCCACCCGATGGTCCAGGCGGACGCACCGCCGAGCCCGGCGTCCAGCAGCAGCCACACCCAGATCCCGAGCAGGGCGAGCCGCGCGACCACACCCCGTCGGGCCCGCACGCGGGGGTTGCGCGCGATCCGCTGCGCATAGGCCCCGGGCGCCCCGAACTCCTCGTCCAGGGTCGAGCCGGCCTGCGCCGCGTGCGCCCGCGCCTCCTCGGTGATGGTGCGGACGCGGTCCTCCGTCACGTCGCCGCGGGACCGCAGGAGCCGGGCCAGCTCGGCGGTCCAGTCGTCGTCCGGCAGTCGGCGACGGCTCGAGATGACCGCGGCAGGGCGGTCCGGGACGGCCCTGCCGAGCACCCAGGCGAGCCCGGCATACCCGGCCGCCAGGGGGACGAGCCACAGCACGGAGGCCTGGGCGACCGGGTGGGGGTTGCCGACCGCGAAGACCAGGGCGATGGCGACGGCGCAGACCAGCACCGTGCCCACCGCCGCGGCGACGGCGGCGCGGCGGCGCCGCAGCAGCCGCTCGTAGGTCCACAGGCCGAGCAGAGCGGCGGCGGACACGGTGAAGGGCATGGTGATCAGGCCGACCGTGTAGGTCACCTGCCAGTCCCCGGACAGCGCGTGCACGACGCCCAGCAGGAGGGTGAGGACGACCGCCCCGACCGAGGCCACGAGCGGGACGTCGCGCAGCTGCGCACCGGTGTCATCGGTGACGTCCACGCCCTCCTCGACCCACCGCGCCCGCTGGTCGGCGGCCCACTCGTCGGCCGAGCCGTACAGCTCCCCCGGCGCCTCCCCGGACTCGCGGACCAGGTCCAGCGCCTGGTCCAGCGCCCGGGCGGCCGCGGCGGAGCGCACGTCCTCGCGGAAGAGGCAGGCATAGGCCCGCTCGGCCCAGGCCCGGTCGTCGGCGCTCCCCCGCGCCTCGTGGAAGCCGTCGAGGACGGCGAGGACGTCTGGTTGCCGCGTGCTGCTCATCATCGTTCCCCCTTCGTGGCGAGCCGCACGAGGGTGGCCTGCAGGTCCCTTAGCGCGGCGAGGTCGTCGGCGAGGCGGGCCCTGCCCTGCTCGGTCAGCGTGTAGCTGCGCCGGCCGGGCCCGCTCTCGCCGGGGGTCCACGTGGTCGTGACGTCACCGCGCTCCTCGAGCCGAGCGAGCACGGGATAGAGCGAACCCCCCTTGAGACGGCCGAGCCCCGCAGCCTCCAGCGACGCCGCGACGGCGTAGCCGTGGCCCGGTCCGGAGCTGAGCACACCCAGGATCGCGGGCTCCAGGAGGGCCCGCACCCACGGGAGCGGCCAGCGCGAGATGTCGTCCGTCACGTATCTAAGTACACGCCATATCTAGATACGACGCAAGGCGCCCGCCGCGCCGGCACATGCCGCGGGGCGCCCCTGATGTCATCAGGAGCGCCCCGCGGGATGGTGGTGGTGACCCTCAGGCGTCGAGCGTGGCGACCAGGTGGACCGTCTCCGGGCGCGAGGCCGACCGCAGCACCGCCAGCTGCGGGGACACGGATCGGTCCACCACGAGCTCGACGGTCGTCGGCAGCAGCACCGGCTTGCGGAACCACACGTGGGACCGGCTCGGGCCGGTGCTCTGCGGGCCGAGCGCGGCGAGCGTGCGCGCCCCGGTCCACATGCCGTGCGCGATGGCCCGCGGGAAGCCCATCGCCCGGGCCGTCCACGGGTGCAGGTGGATCGGGTTGACGTCCCCGGAGACCGCGGCATAGCGACGGCCCAGGTCAGCCGCCAACGGCCAGCGGGCACACCCGACCCCTTCCCGTATGCCGGGAGCCTCACGCCCCCTGTCGGCGGTGGCGTCGCCGCGTCCGCGCTGCAGGTAGGTGCTGGTCTCGCGCCATACGGTCTCGCCGTCCGCCTCGAGCAGGGTGACCAGGTCGACGGTGCGGCCCTTGGGGTGGGGGCGCAGCGCCTCGGCCCAGACGGTCACGTCGACGGTGTCGTCGGCGGTGAGGGTCCGGTGCACGGTGGTGGCGTTCTCCACGTGCACCAGACCGGGCATGGGCAGCGGGAAGTCCTTGTCGGACATGATCTTTGCAGCCAGCGGGAAGCCCAGCAGGTGCGGGTAGGCGTGCGGCAGCACGTCCCCGACGGGCGCCTCCACGAGCCGCTGGTAGCGCGCCAGGTGGTCGCGGTCGACCTGCACGCCCCGGCGGACCAGGCGCCGGGGGGCGAGGTCGCCACTGCGGCCCCGGGCCGTGAGGGCGCCCCGGGCGAGCGAGCGCACCAGCGACGGCGCCCCGGAGATCTCCTGCGTGGCGACGGCAGGCTGATCGGTCGTCATGCGGCGCTCACGCCCCGATCATGTTCTGGCCGCAGACCCGCACGACCTGCCCCGTCACGCCCGCGGAGGCGGGCTGCGCGAGCCAGGCGATGGTGTCGGCGACGTCGACGGGCAGGCCGCCCTGCTGCAGCGAGGACAGCCGGCGGGCCGCCTCCCGCGTCGCGAAGGGCATCTTGGCGGTCATCTCGGTCTCGATCAGGCCGGGCGCCACGCCGGTCACCGTGATGCCACGCTCGGACAGTGACGGCGCGAGGGCGGACACCAGACCGATGATGGCGGCCTTGGTCGCCGAGTAGTTGGTCTGGCCGCGGTTGCCCGCGTAGCCGGACTGGGAGGACAGGCAGATGATGCGCCCGCCCTCGCCGAGGCCGCCCTCGCCGAGCAGCGCCTCGTTGATCGCGAGGATCGACTGCAGGTTGACGGCCATCACGCTGTCCCAACGAGACTCGTCCATGTTGACGAAGAGCTTGTCCCGGGTGATGCCGGCGTTGTGGACCACGATGTCGAGACCGCCGTGGCGGCTGCGGGCGTGGTCGACGATGCGGCGACCCGCGTCGGGTGCCGTGACGTCGAGCTGCAGGGCGGTGCCGCCCACCTCGCCCGCGACCGTGGCGAGGGCGTCGCCGGCGGCCGGGACGTCGACGCACACGACGGTCGCGCCGTCCCGGTGCAGGGTGCGGGCGATGGCCGCGCCGATGCCCCGGGCAGCGCCCGTGACCACGGCGACGGTGCCGGCGAGCGGCTTGTCGACGGACGGGTTCGGCTGGGCCGCAGCGTCGCTGACGCGCACCGTCTGGCCGTCGACGAAGGCCGACCGCCCCGAGAGGAAGAAGCGCACGGCCTCACCCACGTTGGCCCGGGCCTGGTCCCCCACCTCGGCGGCGGGGCCGAGGACGAGGTTGGCCGTGGCGCCCGCGCGGAGCTCCTTGGCCAGGGAGCGGGTGAACCCGTCGAGGGCCCGCTGGGTCGCGACGTGCACCGGGTCGGCGAGGTGGGTGTGGTCGGTGCCGACGACGACGACGCGGGCGTTGCGACCGAGCTTCTTGACGGCTGGGGCCCCGAGCTCGCGCAGCCGGGCCAGCTCCTCGGGGCGGCGAGCCGCGGCGAGGTCGAGCACGACGCCGCCGAGCCGGCCGTCGCCGAACTCCTCGAGGGCGGAGATCGCCGAGACGCCGGCGGTCGTCAGCAGGGCGCGCAGGCTCTTGGCATACGGCCCGTCACCGGCGACGAGGACCGGTGACTCGCAGAGGATCTGGCCCGGCTCGTAGCGGCGCAGCCGCACCGGGGCGGGCAGACCGAGCCGCTTGGCGAGGTTCTTGCCGAAGGGGGTGTTGATGAAGTCGGAGTACTGGTCAGCCATCTCAGGCCTCCACGATCGCGACGACGCCCTGGCCACCGGCCGCGCAGATGGAGATCAGGCCGCGGCCCGAGCCCCGCTCGTGGAGCATCTTGGCGAGGCTGGCGAGGATGCGACCACCGGTGGCCGCGAAGGGGTGGCCCGCCGCGAGGGACGAGCCGTTGACGTTGAGCTTGCTCCGGTCGATCGAGCCGAGCGGCGTGTCCAGACCGAGTCGCTCGCGGCAGAACTCCTCGTCCTCCCAGGCCTTCAGCGTGGCGAGGACGGTCGAGGCGAAGGCCTCGTGGATCTCGTAGAAGTCGAAGTCCTGCAGGGTCAGGCCGTGGCGCGCGAGGAGGCGCGGGACGGCGTAGACCGGCGCCATGAGCAGGCCCTCGTCGCCGTGGACGTAGTCGACCGCGGCGGTCTCCCCGTCGACGAACCACGCGAGCGGCTCGAGCCGGTGCTCCCGGGCCCAGTCCTCGCTGGACAGCAGGACCACGGACGCGCCGTCGGTGAGCGGGGTCGAGTTGCCGGCCGTCATGGTCGCGCCCTCCCCCTTGCCGAAGACCGGCTTGAGGGTCGCGAGCTTGTCCACGGTGGAGCCGGGGCGCAGGTTGGTGTCCTTGGTGACCCCGAGGTAGGGCGTCATGAGGTCGTCGAAGAAGCCGCGGTCGTAGGCGGCGGCGAGGTTGCGGTGGGAGGCGGCGGCCAGCTCGTCCTGGTCCTCGCGGGTGATGCCCCACCGCTTGGCAGTGATGGCCATGTGGTCGCCCATGCCGAGACCGGTGCGGGGCTCGGCGGTCTGCGGGGCGACGGGCTGCAGGTGCTGGGGGCGCAGCCCGGCGAGAGCCTTGGCCCGCTGCACGGGGGTCTTGGCGCGCATCGCGGCGAGGAGGGCGGTGCGCAGACCCTCCGTCACGACGATGGGGGCGTCGGAGGTCGTGTCGACGCCGCCGGCGATGCCGGCGTCGATCTGCCCGAGGGCGATCTTGTTGCTGACGAGGATCGCGGCCTCCAGGCCGGTGCCGCAGGCCTGCTGCAGGTCGTAGGCGGGCGTCTGGGGCGACAGGCGCGAGCCGAGGACCGACTCGCGGACCAGGTTGAAGTCGCGGCTGTGCTTGATCACGGCGCCGGCGGCGACCTCGCCGAGCCGCTCGCCGGCCAGGCCGTAGCGGGCGACCAGGCCGTCGAGCGCGGCGGTCAGCATGTCCTGGTTGGAGGCCTTGGCGTAGGGGCCGTTGGACCGGGCGAAGGGGATGCGGTTGCCACCGAGGATGGCGACGCGGCGCGTGCTCGTCATGGGTGCTCCTGTGCGAGATGGGTCTGACGCTGCCGCCAATCTAACCGATACCTGCAGTACCCGATACCGTGGTCACCTGATAATTTCAGCCGTATGACGAGCGCCACGCCCCCGCCCGACGCCCGGGTCGACGGCCGCGCCTCCCGGTGGGAGGAGCACCGCCGCCAGCGCCGCGTCGAGCTCGTCGACCACACTGTGCGGGCCATCCGCCGCCACGGCGCCGGGGTGGGGCTGGACGACATCGCGGCCCAGGCGGGGACCAGCAAGACGGTGCTCTACCGCCACTTCGAGGACCGCACGGGGCTCTACCGCGCCGTCACCGAGCGCGTCGAGGGGCAGATCGTCGGGCGGGTGCGGTCCTCGGTGACCGCCGACGCCTCCCCCCGCGAGGTCCTGGAGTCCGTGATCGACGCCTACCTCGGGCTGGTCGAGCGCGACCCGGAGCTGTACCGCTTCGTCATCCGGCGCCCCCTGGTCGACGGCCCGCTCGACGACGACCCGGTGCCCGGGATCACCAGCCAGGTCGCGGACACCATCGCCGGCGTGCTCGGCGGCTCGACCCCGGCGGGGGTCGCGCACCTGTGGGCGGTCGCGCTGGTGGGGTCGGTGCAGGCGTGCGCCGACGACTGGCTCGCCGCGGACGCTTCGTCGAGGCTGAGCCGCTCCGAGCTGACGCGTCAGCTCGCCGACCTGGCGTGGCACGGCGTCGCGCAGACCTACCGCAGCTAGCGAGCCGGACCTCACGGATCGGGGTCGTGAGGCGTCTACCGTGTGTGGACAGCCCCAGCCCGAGGAGCAGCATGCGTCGCCATACGATCATCGACAGCCCGGTCGGGCCACTGACCGCCGTCGCGGACGACGAGGCGCTGATCGCGATCTACTTCGAGCGGCACGGGCGCGCCCCCGCCGTCACCGAGCATGGCGAGCGCACCGACGACCACCCCGTCCTGGCGGCGGCGCGGGACCAGCTCGCCGACTACTTCGCCGGCCGACGCACGGGCTTCGACCTGCCGCTCGCGCCACGGGGCGACGCCTTCCAGCAGCGGGTCTGGGCGCAGCTGCGCGAGATCCCCTACGGCCAGACGCGGTCCTACGGCCAGCTCGCGCGGGCCCTCGGTCAGCCCGGCGCGGCCCAGGCGGTCGGCAACGCCAACGGCGCCAACCCCCTCTCCATCGTCGTCCCCTGCCACCGCGTGATCGGGTCCGACGGGTCCCTGACCGGCTACGCGGGCGGGCTGGAGCGCAAGCGCTGGCTCCTCGCCCACGAGGAACCCGCCGCCGCGTCGTCCGGTCGCCTCTTCTGACAGGGCCCGTATGCCGCGCTCCCGCCCCTTCGACCGCGTGGTCACCGACCACGGGGCCACCGTCCTGCGGGTCTGCCGCGCCGTGCTGGGACCCGACGACGCGGACGACGCCTGGTCGGACACCTTCCTCGCCGCGCTGCAGGCCTGGGAGGCACTCCCCGACGACGCCAACGTCGAGGCCTGGCTGGTCACCATCGCGCACCGCAAGGCCATCGACGTCACCCGGCGTCGGCAGCGTCAGGCGGTGCCCGTGCCGGAGGTCCCGGACGGCGTCGTGGCGCACGGGGATCCGCAGGACCGCCACCCGGACCTGTGGTCGGCGATGGCCGGGCTGACCCTGCGGCAGCGGCAGGCCGTGGCCTACCACCACCTGGCCGGGCTGCCGCACGCCGAGGTCGCGGCGATCCTCGGCAGCACCCCGGCCGCCGCGCGGCGCGCCTGCGCCGACGGCATCGCGGCGCTCCGCCGCACCTATCCCCTGCTGCCCGAGGAGGACTCGGATGACTGACCTCACCACCCTCGACATCGTCGACCCGGCCCACCTTGCGCTGCTGCGTGACCGGCTCGCCGAAAGCGCCCACGCCACAAGCGATCTCGACGTGCGTCACCGGGACGTGGACTCCCCCTTCGGACCCCTGCTCGTCGCGTCGACGGCACGCGGGGTGGCCCGGGTCGCCTTCGCCGGCGAGGACCACGAGGCGGTGCTGGACTCGTTGGCGGCGGCGCTGGGACCCCGTGTGCTGCAGGCGCGCTCGTCGCTGGATGACGTCGCCCGCGAGCTCGACGAGTACTTCACGGGTGCCCGCACCTCCTTCACCACCCCGGTGGACCTGGTGCTGGCCAAGGGATTTCGGCGAGAGGTCCTGGGTCACCTGCGCGAGATCCCCTACGGGAGCACAGAGTCGTATGCCGTCGTCGCCACCGCCTCCGGCAGCCCCCGCGCCGTGCGGGCCGTCGGGACGGCCTGCGCCACCAACCCGGTCCCGCTGCTCGTGCCCTGCCATCGAGTGGTGCGCAGCGACGGTACGCCCGGCGCCTACCGTGGTGGCGCGGAGGCCAAGCGGTGGCTGCTGGCCCTCGAGCACGCGGCGGGCGAGCAGCGGGCGCGGCATACGGCGAAGGGCGGATCCCGTTGAGCGACATCGTGATCGGTGAGGACGGACTGGCGCGGCCCCCGTGGGCGGCCACCGACCCGCTGCTGCGGGAGTACTACGACACCGAGTGGGGGATGCCGGTCCGCGACGAGCGCGGGGTCTTCGAGCGGCTGAGCCTGGAGGCCTTCCAGTCCGGGCTGTCCTGGGCGACGATCCTGCGCAAGCGGCCCGCCTTCCGCAGCGCCTTCGCGGAGTTCGACCCCGATGTCGTCGCGACCTTCGGCGAGGACGACGTCGAGCGGCTGATGAGCGACGCCGGCATCGTCCGCAACCGCCGCAAGATCGAGGCGACCATCACCAACGCCGCGGCAACCCTCGCGCTGCGCGACGAGGGCGGGCTGGCCGAGCTCGTCTGGTCATTCCGGCCGGCCACGACCTCCGAGCCGAAGACCCTCACCGAGATCCCCACGACGTCACCGGAGTCCGTGGCGCTGTCGCGAGCGCTGAAGGGCCGGGGCTTCCGGTTCGTCGGGCCCACGACCATGCACGCCCTGATGGAGGCGCTGGGGATCGTCGACACCCACCTGGTCGACAGCCACCGGCGCGGTTCCTCGGGGATCTGGGACTAGGCCCTGGTCCGGGGTCGCGTCCCCCGTCTGGGGTTGCGGCTTCCGTCCGGGGTCGCGTCGGCGTCCTCCGTCTGCGGTTGCGTCCCCCGTCTCGAGTCCCATCCCCCGCCTTGGGCTGCAGCTTCCGTCCGGGGTCGCGTCGGCGTCCTCCGTCTGCGGTTGCGTCCCCCGTCTCGAGTCGCATCCCCCGTCTTGGGCTGCAGCTCGAGACGGGGGACGGCCAAATAGACGGGGGATGGCCAAACAGACAGGGGATGGCCGCCCAGACGGGGGACGGCCACATAGACGGGGGATGGCCACCCAGACGGAGGACGGCGAGCCGCAGCGGACGGCATACGGGCCGTCCCCCCACGCACCGCTCAGGCGCGCTGGTAGAGCGCGTCCACGTCGTCGGCGAAGTCCCGGATGACGACGTTGCGCTTGAGCTTCATCGTCGGGGTGAGGTGGCCGGAGCCCTCGGTGAGGTCGGCCGGGAGCAGCCGGAACCGCACGATGCGCTCCGCGCTGGAGACCGTCGCGTTGGCGGCGTCGACGGCCTTCTGCAGCTCGGCGCGCAGCGCGGGGTCGTCGACCAGCTCGGCGACGGGCACGGCGGGGCGCCCCTGGTCCCGCAGCCAGTCGGCCACGGCCTCCTCGTCCACGGTGATGAGCGCGCCGATGGCCGGGCGGCCGTCCCCGACCACCACGGCCTGGGACACCAGCGGGTTGGCCCGTATGACGTCCTCCAGCGGCCCCGGGGAGACGTTCTTGCCGGAGTCGGTGACGATGATCTCCTTGACCCGGCCGGTGATGTAGACGTAGCCGTCCTCGTCGATGCGCGCCAGGTCGCCGGTGCGGAACCACCCGTCGGCGTCGAGCACGGCAGCCGTGGCGGCGTCGTCATGCCAGTAGCCGCGGAAGACGTGCCGGCCGCGGACCAGCAGCTCTCCGTGAGGGTCGACCCGGGCCTCGTAGCTCGGCAGCGGCCGGCCCACGGAGCCGATCCGCAGCTCGTCGCGAGTGTTGACCGTGGCCGCGCCGGTGGTCTCGGTGAGGCCGTAGCCCTCGAGGACGGTGATGCCGATGCCGCGGAAGAAGTGCCCGAGGCGCTCCCCCAGCGGGGCGCCCCCGCTCACGACGAAACCGACACGGCCTCCGAAGACCTCGCGGATCTTGCCGTAGACGAGCCGGTCGAACAGCGCGTGCTGGGCGGCCAGCAACGGCCCGACCCGACCGGACTGCTTGGCCCGGCTCCAGCGGATCGCGGTGGCCGCGGCCAGGTCGAAGACGCGACCCTTGCCGTCCTTGGCCGCCTTGCGCCGCGCCCCGTCCTGGATGCGCTCGAAGATGCGGGGGACGGCAACGGTGAAGGTCGGCTGCAGCGAGGCGAGGTCCACGGTGACACGGCCGGGGTCGCTGTGGCCGACGGTCGTGGCCGACATGACGAAGGCCACCTCCATCAGACGCCCGAGGACGTGGGCCAGCGGCAGGAAGAACAGGCAGGAGGCGTCCGGGTCGTCGAAGAGCTCCGGCAGTCGCTCGATCGCCAGCTCCGCCTCGCGCAGCAGGTTGTCGTGGGTGAGCATGCAGCCCTTGGGCCGCCCCGTGGTGCCCGAGGTGTAGATGAGGGTGGCGACGTCGTCACGGCTCATGGCGGCGCGGCGCCGGGCCAGCTCGTCGTCCCCGTCGGCCTCGCCCTCGCCCCGCGCGCGCAACGCGTCCAGGCTCTCCGCGCCGTCGGCCGGGTCGATGCTCCAGCGGTGCGTGAGCGCCGGCAGCCCGTCAGCGATCTCCTCGACGAGGGACACCCCGCTCCGCCCCTCCACGACCACGCCGACCGCGCCGGAGTCCTCGAGGATCCAGGCCAGCTGCGACGCGGAGGAGGAGTCGTAGACCGCGACCGGCACCGCGCCGGCGGTCCACAGCGCCAGGTCGACCAGCGACCACTCGTAGCGGGTCTTGCTCATCAGCGCGACTCGGTCCCCGGGCTGGATCCCGGCGGCCACGAATCCCTTGGCCAGCTCGGCGATCTCGGCGGCGAGCCGGGTCGCCGTCACGGGCACCCACTGCGAGCCCTGACGGCGGCGGGCCATCACGGCGTCCGGGGTGCGCCTGGCCACCTCGGGCGCCAGGGCGGCCAGGTTGGGGGCGGGCTCGGTCTGCCACCAGCGCCGGGACGAGGGGGTGGCGGGCGTGCGGGACGGTGCGGGGGAGGTCACGGCGCCCACCGTACCGGCTCATCCGCGCCGGGGCAGGGCTGCGGAAGCGTCGTGATCGGTCGGGCCTGCAGGCACCAGACCTCGCGGCGACCGGCGACGGTGCCGAGCGCCCACTCGACGTCGGCCGGGCGCCCGAGCAGAGCCTCGGCCCGCAGCGCCGTGCGCGCCACCTCCAGCGCCGCCTCCGGCGACAGGACCTCGTATGCCGCTCCCCGGCGTACCACCCCAGCACCGGCATCGGAGCGGGTGACCTGCACCGCGGCCGGCACGACCATCCCCGCCGAGACCGCGTCACCGAGACCCGCGGCGGCCTCGACGAGCACGTCGTCGGGCGAGCCGGTGACCGGGTGGGCGGTGAAGGCCACCCCGGCGCACTCGGCGTCGACGAGCAGCTGGACCAGCACCGGGCAGGGCCCGCCAGCGCCGCCGGCCCCGCCAGGCCCGCCGGCCACACCAGGGCCGCCGGCCCCGCCAGAGCCCTCCGTCAGGTCGTACCCAGCCAGCGCCCCCTCGGCGCTGCGCCGCACCGCGACCACGGCCGCCAGCACGTCGTCCGCGCCCGTGACCGGCAGCAGCGTGGGCAGCAGACCGGCGGCGCTGCGCAGCAGGCCGTCCTCCGCCGGTGAGGACGCCCGCACCGCCACAGCCGTGTCGTCGGGGAGAGCGGCGACCAGGTCGGCATACGCCTGGCGCACCGACGCGGCGCCGTCCTGGGACGTGGGGTCGAGTCCCGCCGGGACCACGACACCGGCCGGCACCGGCAGCCCGGCGGCGAGGGCCTGCGCCAGCACGGCCGCCTTGGCGCGCCGGCCACCGCCGGGTCTCGCGCCCCGGGATCGGTGAGCGGCAGCGTGGGTTCACCCATGCAGGAGCCCTCCGTCCAGGATCCGCACCAGGCCGGAGTCGCCGTCCACCTCGAGCAGGTCGCCGTCCCGGACGCGGCGCGTGGCACCGACGGCGGCGCAGACGCACGGCAGGCCGTACTCCCGGCTGATGATGGCGGCGTGGGTGAGCATGCCTCCGCCCTCGCACACCGCCGCCGCCACCCGTGCGAAGGCCGGCGTCCAGCTCGGCGCGGTGGCCTCGCACACCAGGATCTCGCCGTGGCGGACCCGGTCGATGTCGTCGGCGTGCCGGCACACGCGGGCGCGGCCGCGGGCCCGACCCGGCGAGACGCCCCTGCCCTGCAGGGTCCCTTCGAACGCGTCCGCGGCCCCCGCCCCCGTACCCGGCAGCCCGAGGACCTGACGCAGCACCACGTCGTCCCCGCCGCCGCCCTGCCCCCACGACGGCGGCAGCTCGCTGCGCCGTCGCCGCCAGTCCGCGACGTAGGACCGACGGGCCGCCACGAGCTCACGCAGCCCTGCGGCCGGCCCCACCTCCCCCGCGACCACGGCGACGAGCTCCTCGTGCAGCAGGTAGAACGCGTCGTCCGGCCGGTCCAGGCCCACCAGCGTCCCCAGGTGCATCCCGAGACGACGCACCGGCAGGTGGGCGCGCAGGTCGATGACCGCGTTGTGCTGCTCGTTCCACCAAGGGGCGGGTAGGCCTCGCACAACCACTGCTGGTGCGACTCGCTCGGGATGCCCGTGGTGAAGTTGGCGGCGAACGAGAAGTTGTAGAACACCCAGTAGACGAGGTGCGAGAGGTGGTCCTTCTCGTCGATCGCCTGCTGCACGTGCCGCGGCGGCCGTATGCCGTAGTAGGCGAGGTCGGCGAAGAGGCCGTCCATCATCTGCTTCTCGAAGTAGAGCTCGAAGGCCTCCTTCCAGCTCATCACCGGCCGCGGCAGCATGTAGTCGAGCATCTGGGCGACGATCGCGGCGACGCGGTCGCCCCGCCAGAACCACTTGTCGACCCACTCCTGCACGATCGGCACGTTGGCCTCGTCCTGCTCGAGCAGGAACTTGATGGCCTCCAGGCCGAGGGTCATGTGCCGGGACTCGTCCGACTGCGCCGAGAAGCCGAAGGTCATCGTCGACAGGTCGCCGTTGAAGGACGCCGCCGACATGAACGGCACGAAGAGCAGGTTGGTCAGCAGGAACTCGAAGGAGAACCCGATCGCGATCAGGAACTCGAAGGGGCCGGCCGACAGGGCGTCGTCGAAGAAGGACTTGGGGACGGACAGGTACCAGACGCGGTCGTGCTGCTGGGCGAAGTTGTGGAAGCCCGAGTAGTACTTGTTGTAGTTGGACAGCGTGTGGATCTCGGTCTGGCAGTGGCGCATCTCGTCGACCGACTGGCACAGCGCGGCGAAGCGGGGTCCCGGCCCGTTGAAGTGCCGCGACAGGTAGGCCAAGTGGCGGTGCGCCTGGTACTCCAGCGGGGTCACGCCGGCGAGGAAGACCTTCATGGCGTTGAGGTAGCTGGCGTCGGACAGGGTCAGGTGCCCCTGCCCCTGGGCGAAGCCGTCGAGGACCGAGTAGAGCCGCTTGTCCTTCTCCGCCTGGTACTTGTAGTAGGCGTCGACGGTCAGGCGGAAGGGGTCCTCCCACTTGCTCCAGTCGTGGATCGTGATGCCCTCGTAGGTGGTGTGGGGGTAGAGCTTGTCGTGGTCGACATAGCTCGGCTCCCAGTCGAGGTCGCGGGTGAGGGCGCTGTAGCGCGCCTTCATCGACAGCTTCTTCGCCTTGGCGAGCTCCTCTCCCCCGACCTCGTCGTCGAGGGTGAGGTGGTCGTCGGCGTCCCCCAGGACGGCGTTGGCCTCGCAGACGAGCTGCTCGGCGAGCGAGCGGATCGCGATCTGGCGGTCGGTCCCCTCGTTGACGGCGGTCGCCGTGACGGGCCGGGTGGGGACGACGGGCAGGTCCACGTGCTCGTCGTCGGTGTCAGCCCCCACCAGCTCGGCGACCCGGAGCATGAACGGTGTCATGCCGACACCCAACCCTGCCGCCCGAGCATGCCGAAGGGGCGTTCCCCAGGCAGGAACGCCCCGTCTGGCAGGGGGTCGGTCGGACGACCTCCCGGTGCGGTCAGATGACGCCGAGGGACAGCATCGCGTCGGCCACCTTCACGAAGCCCGCGATGTTGGCGCCCTTCACGAAGTCCCCTGGCACGCCATACTCCTCGGCGGTCATGGCGCAGCTGCCGAAGACGCCGGACATGATCTCGCGCAGCCGCTCCTCGGTGTGCTCGAAGGTCCACGAGTCGCGGGAGGCGTTCTGCTGCATCTCGAGCGCCGACACCGCGACGCCGCCGCAGTTGGACGCCTTCCCCGGCGCGAAGAGCACCCCCGCCTGCTGCAGCGCGTCGGTCGCGTCGGGGGTGGTGGGCATGTTGGCGCCCTCCGCGACGATCCGGCAGCCGCCCTTGATCAGCGATCGGGCGCCGTCGAGGGACAGCTCGTTCTGCGTCGCGCAGGGCAGCGCCACGTCGCAGGGCACGTCCCAGATGGAGCCGTCGGTGATGTGGCGGGCGGTGGAGCGGTTCTCGGCATACGCGCTGATCCGCTCGCGACGCTCCTCCTTGAGCACCCGCATCTCCTCGACGTCGATGCCGCCCTCGTCCACGACGTAGCCGCCGGAGTCGCTCATCGCGACGACGGTCCCGCCGAGCTGCTCGACCTTCTGCGCCGCGTAGACCGCGACGTTGCCCGACCCGGACACGACCACGCGCAGCCCCTCGAAGGTCCGCTTGCGCATCGCCAGCATCTCCTCGGCGAAGAAGACGGTGCCGTATCCCGTCGCCTCGGTGCGGGTCTGCGCGCCGCCCCAGGTGATGCCCTTGCCGGTGAGGACGCCGGCCTCGTAGCGGTTGGTGATGCGCTTGTACTGCCCGAAGAGGTAACCGATCTCGCGGCCGCCGACGCCGATGTCGCCGGCGGGGACGTCGGTGTACTCCCCGATGTGGCGGTAGAGCTCGGTCATGAAGGACTGGCAGAACCGCATCACCTCGCCGTCCGACTTGCCCTTGGGGTCGAAGTCGGAGCCACCCTTGCCGCCGCCGATGGGCAGGCCGGTGAGGGAGTTCTTGAAGACCTGCTCGAAGCCGAGGAACTTCACGATGCCGAGGTAGACGCTGGGGTGGAAGCGCAGGCCACCCTTGTACGGCCCCAGCGCGGAGTTGAACTCGACCCGGAAGCCGCGGTTGACGCGCACCCGCCCCTCGTCGTCGACCCACGGCACGCGGAAGATGATCTGCCGCTCGGGCTCGGCGAGCCGCTCCAGGATGCTGGCGTCCACGTAGTCGGGTCGGCGCTCGAGCACCGGCCCCAGGCTGTCCAGCACCTCGTCGACGACCTGGTGGAACTCCGCCTCCCCCGGGTTGCGGCGCAGGATCGTCGCGCGGACCTTGTCGAGGCGGGGGTGCAGCGCTGCGGCGTTCATCGGTCCTCCAGATCGGCTCGGTCACCGCAAGCCTATGGGATCCGCCGTATGCCGATCCGCCCCCCACCGGCCATCCGCTGCTCGTCCCGGCGTCACCCCGGCCCCGTAGCGTCGCCCGCGCCACAGTTCCACGGGACGCGAGCACGTCGCTCGCCGGACAACGCAGGAGAACTCGTGAACCTCACCCGCATCGCCGCGGCCACGCTCGCCACGAGCGCCGTCGTCGCCTGCCTGACCACCCCTGTCGCCGATGCCGCCGGTGCCGCCAGTGCCGCCACTGCTGCCGGTGACGGCTCGCGGCCGAAGCCGGTCCGGGCCTTCGACCTCCAGGCCCACCGCGGCGGGATCGGCCTGACCACCGAGGAGTCGCCCGAGGGCTTTGCCAAGGCCCTGGAGCTCGGTGTCACCACCCTCGAGCTCGACACCCAGGTGACAAAGGACCTCAAGGTCGTCGTCACCCACGACCGGCAGGTGGCTGCCGGCAAGTGCGCCGACACCGCGCCCGTCGTGGCGGGGGACCCGATGTACCCGTACGTCGGGAAGTACATCAAGGACCTGACGCTCGCCCAGATCAAGTCGATGAACTGCGGCTACCAGCAGCTGCCCGGCTTCCCGCGGCAGGAGGTGATCTGGGGCAACAAGATGGCGGAGCTGCGCGACGTCTTCGCGGTCGTGCGGGCGCACAGGGCCAAGAAGGTCATGATGAACATCGAGACCAAGGTCGAGGCCGGCGCCCCGGAGCAGACCATGGAGCGCAACCTGTTCGTGCGGACGGTCTACGGCGAGATCGCGCGGTCCGGGCTGAAGAAGCAGGTGACGATCCAGAGCTTCGACTGGGGGGCGCTGAAGGTCATGCACCGCCTGGACCGCTCGATCCCCTTGGTGGCCCTGACCAACTACGACTTCCTGCAGGTCGGCAAGCCGGGCGCCTCGCCCTGGCTCGGGGGGATCGACGCCGACGACTTCGGGGGCGACTTCGTGGCAGCGGCCGCGTCCATCGAGGGCGTGACGACCCTGTCCCCCAACTACGGCTTCCCCCAGAACGGCAAGGTGGGCGAGCCCGGTTTCCGGCTGTATGCCGATGCCGCCATGACCACGGCCGCCCACCGGCGCGGCCTGAAGGTCGTCCCCTGGACCGTCGACGACCCCGCCACGATGCAGGCCCTCATCGACAACGGGGTCGACGGGTTCATCACGAACTACCCGGACCTGGGTCGCCGCGTGATGTCCCTCAACGGGCTGCGGCTGCCCAAGGCCTACCCCTCTCGCTGAGGCAGGGCGGGTCACCACCGTCGGGGGTGCAGATCGGGGAACGCCGGGTGCCTGTGCGGCGCACGGGGTTCCCCGATCACGCTCCAGCCCCGGAAGGGCGGTGGAGTTGTCCACAACCCGGGCGCGTCTCGGCGGGAAGCCGCGTCGTCCTCCACAGGTGCCGCGCGAGGCCCGACGCCCGACGGTGGACGGTGGCACGTTCGGGTCATGCGCCCCACCCCACCGGAGGTCCTGCAGCTGGCACGACGGCAGGACGGCATCGTCAGCCGGCGGCAGCTGCGAGCCCTCGGCCACTCCTACGCCTGGATCGCCGGCCACGCCCGGGCGTGGCTGCGCGTCCTGCCGGGCGTGTACTGCGTCGACCTGCACGCCGTCGCCGACCGGAGGCGGCTGAGCTGGCGAGCCCGACTGTGGGCGGGCCTGTGCTTCGCCGGAGACGGGGCGGTGGCTGGTGGCCTGGCCGCGGCATACCTGCATGGGCTCGTGGACCAGCCACCGGTGACCATCGAGCTGGCGATCCCGCACGGAACCCGGCGCCGGGTGCGTCAGGAGGGTTATGTCTTCGCGCCGCGAGCCGCGATGTCGCCCGTGCTCGACAGCTGCCAGCGGGGACTCACCACCCCGAGCCGGATCCGGTCGCGGCTGCGTGACCGTTCCCGCCACCGCTGGCGGGGGCTGCTCGAGGCACTGCTCGCGGACGTCGAGGACGGCAGCACCACCCAGCTCGAGCTGGCCTACGTGCGCGCCGTCGAGCGCCCACATGGCCTGCCTACTGCGAGGAGGCAGGTGCGTCAGCTGGCGACGGGGGCCATCAGCGACAACGACTACGGCGACTTCGACACCATCGTCGAGCTGGACGGCCGGCGGGGCCACGTCGAGGACGGCGCCTTCCGCGACATGGACCGCGACAACCTGCACACGGTCCGGGGCAAGGCGACGCTGCGGTTCGGGTGGGGGCAGGTGGCCGAGCAGCCCTGCCGGGTGGCGCAGCAGGTCGGCGCGCTGCTGCGGCAGCGCGGCTGGAACGGCACGCCGACGACGTGTCGATGGTGCCGCGTCCGGACGGATCGGTGCGCCTGAGCAGGACGACGCCCGCTGGAGCACGTCCGGTGGCGGCGTCGCGGCCACATCGGGGAACCTGGCGCGCCCATGGAGCACCCCACGTTCCCCGATCCGCTCAGCACGGCGACCGAGCACGGCGGCCGACACGGGCCGCCAGCCGGTAGTCGAACTACCCCGCGAGGGGTCTCAGGTCGCCTGGGGCGCCGTCTCGGGCGCGCGCAGCCACGGCACCGCCGACGCCAGCACGATCACCCCCGACAGCACGAACGCCCACGAGTACCCGACGTGGTCCACGATCACGCCGGCCAGCACGGGCCCCACGATCGTCCCGGCGTCCTGCACCATCTGGAACGCCGCCACCGCCTCACCGGCGGATCGTTCGGACCCGACGACGTCGGCGACGGCCGCCTGCTGGGCGGGGTTGAAGAGTCCCGCCCCGACCCCCGCGAGCAGGGACACCGCGAAGAGGAGCCACAGCGACCCGGTGACCCCGACGAGCGCCGTGAAGACGCCGTTGACGGCCAGACCGGTGATGACGAGGGGGCGGCGGCCCCGCAGGTCCGTCATACGGCCGGAGAAGGTGAGGGCGCAGGCGTTGCCGACGGCGAAGACCGCGAGCGCCAGCCCCGCCACGGCGGGCGAGGTCCCGAGCACGGCGACGGCGAAGAGCGGCAGCAGCGCCACCCGCAGCCCGAAGTTGGTCCAGCCGTTGGCGAAGCCGGAGCCGAGGATGGCGCGGTAGGTCGGGTGGGTCAGCGCGTCGCGGACCCGCAGCGGCGGCAGCGGCACGGAGCCGGGAGCCGGCCGCAGCGACGCCCCGGACAGGAAGAGCCACACCACCAACGAGGCCACGACCAGCGCCACCGCATAGACCAGGAAGGGCACCCGGTAGCCGAGCCCCGCCAGCGCGCCGCCGACGACGGGCCCGAGGATGTTGCCGATGAGGAAGGCCGACGCGTAGGCCGACGAGACCCGGCCCCTCAGCGCCGGCGGGGCGAGCCGCACGATCAGCCCCGCCGCCGACACCGTGAACATCGTCGACCCGATGCCGCCGAGCGCCCGGAAGACCAGCAGCTGCCAGTAGCTCGCCGCGAACGCGCACGCACCGGTCGACGCGGCCACGACCAGCAGCCCGATCAGGTAGACGGGGCGTTCGCCCAGGCGGCCGATCAGCCTGCCGCCCACCGGCGCCCACAGCAGCCGCATCAGCGCGAAGCTGCTCACGACGATGGACGCCGCGGTCACCCCCACGTCGAAGGAGCGGGCGTACGCCGGCAGCACGGGCGCGATGAGCCCGAAGCCGAGGGCGATGACGAGGGCTGCGGCGACGAGGACCCAGATCTCGCGGGGGATCCGGTCGTGAGCGGTGGTGGCTGGCATGGCAGGAGCCAGTATGACGGTTCGGCCACAACCGTCGCGGGGCTGCTGCCCGAGCGCCGCGGTCGCCGCCTGCGGGCATAGGGTCCCGGGGTACCTTTCCGACGACGTAGGGGTGGTCCATGACTGCACTTGCTCCCTCGGCGCTGGCTGCACGCGAGACCCTCATCACCGCGACGTGGGTCGACTACAGCCTGATCGCCCTGTACTTCCTGTTCGTCCTCGGCATCGGGTGGGCGGCTCGCCGCCAGGTGTCGAGCTCGATCGACTTCTTCCTGTCCGGCCGCTCGCTGCCCGCGTGGGTGACGGGGCTGGCCTTCATATCGGCCAACCTCGGTGCCGTCGAGATCATGGGTATGAGCGCCACCGGCGCCGAGAAGGGCCTGTCGACCGTCCACTACTTCTGGATCGGCGCCATCCCCGCGATGCTCTTCCTCGGCATCGTGATGATGCCCTTTTACTACGGCTCCAAGGTCCGGTCGGTGCCGGAGTTCATGCTCCGCCGGTTCGGGCCGGGCGCGCACCTCGTCAACGCCATCTCGTTCGCCCTGGCGCAGCTGCTGATCGCGGGCGTCAACCTCTTCCTGCTGGGCTCGATCGTGCACGCGCTGCTCGGCTGGCCGCTGTGGGTGACGCTGATCGTCGCGGCCGCGATCGTCCTGTCCTACATCACCCTCGGTGGCCTGTCGGCGGCGATCTACAACGAGGTGCTGCAGTTCTTCGTCATCGTCGCGGGCCTGCTGCCGATGACGCTGATCGGCCTCCACCGCGTCGGCGGCTGGGGCGGCCTGACGGAGCGCATCAACCAGGCCGCGAGCTCGGCCCCGGCCGCCGCGAAGGTCCCCTCCGGCGCCGACCAGCTGACCTCGTGGCCGGGGACGGCGCTGACGGGCTTCGACTCGCCGGTGCTGTCCGTGATCGGCATCGTCTTCGGGCTGGGCTTCGTGCTGTCCTTCGGCTACTGGACGACCAACTTCGTCGAGGTGCAGCGCGCGATGGCGTCCAACTCGATCACCGCGGCCCGCAAGACGCCGATCATCGGCGCCTTCCCCAAGATGTTCGTGCCCTTCATCGTGATCATCCCCGGCATGATCTCGGCGGTCCTGGTGCAGGAGATGATCCAGCTCAAGGCCGGCGGTCACCCCGCTGGCGGCGCTGCGGGCACCGGCGTGAAGTACAACGACGCGCTGCTGCTGCTCATGCGCGACGTGCTGCCCAACGGTCTGCTCGGCCTGGCGATCACGGGTCTGCTAGCGGCGTTCATGGCGGGCATGGCGGCCAACATCTCGGCCTTCAACACCGTCATCAGCTACGACATCACGCAGCAGTACCTCATCAAGGACCGCGACGACGACTACTACCTGCGGTTCGGGCGGCTGGCGACGGTCGCGGCGACGGTCATCGCGATCGGCACGGCCCTGCTGGCGTCCAACTTCAGCAACATGATGGACTACCTGCAGACGCTGTTCGGGTTCTTCAACGCGCCGCTCTTCGCGACCTTCATCCTCGGCATGTTCTGGAAGCGGATGACGCCCACCGCGGGGTGGGTCGGTCTCGTGAGCGGCACCCTGGCGGCCGTCGTCGTCGCGATCCTCAGCACGGACGTGCTGGGCGGCCTCAGCGTGGGGCTGTGGGGTCTGAAGGGTCAGGGCGCGAGCTTCGTCGCCGCGTCCGCGGCCTTCGTCGTGGACATCCTGGTGAGCGTGGTCGTGACCATGGTGACCCGGCCGAAGCCGGCGGAGCAGCTGGTGGGTCTGGTCTACTCCGAGACCCCGCGTGACTCCCTGGTGGACGCCGACGCCCACGCCCTGCCGCTGATGTCCCGGCCGGTGCCGCTCGCGATGCTCGCGCTCGGCATGGTCATCGTCCTCAACTTCGTCTTCGCCTGAGGAGGCCGCTCATGAGCACTCGCACCGACGCGTCCACGGGCCGGCACAAGGCCGGCGCCTTCGACATCCGCAACTTCATCGGGATCCTGCTCGGGCTCTACGGCCTGATCCTCACCGTCATGGGTCTCGTGGCGGACAAGGAGCTCGACAAGACCGGCAACGTCAACGCCAACCTGTGGGCCGGGCTCGGCCTGCTGGTGGTGTCGGCGTTCTTCCTCGCGTGGGCCCGGCTGCGGCCCCTGGTGGTGCCGGACCACGTCGACACCGAGGGCATGGACCAGGCTCCCAGCCACTGAGCCGTATGCCGCAGGGCCCGTCCCGCGTTGACGCGCGGGACGGGCCCTGTGCTGTCTCCCCCGGCTACGGCTCGCGGGTCTCGGGCGGCCGCAGCCAGGTGCCGCCGCGCATGACGGCGGTCACCTGCAGGTCGTCGTCCAGGGTGACGAGGTCGGCCCGGGTGCCGGCGCGCAGGACGCCGCGGTCGGTGAGGCCGAGGGTCCGGGCGGGGTGGGCCGTGGCGGCCATGAGGGTCACCGCGAGCGGCACCCCGGCCACCTGCACGGCGTAGCGCACCGCCCGGTCCAGCGTGAGGGTGCTCCCGGCGATGGCACCGCCCGCGACCAGCCGGGCGACCCCGTCGACCACGTCGACGTCGAGCGGCCCGAGCAGGTATCGCCCGTCCGGAGCCCCCGCAGCGGCCATCGCGTCGGTGACCAGGACGAGCCGCTCGGGGCAGCTCGCCGCCACGTGCCCCACGACCGCCGGGTGCACGTGGATGCCGTCGCAGATGATCTCGAGCATGACCCGGGGGTCGGTGAGGGTGGCACCGACGATCCCCGGCTCGCGGTGGTGCAGCGGCCGCATCGCGTTGAAGAGGTGCGTGGCGACGGTCGCCCCGGCGTCGACCGCCTCGGCGGCGACCTCCAGGGTGGCGTCCGAGTGCCCGATCGCGGCGAGGGCACCGTGCGCGACGGTGGTCCGCACCGCCTCGATGCCACCCGGCAGCTCGGGGGCGAGGGTGACCATCCGCACCGCCCCCGGGTGTCCCCCGAGGAGCCGGTCCAGGTCCTCGCGCGTCGGGGGCACCAGCTTGTCGGGGTCGTGGGCGCCCCTGTGGCACCGCGACAGCCACGGGCCCTCGAGGTGGATCCCGACGAGCTCGCCGGACGCCACCAGAGGCGCCAGCACCCCGACCAGGTGGCCGAGCTGGTCGATGGTGTCGGTGACCAGGCTCGCCATCATGGTGGTGGTGCCGTGCTCGGCGTGGGTGGCGACGACCCGTCGGGCCGCCGCCACCGTGCCGTCGGTGAACGCCGCTCCCCCGCCGCCGTGGCTGTGCTGGTCGACCAGACCCGGCGCCAGGGTGACCGCACCGAGGTCGACCGGCGGCTCGGCCGCCGCGGGCGCGGTGCCCTCCCCCACCTCGACCAGGGTGTCCCCCTCGACCCGCACCCAGCCGGGGCCGGTGAGGTGACCGTCCGGGTGCAGCAGCCGCGACGCCGTCAGGATCATCGGCGGGCGTCGCCGTCGACGGTGGCGGTCTCCTCGACGTCGTCCTCGCGGCCGGGCGTCTTGAGGTTCCACCGCCGGATCACGAAGCGGAACAGCACGTAGTAGATCGCCGCGTAGGCCAACCCGATCGGGATGAGCAGCAGCGGCTTGGTGGCGATGCCGAGGTTGAGCACGTAGTCGAACAGGCCCGCGGAGAAGCCGAAGCCGTCCTTGATGCCCAGCGCGTTGACCAGGGCGAGCGAGGTGCCGGTCAGCACGGCGTGGATGACGTAGAGCGGCCACGCCACGAACATGAACGCGAACTCCAGCGGCTCGGTCACGCCGGTGAGGAAGGCGGTGAGCGCGGCCGAGAGCATGAGGCCACCGACGGCCTTCTTCTGCTTCGGGCCGGCCTCCTGCCAGATGGCGATGGCGGCGGCCGGGAGGGCGAACATCATGATCGGGAAGAAGCCGGTCATGAAGGCGCCGGCCGTCTTGTCCCCGGCCAGGAATCGCGCGATGTCACCGTGGACGACCTTGCCGGACGCGGCGGCGTAGTCGCCGAGGATGAACCACGGCACGGAGTTGAGGATGTGGTGCAGGCCCAGCGGGATCAGGAGGCGGTTGAGCGTGCCGTAGACGAAGCCGCCGATGATGCCGTTGCGCCCGACCCACTCGCCGACGGCGGTGAGGCCGGCGTTGAAGGCCGGGTAGAGGAAGGCTGTCGCCACGGCGAGCAGCAGCGCGGCGAAGGCCGTCACGATCGGCACGAACCGGCGACCGCCGAAGAACGCGAGGTAGGGCGGCAGCGAGATGCGGTAGTAGCGCTGCCACAGATAGCCCGCGAGCAGACCGATCACGATGCCGCCGAGGACGCCGTAGTTGATCAGCGCCGGCTTGGCGCCCGCCGCCGTGGGCTGCTTGAGCACCATGAGCGACATGGCGTCGCCGACGCCCTTGAAGACGAGGTAGCCGATGACCGCGGCCAGGGCGGTCGAGCCGTCGGCCTTCTTGGCCCAGCCGATGGCCACGCCGACCGCGAAGAGCAGGGGCAGGTTGGCGAAGAGCGCGTCACCGGCCGCCGCGAAGACGGGAGCGACCTTGGTCCACCCGAGACCGTCGGCTCCCAGCATGTCCGGCTGCCCGAGGCGCAGCAGCAGCGCCGCCGCGGGGAGGGAGGCGATCGGCAGCATGAGGCTGCGGCCGAACTTCACGAGGGCTGCGTAGCCCCGCTTCTCGCGCGGCGGGTTGGCCGCGGTTGCTGTGCTCATCAGGGGTTTTCCTCTCCATTGGGGATGGTGCCCGTATGCCGCGCCCGACGTGCTGCGGGGCGGGGGTCCGGGGGCTAGGGGTGCATCGAGCGGTCGAGGCTCATGTGCAGCTGGTAGCGGTCGCCGCGGTAGAAGCTGCGGATCCGCTCGAGGGGTTGGGCGGCCGAGCAGGAGATCCGGTCGAAGACCATCACCGGCTCGGTGACGGCGATGCCGAGGTGGGGGGCGGCGGCGCGGGCCTGGTCCGCCCAGGCGGTCTGCTCGGCGGTGTCGACGGTGCGGCCGTAGGTCTGGGCGAACAGGTCGTAGAGCGAGCCGGTGAGGTCGTGCCGGTCGAGGTCGGGCAGCATGGCCTGGGGGTACCACGCCCGCTCGTAGGCCATCGGCTCCCCGTCGGCGAGGCGCACCCGCTCCAGGAACCACGCGTGTGCCCCGGACGCGAGCTGCAGGTCGGCGGCCACCTCGTCCGGCGGCCGTCGCGCGACGACGCTGACGACGCGGGTGGACGGGGTGAGGCCCCGCCGCTGCATGTCCTGGGTGAAGGACGCCAGGTGCAGGTGCGACTGCACGCGCGGCCGGGCGACGAAGGTCCCCTTGCCCTGGATGCGGTGCAGCACCCCGTCGGCGATGAGGGCCTCGACGGCGCGACGGACGGTGGCGCGGCTCACGGCATACGTGACCATGAGCTCACGCTCGGAGGCGATGGCGGACCCGGGGGCGAGGTCGCGGACCTGTCGGGCGAGGGTGTCCCGCAGCTGCAGGTGCTTGGGGACGGGACCATCGAGACGGGTGGCGGAGCGCAACGCCCCTCCTCTCCGGCCACCCGACGTGGCGGCCTCGCCATCAACTACACTGGTCCGTACCAGTACGGACCTGTATGATCCACCTAGGCCCCACCCCTGTCAACGAGGCGCAGGACCGGGGGCGAGATCGTGACTCGAAGGAGACGTCATGTACTCCAGCCAGATGCTGCGCGAGATCCAGGAGCAGCCGCAGGCCGCCGACCGGACCATCGAGAGCCTGCTCCCGCTGCGCGAGGAGATCGCCCGGGTCGCCGCGGGCCGCCGGCACGTGATGTTCTCCGCCCGGGGGTCCAGCGACAACGCCGGCCTCTACGGCCGCTACCTGCTGGAGACGTATGCCGGCCGCCCCGCAGCCATGCTGGCGCCCAGCGTCTTCACCCACTACCGCGCGCCGGTCGACCTCGACGACACCGTCGTCGTCACGGTGAGCCAGTCCGGGGGGACGCAGGAGCTCGTGGAGACCCAGGCGATGGTGCGGGAGCGAGGGGCCGCGACGATCGCGGTGACCAACGTCGCCGACTCCCCCCTCGCCGCCGAGGCGGACCTGGCGCTGGTGACCCAGGCCGGCCCGGAGATCGCCGTGCCCGCGACCAAGACCTATCTCACCCAGACGATCGCCATGGCGGTGCTCGCGACCGCCCTGGCTCCCGAGCCCGAGGCGCTCGACGACCGGCTGCGCGGCCTGCCGGGCGAGCTCGCCGAGATCATCGAGCGGGGCGAGGGTGTCGACGAGGCGGCCTGCGCGCTGGTCGAGGCCACCGGCCCGACCATCGTCACCGGCCGCGGGCTGCTGCTCGGCACGGCCCTCGAGACGGCCCTGAAGATCGAGGAGACCTGCCTGCGCCCGGTGCGCGGCTACTCCTACGCCGACCTGCGCCACGGCCCGATCGCGGTGGTGCGCCCCGGCGCCGTGGCCGTGCTGGTCTGCGCCGAGGACGGCCCGATGGTGGAGCCGCTGACCGAGCTGGCCGGTGGCCTCACCGAGCGTGGGGCGACGGTCGTCGGGATCGGCGGCGCGGCGGGTTTCGTCGAGGCGTGCGCGTTGCACGTGCCGACGCCCCGGCTGCCTGAGACGCTGGCACCGATCGGCACCATCGTCCCCGCCCAGCTCGTCGTCGAGCGGCTCGCCGCCCGGCTCGGCCTGGACCCGGACAACCCCCGCGGGCTGGCCAAGGTCACCCAGACCGACGCAGACTCGAGCACCGACCCGCGCGGCTGACCGCGCGGCGCACCCTCTTCCGAAAGGACCCGACCATGAACAAGGCCGAGCAGATCCTCGCCGCACTCGGCGGCCCCGCCAACATCGTCGAGATCGAGCCGTGCATCACCCGGCTGCGCACCGAGGTCAAGGACGCCGCCGTGGTCGACCAGGGCGCCCTCAAGGCTGCCGGGGCCCACGGGGTCGTCGTCGCGGGCACGGTCGTGCAGGTCGTCGTCGGTCCCGAGGCCGACAACCTAGCCGAGGACATCGAGGACCTCCTGTGATGCAGGTGCTCAGCCCGGCGGCCGGGACGATCCGGCCGCTGTCCGAGGTGCCCGACCCGGTCTTCGCCGCCGAGATGGTGGGGCCCGGGCTGGCGGTCGAGCCGACCCGTGCAGAGCAGACCGCGATCGCCCCGGTCGCCGGGACCATCGCCAAGCTGCACCCCCACGCCTTCGCCATCGCCGGGGACGGCGTCGCCGTGCTCGTCCACCTCGGCATCGACACCGTGCAGCTGGGCGGAGAGGGCTTCACCCTGCTCGCGCAGGAGGGTGCCGAGGTCGCGGCGGGCCAGGAGCTCGTCCGCTGGGACCCGGCCGCGATCGAGGCGGGCGGGCGCGCCCCCGTGGTCATGGTGTGCGTCCTCGACCAGCCGGCCGGGTCGGTGAGCGCCGACCGGGCGGGCACCGACGTAGCCGTCGGCGACCTGCTCTTCGAGTGGCCCGCCTGAGGTGGGCGCCGAGCCCACGCTGTCGGCGCTGACCGACCGGGCGGCCGCGCTCCTGCTGGACCTGGACGGCACGCTCGTCGACAGCGAGCCCGTGCACCGCGAGTCCTTCCGGCGGTTCTTCGCCGCCCGGGGCTGGCACCACGACGACGAGCTGCTCGCGCAGTTCACGGGTCGGCGGGCCGACGACGTCTTCGCCACCACCCCGGGGCCCTGGGAGGGCGAGGACCCGGTGGCGCTCTTCGACGAGGTCGTCGGGCACATGCCGCAGGACGTGTCCCCGGTCCCGGTCGCGGGCGCGCGCCTGCTCGTGGAGCTGGCCGGGGACGCCGGTGTGCCGTGCGCCCTCGTCACGTCCGCGGGGCCGCGCTGGGCCCTGACCGCGCTCGAGCTGCTCGGCGGGTCCGAGCGATTCGCCGTGGTGGTGACCCGCGACGACGTCGCCGAGGGCAAGCCGTCCCCGGAGGGCTACCGGCTCGCCATACGGGCGCTCGGGGTCCCGGCCGACCACTGCCTGGTGGCCGAGGACACGCCGGCCGGGGTGCGCGCGGGGCGCGCAGCCGGCGCCGGGGCCGTCGTCGGGGTGTCGACCAGCTTCCCCGAGGGCGTGCTGATCGAGGCCGGCGCGGACCTGGTGGTGCCCGACCTGCAGCCGCTGCTGGCGCCCTACCAGGCCTGAGCCGAGCGCGACCCAGCGCGCGGCACGGCCCGGCAAACGGCACGACGGAACCCGCCGCCCCCGGACGGGGACGGCGGGCTCTCGCCTGCTGCTCAGCTCACTTCGGGTCGAGCGTGACGAGCACGTCCTTGGCCGGAGCGGCGCCCTGCGCGAGCGACACCGCGCCGAGGTAGTGCTGACCCGCGGTCAGACCGGACCAGCCGACCGTGACGGTGGCCGGCTTGCCCACCAACACCGACTGGCTGGCCGGGGTGGCCGTGAGGTTGCCCTCCGCCTTGTCGGTCAGCACGAAGGAGTGCTGCTTGATCGCCAGCGAGCTCGCGCCGGCGAAGAGCTTGGCCTCGACGGTGTAGGTGCCGGGCTCGGGCTTGAGCAGGGTCACCTGCTCCTCGGCCGTCGCCTCACCGCTGGTGCCGACCTCCTTGCCGTCCTTCTTGACCGTCAGGTCGATGTCCACGCCCGGGGTGTAGTCGGAGTCGAAGGTCGCGAACCGCGCCACCTTTGCCCCCGCCGGGACCTGGACCGTGGTGGTCAGCACGCCGCCCTGGGCGACCGTGCCGGTATTGACCTGCGACGGGATGGCACCGGCCGGCTTGGCCGTCAGGGTGCCGGACGAGCCGGGACGGATCGTCAGGGCCTGCGAGCCGGACGTCGTGGCGGCCTTGACCTCGCCCGGGTTGACCGACAGCGCGACGGGGCGGATCGCCAGCGGGCTGCGGACGACCTGGCCACGGTTGCCCTGCCAGGTCAGCGCGCCGAAGCCGTACTGGTCGAACTGCGCCGCGGTGCGGGTGAAGGTGACCGTGAACTTCTTGGTCTCGCCCGGCTTGACCGTCAGGACCGACGGCTCCACCTTGACGTTGACGCCCGTCGGCTGCTGGACCCGCGCCTTGTAGGTCGAGGTCTTGCTCTCGACGTTGCGGACGTAGCGGGTCACGGTCTGCGTGCCGGCCAGGTCACCGATCGCGATGCTCGGGTAGTTGAGGTCGCTCGGGTCGATGGTCCCGACCTTGTTGCAGGTGCCCGCGGGCTGGATCAGCTCGAGCTGGTTGATGCCGCAGAGATACATCATCCAGTCGGGAGCGTAGGAGTCGTAGACCAGACCCGGCTCCATGGCGTTGGCCGGGCGGACGTGACCGGCACCGAAGTCCAGCGGGGTGGCGTTCTCGCCGCTGCGCTGGATCGGCAGGCCCTTGTCGTCCAGGGTGGTCGCCGTCGTCATCATCGCGGACTTGACCGCCATCGGCGACCAGGTCCACTCGGGGTGCTTCTGCTTGATGAGGGCCGCGATGCCCGCGATGTGCGGGGCGGACATCGAGGTGCCGGACATCGAGTTGAAGTTGTTGTGGCCGTCCGCCTTGGGCGAGACCGCAGCGACGATGTCCACGCCGGGCGCGGTGATGTCGGGCTTGAGCAGGTCACCGCCACCGGCCAGGGCCGGGCCGTATGACGAGAAGCCCGCCATCTGCGGGTTGCGGGCGGCCGGGTCCAGGAAGGGGTCGCCCAGCGTCGCCGTGGGGTTGGGGTCGGAGTTGACGTAGGCCTTGACCGGCGCGCCGTCGGTGGCCGACAGGTGCACCATCGGCACCGGCGTGTAGTCGGCGTTGAGCGACTGCGCGTCGGAGGTGTTGATCTGGATCATGCCGATGCCGCCGGCGGCCTTGACGGCCTCGCCCTTGTCGACGCGGGCGTTGCCGCCGCGGGTGCACAGGACGATCTTGCCCTTGATCTTCGCCGGGTCGAGGACCGGGGTGATGCCGTTGTTGTGGTTGTCGTCGGCGTCCGAGTAGCAGAACTTGACCTTGGCCGGGTCGGCGCCCGGCAGGCCTGCCTTCTCGGAGTCGATGACCGGGGCCGGGCCGACCTTGGCGCCGGTGCCGACGCCGGTGTAGGTCTTGCCGTTGCCGAGGGTCAGCGTCTTGGAGACGGCCTTGGGCGCGGTGCTCGCGGCCACGGTCATCTCCCACGGGGAGTTGTGCGCGACCGACGAGACGCCCACGGTGTCACCGGAGTTGCCCGCGGAGGCGGACACGAAGACACCGGCGCTGGCGGCGTTGAAGAAGGCCACCTCGTCCGGCGTGACCGAGTAGACGCTGGACCCCGAGACGGAGTAGTTGATCACGTCGACACCGTCGGCGACCGACTGGTCGATCGCGGCCACGAGGTCCGCGGTGGCGCCGCTGGCGCGGCCGTCGGGGGTGGCCCACAGGGCCTTGTAGACGGCGATGCGGGCGGCGGGCGCCATACCGGAGATCTTGCCGACCGGGGTGCCGTTGATGGAGGCGTCGACCCCGTAGTTGCCGGCCGCGGTGCTCGCGGTGTGGGTGCCGTGGTCGTTGTAGCCGCGCGGGGTCTTGAACTCGAAGGGCTCGACCTTGGAGGCGCTGTAGTAGGCGCGGGCACCGATGATCTTGTTGTTGCAGACGACCTTGTCGGGGCCGGTGCCGCCGTCGCAGACGCCGTTCCAGTTCTGGTCGACCCGCCACTGGTCCTGCGGGTTGGCCAGGGGTGCGAAGGAGGGGTTCTCCGGCCAGATGCCGGAGTCGATGACGCCGACGATCATGCCGGAGCCGGAGTTGGCGTTGCCGCCGAACTGCTTCTGCCACACGCCACCCGGGCCGTCGAGGCCGAGGAACTTCGGCGTGGTGTTGGTGTCGATGGTGCGGATCTCGTTCTTCCACACCCTCACGACGTCCTTGGACTTCTCCAGCTTGGCAGCCTGCGAGGGCGTCAGCCGGACGGCCATGCCGTTGAAGGACGTGGTGTAGTCGCGGGTCTTGGCCGAGGCCGGGACGCCCACCTTGGCGAGGGCCGCGGAGTGCGTGCTCTCCAGGTGCTGCTTGTAGCGACGACCCGCGTCGGAGGCGACCTTGACCTTCTTGCCCGCGGCGGGCTTGGTGGCCGCGATGCCCTGGACCCCACCGGTGTAGGTGGCGATCGGGTTGCCGGCCAGCTGGACGATGTAGAGGTCCGAGGCCCCCTCGCCGGCGGCCTGAGCGGGCAGGCTGGTCATCGCCACCGGCCCGAGCGCGACGGCCAGGGCCGCCGCGGAGATGACGGCCGGACGTCGTCGTCCGGCCCACTGGTGCTTGTGCACATTTCCTCCCAGTTGATGGCACGCGGCAGAAGGAGTGCCGCTCCTGGACCCTATGTCCGTATCGGCCCGGGGTCCATAGGTGCCGTTGGGGAGCGCATCACGTCCTGTCAACCCGATCCCGCGCCGATCCCGTGCCGATTCTGAGTACCTCTCGGTAACGCTCATGCTGGGGCGAGCCCGAGCCGCCACCCGAGGAGCCTGCCGTGCCCGGATCGTCCGTCGTCGCCGTCGGTCACTACCAGCCCGCCCGGGTGCTCGACAACCACGAGCTGGCGCGGTTGGTGGACACCAGCGACGAGTGGATCACGCGGCGGGTCGGCATCCGCGAGCGCCGGGTCGCCGCACCCCAGGAGTCGGTGGCCGACATGGCGACGGCGGCGGCGCTCGACGCGCTGCGGTCCGCCGGCGTCGACCCGGGCGGCGTGGACCTCGTGCTCGTCGCCACCTGCACCAACCACGACCGGTCCCCCAGCACCGCCGCCCAGGTGGCGCGGCGCCTGGGGATCGCCTCGCCGGCCGTCATGGACGTCAACGCCGTGTGCTCGGGCTTCTGCCACGCCCTCGCCCTCGCCGACCAGGCGATCGCGGCGGGCAGCGCCACAAGGGCGGTCGTGGTGGGGGTGGACAAGTTCACGGACTTCGTGGACTGGAGCGACCGCGCGACCTGCATCCTCGTCGGCGACGGCGCCGGGGCGGTGGTGGTCGAGGCGTCGGGCACCCCCACGGTCGGGCCGGTCGTGTGGGGCTCCGTCCCCGAGATGGGTGACGCGGTCGTCATCAAGGAGCTGCCGGAGGGCTTCAGCCAGGAGGGCCAGTCGGTCTTCCGCTGGACCACGACGGCGCTGCCGCAGATCGCCCGGCAGATCTGCGAACGGGCCGGCCTCGACCCGCACGACCTCGGCGGGATCGTGCTGCACCAGGCCAATCTGCGGATCATCGAGCCGCTCGCCGCCAAGATCGGCGCGACCCGGGCCGTCGTCGCCACCGACGTGGTGGAGTCCGGCAACACCTCGGCGGCGTCGGTGCCGCTGGCGCTGTCCAAGCTGGTCCGCAGCGGCCAGGTGGCGAGCGGCGAGCCGATCCTGCTCTTCGGCTTCGGTGGCGGCCTGGCCTACGCCGGCCAGGTCATCCGCTGTCCCTGACCGCCCGCCGCCCCGCCCCGCGCCATACGGCCCCGCCATACGGCCCCGCCATACGGCCGCGCCATTGGTCACCAATGACCGATTCGATCGTTCAGATGGCCCCGAAAATCGCCATTGGTGACCAATGGCGGCGGCAGCGAGGGTGGGTCAGGCGGGGACGCGCAGGTTGAAGAGGGTGAGGGCGCCCCGCATCGACGCCATGCCCTGCCCCTGCATCAGCGCGCGCCGGCACCACGGCGCGTCGTAGACCACCGACCCGCTCAGCTCGTCCACCCGGCCGGCGAAGGCCTCCGGCGCGAGCGGCGTGCTCGGCCCCACCAGCGTGGTCCGGGCCTGCGCCGCCAGCTCGAGCAGCCGGGGCGCGGTCTTGTTGGCCAGGGTCATGCTCGTCACGAAGGCGTGGTCGACCTCGGGCAGCACGAACTCCGCTGCCGCGTCGGGCAGGTCGTCCCCCTGGGGGTGACGCTCGAGGACCGCGAGGTCGCAGCGCCCCGCCAGCTGGTCGAGGTGGCGGAACCTGCCCACCACCGCGACCCGACGCCCCGCCACGAGGTCCACCGACCGCTCGAACGCCGAGGCGTCCCAGTCGATCACGTCCCCCGCGTGCTGCTCCAGCCGCTGCTGGGTGTTGCACCAGGCGTTGATGGCGGCGAGCCCGATGGCCGCCAGCCGGGGGTCCCAGGACCGCACCAGGGCGGCGACGTCGGCGAGGTCGGAGCCCACCACGTCCTGCGGGCCCTCGCGGTCGGGCCGCCCGACGTCGGGGACGCTGGCGATGCCCGCGCCGCCCGAGTCGGTCTCGACCAGGGCCCACCGCGACACCACGCAGGTGGTGACGGCGATGCCCCGCGGCACCAGGGCCACCAGGTCGTCGTAGAGGCTCCAGGCGCTGGTCATGGCGTCCCCTCCAGGAAGCTCTTGAGGATCGGACCGGCGGTCCGGGAGCCGCCCTCCCCCTCGTCCACGAACACGGCCACCGCCAGGTCGCCGCGCGCCGCCACCATCCAGGCGTGCTTCCTGGGCGGCGTGGTCGTCCCGAACTCCGCGGTCCCGGTCTTGGCCAGGACCTCCCCCGGCAGCCTGCGCAGCAGCTCCCCGCTGCCGCCGGTCACGACGCCGCGCATCAGCGACCGCAGCGCGGCGGCCTCGGCGGGGGTGACGGGAGCGGCGGGCGGCGCCGGCGTCGTCGACGCCGAGGGGGCCGTGGACGTCTCCGCCGCCCCGGGCGTCGTGCCCGTCCCGGGCGTCGTCGCTCCCGCCCCGGCAGCCGGTATGACGATCCGCGGGGCCACCGGCCTGCCCGCCACGACGCTCGCGGCCACCGTGGCCATGCCGAGCGGGCTGGCCGTGATCTGGCTCTGACCGATCATCTGGGCGGCGTGCTCGGTCTGGGAGGTGGCGTCCGGGACCGAGCCGAGGAAGCCCGGGACCCCCAGGGCGGGGCTCGCGGTCAGGCCGAGCCCTGCTGCGGCGCGGGCGATCTCGCTGCTGGAGGCGGCGTCCCGCTGGGAGATGAACGCGGTGTTGCAGCTCTTGGCGAACGCCGTGGCCAGCGGGACCTGCCCGAGACCGTCGGCCGGGTAGGCGTCGTAGTTCTCGAAGACGCGCCCGTCGACGGCCACGGTGGGCGTGCACGCGACGGGGGTGGTGGAGCTACGGCCGGCCCGCAGCAGCGCCAGCGTGGACACGATCTTGAAGGTGGAGCCGGGGGCGTACTTGCCGAGCGTGGCCGTCGACTGCCCTTGTCCCCCAGGGCCGCTCGCGGCGGCCAGCACGTCGCCGGTGGAGGGTCGCAGCGCCACGACGGCGCTGGCGGGCTTCACCGCGGCGAGGAGCTGCTCGGCGCGGGTCTGCACCGACACGTCCAGGGTCGTCGAGACGTCGCGTCCCGCAACGGGATCGGCGGCATAGAGGGGGTTGGTCGCGCCGGCGTGCCGCAGCGCGACCCGCAGGCCCGGGGTGCCGCGCAGGGTCTCGTCCTCGCTGCGCTGCAGGCCGCCCAGCCCGACCACGTCGCCCGCGGCGATGGCACCGTGGGAGGCCTGCACGATCTCGGCCGTCGCCTCGCCGACCGAGCCGAGGATCGGTCGGGCGAAGGTGCGGGTCGGCGCCAGCGGGCGCTGGTCGTCGACCGCCGTGACGCCGGGCACCGAGGCCACCAGGGCGTCGATCCCCTTGGCCTGCGGGTCGTCCCGGCGCAGCGTGATCGCCTCCACGAAGGCTCGCGGCCCGGCGCCGCGCACCCGCGCGGTGTAGCCCGCGACGTCGTCGAGCCCGGCGAAGGCCGCCACCCTGGGCGCGGCGGCCTCGGCCTGCTGCGGCGTGACGTGCGCCTTGTCGACCCCCACCCGGACCACGGGCCGCGGCTGCACGATCGGGGTGCCACCGGCGCCGAGGACCCGCCCCCGGGTGGCCGGGGTGCGGGTGACGGCGAGGCTGTCGCCGGCGGCGGCACCCGGGACGACGGTCGCCGGGGACCACGTGGCCCGCCACCGACCGTCCTTGCGCACCAACGGCACCGACGTCTCGTAGCTCCACGGCTGCGCCGGCCCGAGCTGCCAGCTCACCGACAGCCGCGCGGTGGTGGAGTCCCCCTCGTCGGAGCCGCCGTCCACGACGGTGACGCGGGGCCGGCGCTCGCCCAGCGGCGTGCCGAGCGACTGCAGCGCGGTGGTGGCGGTGGCGGCGTCGGTGCCGTCCAGCGCCACGCCCGTCAGGTCCAGCCGCGCGAGGCCCTCGGCATACGCCTGGGCGACGTCACGCGAGCTCGGCGTGTCGGTGGTGCACCCGGCGGCCCCCAGGGCCAACGCGATCGCCACGGCGGCGCCCCCGCACCGCTGGGTTGTGCTCAGCACGATCGATCCTCTCGTCGGTCTCCCCCGATCCTAGGGACCCGGACCTGCCGCCGGTCGGCGATGCCGCCGGGGTCGGTCGAGCAGGCGAGGTCTCCTACCGCCGGGAGGTCTGCGCACGGAGGGCGCGCAGCACGTGGTCGCGCTGCTCCACGACGAGCCGCCGCAGCCCGCCGGGCGCGGACGGGTGCTCGTCGAGCCACGCCTGGGCCGCCACCGGCACGGGGTGCTCCTCGGGCGCCTGCCCGTCGGCCAGGTCCGCGCCGCGCGGGAACAACCCGAGCACCGCCCGGGACGCGAGCTCCTGGCTGCGGGAGGACCAGATCTGCTCGAGCGCCGCGAAGTAGTCGGGCAGCAGCTCGCGGGTCAGCTCGGCGTGCCCCGGCTGGGAGTATCCGGTCGTCCACGCCGTCACCAGGTCGTTGGTGAGCGAGGTGTCCTCCACCACGGTGCGGAAGGCCTCCCGCTTGAGCTCCGCGCGCGGGTAGGAGGCCAGGGCGCAGCGGTGCCGCACCGGCGCCAGGGAGGTCCGGTCGGCGTCCAGCTCGGCGTCCAGCTCGGTCGGCGACACCCGGTCCTGGGCGGCCAGCGACTGCAGGAAGGACCAGCGCAGCTCCGGGTCGAGCGCGAGCCCGGGCACGACGAGGCTGCCCTCCAGGAGCGCCCGCACCCGGTCGGCGCAGGTGGCGCTCGTCGCGGAGCCCGCGGCCAGGGTCCGGGCCCACACCAGCTGGTGGCCGGATCCCGGCTCGGCAGAGGTGAGCTCGTGGCCCACGCCCTCGAGGTATGCCGTCCGCAGCTCCTCCCGCCCGCGCACCGGGGTGTAGGCCTCGACGGCCGTGGCGGCGTTGGCGGTGACGATCGCGAGGAGCGCGACGTCCTCCTCCCGCGGCGCGTGGTCGAGGACGGTCTGGACGTAGTCGGCCGGGGCGAGCTCGCCGTCGCGGCAGGCGTTCCAGAGCGCCGACCACAGCACGGCCCGCGTCAGCGAGGACTCGATGGAGCTGAGGTGGCTGCGGACGGTCCGCAGCGAGCGGTCGTCCAGGCGGACCTTGGCGTAGGTGAGGTCGTCGTCGTTGACCACGACGAGGTCAGGGACCGGGAGGCCGCGGGCCTCCTCGACCTCCAGCTCGTCGGCGACCAGGTCCAGCTCGAGGCGGGCGGTCCGGACGAGCGAGTCGCCCTGCAGCGCATACAGACCCACGACGAGGCGGTGGGGACGCGTGACGGGCTCGCCGGTCATCGCGTCGACCGCGGCCTGGCGCACCACGAGCCGCTCGACGGCGTCGCCCGCCGCGGACACGGTCAGCTCGGAGGTGAGCGTCCCGATCCCGGCCGTCTGCAGCCACAGCCGGCTCCACTCCCCGAGGTCGCGCCCCGAGGCCGCCTCCAGCGCCTCCAGCAGGTCGCTCAACCCCGTGGAGCCGTAGGCGTGCTCGGCGAAGTAGGCCCGGGCCCCCGCGAAGAACGCGTCCTTGCCGACGTAGGCGACGAGCTGCTTGAGCACCGAGGCGCCCTTGGCGTAGGTGATCCCGTCGAAGTTCTGCCGCGCCGCCTCGACGTCGGGGATGTCGGCCACGATCGGGTGCGTCGTCGGCAGCTGGTCCTGCAGGTAGGCCCAGGCCTTGCGCCGCGCGCAGAAGGGGGTCCAGGCGTCGGTGAACTCCGTTGCGCGAGAGTTGGCCTCGGTGCCCATGTAGTCGGCGAAGGACTCCTTGAGCCACAGGTCGTCCCACCAGCGCGGCGTCACGAGGTCCCCGAACCACATGTGCGCCATCTCGTGCAGGATCGTGTTGGACCGCAGCTCGTGCTGCGAGCGCGTGGCGGCCGACTGGTAGACGTAGCCGGCGTCGTTGAAGGTCACCAGGCCGGGGTTCTCCATCGCGCCGATGTTGTACTCCGGCACGAAGATCGAGTCGTACTTGCCCCACGGGTAGGGGAAGGCGAACTGCTGGGCGAAGAAGTCCAGCCCGCGGCGCGTCGTGTCGAGGATCCGCTCCCCGTCGAAGGACTCGGCCAGGGAGCGCCGGCACAGCGCCGCCAGCGGCACCTCGAGCGGCTCCCCGTCCGGGCCGCGGCCGCGCCATACGGACTCCACCCGGTGGTAGGGGCCGGCGGCGACGCACCAGATGTAGGTCGACAGCGGCGGCGTCGGCGCGTGCTCCTGCCGCGCGATCGCCACCCCGGCAGCGTTGTGCCCCACCATCTCTCGCGTCATGACAGGCTGGTTGGCGAGCAGCTCCCAGTCGTCCGGGCCGGTCAGGACCACCGTGAACCTGCCCTTGAGGTCGGGCTGGTCGAAGCCCGCGAAGACCCGCCGGGCGTCGGTGGGCTCGAAGTGCGTGTAGAGGTAGACCTGCCCGTCGACCGGGTCGCGGTAGCGGTGCAGCCCCTCCCCGGAGCGCGAGTATGCCGCCTCCCCCCGCACCGTCACTACGTTGTCGCCGTCCTGCCGCAGCCCGCGCAGCAGCACGCGGTTGCCGTCGTGCTCCACCTCGACCTGCTCGCCGTTGACCTCCACGGACAGCACGCGCTCGCCGAGGAAGTCCAGGAAGGTCTCTGCCGTGGTCGACGCGAAGGTGACCGTGCTGACCGTCGGGAAGGTGGTCCGGGCCAGGTCGGCAGCCTCGGACAGGTCCAGCTCGACCCGGTAGGTCGACACGGACAGGTGCTGCGACCGGTGCTGGGCCTCGGTGCGCAGGAGGTTGCGGGTGCTCATGCGGCGACCCTATCCAAACCCCGTCACTCGCCCAGCGCCGCGAGCACCTCCGTCAGGGCGTCCCCGCGCAGACCCACGGAGTCCAGGCGCCAGAACACGTCGGGGTAGACCAGGGCGCCGGTCATCCAGCTCTCGTGGCCCGGGAGCGTGACCACCTGGAAGGCGGCGGCGGGCACCCGCGGCGACGGCGCCGTGAAGCCGAGCCGCCCCGCCCTCCTGAACCCGAACTTGCTGTAGTAGAGCGGGGATCCCTCGAGGAAGACCGCCGGCCACCCCGCCTCGGCCGCGAGCCCCAGCGCGTGCCGGACCAGCGCCGCACCGATGCCCTGACCCTGCCACTCCGGCGCCACCGACAGCGGCGACAGGACGAGCACCTTGACCAGCCGGTCCGGGGCGTCGACCCACCCGCGGGAGAGCATGACGTGCCCGACCACGGCTCCGCCCAGCTCGGCGACGACCGAGTAGCCCTCTGCCACGGCGGAGTCGGCGCGCAGCACCCCGACCAGGTCGGCGACGCTCGGCTCGTCCACGAAGGCGCGCTCGACGATGTCCCGCACCGCCGCGTGGTCCCTATGGTCCTCGGGGCGCAGGCCGAGTCCGGCGGGGCGCTGCTCGGCGGCCCGGGGGTCGGTGGGGGCGCGCGACATGTGCTCAGCGTGGCAGAGCGGCCCACCCCCGTCTACCGTGAACGCCGTGACCGCTGCACCCGCCTCCCGTCCCGGCCGCCCCGACCCCAGCACGCTGGACGGCGAGTCCCGTTACTACTACGCGGCGCTCGGCGAGGGGCGATACCAACCCACGCTGCACGCCCAGGGCGCCTGGAACGACTGGGAGCAGCACATGGCCCCCGCGTCGGGCCTGCTCGTCCACGCCCTCGAGCAGCACGAGGTGCGGGCCGACATGCAGCTGGCGCGGATCACCTTCGAGATCCTCGGCGTGATCCCGGCCGCGGAGGTCCGCATCGAGTGCCGGACGGTCCGCCCGGGCCGCACGATCGAGCTGGTCGAGGCCACCATGCTGGCTCCGACGGTCACCTCCGACGGCGCGTATGCCGACAAGCCCGTCGTCCGCGCCACCGCCTGGCGGCTGATCCAGCAGGACACGACGGAGGTGGCCGGCGGCTTCCAGCCCGGGCTGCCGGCGCCGGACCAGGCCGAGCCGTGGGACAGCACGACGATCTGGGGCGGCGGCTTCATCCGCTCGCTGGACTTCCGCTCCGTCGAGGGTGGCGTCCCCGGCCGCGGCAAGGCCTGGGTGGGCACCGACCTCGGGCTCGTCGACGGCGAGGAGTCCAGCGAGGTCGCGAGGTTCCTCGGCCTGGTCGACACCGCCAACGGCATCGCGGTGCGGCAGCACCCCGGCGAGTGGATGTTCCCCAACGTCGACCTCACCGTGCACCTCTTCCGGCGGCCGAGGTTCGGCTGGCTGGGGCTGGACACCCAGGTGACCTTCGGCGAGACCGGGCTCGGGCTGACCTCCTCCGACCTCTACGACGAGGACGGCCCGGTCGGGCGGGTCGAGCAGATCCTCACGGTGCGGCCCTTCCCCCGGGGCTGACCGGACGCCCTGACCGACGAGCCCCCGGGGCCGGCCGGATATGCGGCCGGCCCCCACCCTCGCGCGGGGCGGCATGCGGAGGTGCGGGGCGGCATACGGCGTCGTTGACCCCCGCCGAGCACCCGTGCGCATACTGGCGCCCGACCCGCAGGGGCGGCCGATCCGGCCGGTCCGGCGGTCGCTACAGTGCGAGGACGATGCCCACCCGGCATCGCTCGCCGTCACCGACGACACACCACTTGAAGGAGACGCAGCAATGGCGCTGGCACATCGTCTGTCACGACTCGGCACCGAGACGGCCTTCGCCGTCTCCGCGGCTGCCGCGGCGTGGGGGGCCAAGGGCAACACCATCTACCCCTTCCACCTGGGCGACATCGACCTGGCCACCCCGGCGCACATCACCGAGGCCATGAACAAGGCCATCGCCGACGGCAAGACCGGGTACTGCCCCGGCCCGGGCATCCCGCAGCTGCGCGAGGCCATGGCCGCCGACATCAACCGGCTGCGGGGCACCGACTACACCGCCGACAACGTGGCGATCCAGCCCGGCGGAAAGCCCGTCATCACGAAGTTCCTGCAGGCCGTGATGGACGAGGGTGACGAGGTGCTCTACCCGAACCCGGGGTTCCCCATCTACGAGTCGCAGATCGAGTACCTCGGTGGCGTGGCCAAGGCCTACCGCTACCTGCCGACGGACAAGGGTTTCGCGATCGACCTGGAGCAGGTCCGGTCGCTGATCACGCCCAAGACCAAGGCGATCATCTACAACGACCTGCAGAACCCCATCTCCGCGGAGTCCACGCAGGAGGAGCGCGAGGCGATCGCGGCGCTCGCGCAGGAGCACGACCTGTGGGTGCTGTCCGACGAGGCGTACTTCGAGACGCGCTACTCCGGCCGGTCGCACTCGATCTCGTCGATCGACGGGATGAAGGACCGCACCGTCATCCTCTACACCTTCTCCAAGAAGTTCGCGATGACGGGCTGGCGCCTCGGGGCCGGCATCGCCCCCGCCGAGGTGGCCCAGGTCTTCTCCACGATGAACACCAACAACGAGTCCTGCACCACCCACTTCATCCAGTATGCCGGGATCGCCGGCCTCACCGGCGACCAGAAGCCCGTCCAGGACATGCTCGACGTGCTCCGCGGTCGGCGGGACGCGGCCTGCGCGATGATCAACCAGATCCCGGGCGTGGACGTGGCGACGCCGGAGTCGACCTTCTACCTCTTCCCCGACGTGACGGAGGCGGTGCGGCGGGTCGGCGCGAGCGACGTCGACGACTTCGCCACGCAGGCGCTGCACGCGACGGGTGTGTCCTTCTGCACCCGCAACCACTTCGGCCGCCGTCAGCCGGGCGAGGACCGCGACTACATCCGGTTCGCCTACTCCGGCATCAGCGAGGACCGCATCCGCGAGGGCCTCGGCAAGCTCAAGGACTGGATCGAGAGCAAGTGAGCGGGGAGCAGCAGATGAAGGTCGTCATCACCAACAAGATCCCGCAGTCGGCCGTCGACGCCCTCAAGGCCGAGCACGACGTCGTCTTCTACCACGACGCCGACGACTGCATCACCCGCGAGGCCTGCCTCGAGGCCGTCAAGGGCGCCGACGCGGTCGTCACCCTGCTGACCGAGAAGGTCGACGACGAGTTCCTCGACGCCTGCGGCGACCAGCTCAAGGTCGTCGCCAACGTCGCGGTGGGCTACAACAACATCGACGTGCCGGCGTGCGAGCGCCGGGGCGTCGTGGCCACCAACACCCCCAAGGTGCTGACCGAGACGACGGCCGACACGGCGTTCGGCCTGATGCTCATGGTCACGCGCCGGTTCGGGGAGGGTGAGCGGGTCATCCGCTCCCGCACCCCGTGGCAGTGGGGCATGTTCTACCTGCTCGGCACGGGCCTGCAGGACAAGACGCTCGGCATCGTCGGGATGGGCCAGATCGGCATCGCGATGGCCCGCCGCGCCAAGGCCTTCGGCATGGACATCATCTACTCGGACGCCTACGAGCTGGACCCGGCGGTCGCGCAGGAGCTGGGCGCCCGCAAGGTCGAGATGGACGAGCTGCTGGAGACCTCCGACGTGGTGTCCCTGCACTGCCCGCTCATGGACTCCACCAGGCACCTGATCGATGCCGCCGCGCTGCAGAAGATGAAGAAGACTGCGTACGTCGTCAACTCGGCCCGCGGCCCGATCGTCGACGAGGCCGCCCTGGTGGCGGCCCTGGAGGCGGGCGAGATCGCCGGCGCCGGGCTCGACGTCTTCGAGGACGAGCCGGCCGTGCACAAGGGTCTGCTCGACCGCGACGACGTGGTGCTGCTCCCCCACCTGGGGTCGGCGACCATCGAGACCCGCACGGCCATGGCCGATCTCGCGGCGGAGAACGTCCTGGCCGTTCTCGCCGGCAAGGCTCCGGTCACCCCGGTCACGTCCCACTGACAGCCCTGTATGACGCGCCCCTCACCCCGCCGTGCGGCGGGGTGAGGGGCGTCGTCATACGGCCGCCCCTCCTTGACATCGCCGCTGATGCTGCGCTGAACTGCCGCGGCGCGAGTGTTGCCCCTCGCGGGCTGGCGTAGACCTGGCGAACGCATCGACCCCGGAGGGACCTCCATGCTCGGCGACATCGACCGCACCTTGCCCGGCGGCATCGTCTGGGCACCACGACCGTTCCCCGACTCCAACTTCCTGCTGCTGCCCGGCGAGGAGCCGACGCTGGTCGACAGCGGGTTCGTCGCGCACGCGGAGCAGACCGCGGACCTCGTCGGCCGCTACTCGCCGAGGCTGGAGCACGTCGTCAACACGCACTGGCATTCCGACCACGTCGGCGGCAACGCCGAGTTGCGCCGGCGCGGCGCGCAGGTCGTTGCGAGCCACGTCGACGCCGACGCGCTGGCGCGGCGCGACCCCGGCTGCTGCGTCTCGGAGTACCTCGACCAGCCCGTCCCGCAATACCTCGTCGACCGCCCCGTCGGCGACGGCGAGCGCCTCCACCTCGGCGACGGCGAGTGGGAGGCCATCGCCGTGCCTGGGCACACGCCCGGGCACATCGCGCTGTGGTCGCCCGAGCACCGGCTGCTCGCGCTCGGCGACACGCTCAGCACCTACGACGTGGGCTGGGTCGACGTCATGCGCGACGGCATGCAGGGGATCGACGACTCGATCGCGTCGCTCCACCGGCTCCAGGAGCTCGACATCGAGGCCGTCCTGCCAGGCCACGGCGAGCTGGTCCGCCACCCTGAGGGGGCGATCGCCAAGGCCATCGAGCGCCTTGATCGGCAGCGGGGGAACGCCCATGCTGCCGTTCTGTACGGGGCCTGGCGCATCCTCGCCTACGCCCTCATGATCCGCCAGGGCATGCTCGACGAGGAGCTGATCGACTACCTCCTCGCCCGCGAGTGGATCGACGCCGCCGCCGCGACGCTGGGGCAGGACCGCCAGGCCTTCGCCGAGGACCTCGTCGCCGGGATGCTGAGTTCCGGAGCCCTCACCGACGACGGCCAGCGCGTGCGCGCATCCGCGCCGCACTCCCCGACGGACCCGTGGGTCTTCGGCCTGCCGTTTCCCCGGGATTGGGTCGAGGACGACGTAGCCGACGGCCGTGGTCCGGGTGAGGCGCGGGGCTGGCCCTCACAATACCGCTCCCGTCGCTGACGTGCGGGGTGGCGTCCGCTCCTGCCGCTCGGCGTGCGTTTGATCAGGCGCGGCGGACCCCGGCTCGGCCGAGAAGCTCGTCGACGACGCTGGTCAGCGGGCGCGTGGCGTCGATGGGGTGCCCGGGGCAGGAACATCGGCACCGCTGGATTGCAGGCCCAGGGTGAAGTCCTGCTCTGCGGGCGTGGATCCGAACTCGTCTTCGGGCCGCTGTGACAGTCGCGGCCGCAGGGTGGCGGAGTCGACGTGGAGGACGAAGACCTCGTCAAAGACGTCGAGGAACCGTATGCCGCGCATCGCGGCTACTCGACTCGACGGTTGCCGCCCTGCCAATCCCAGTGATCGGGGGTCTTCAGGCCTGCGGGGAGGCGGGTGTCCCGGTCCCCCTGGGCCGCGTCCACCTGCTGCTGGGTCAAGAAGATGGCGCCTCGAAGGTCCGCGCCTGCCAGCTGGGCGTCGCGCAGGTCAGCGCCCAGCACGTCGGTCCGGTTCAGGGTGGCGCCGCGGAGGTCGGCTCCGATCAGCAGCGCGCTACGCAGGCAGTGACGACTCAGGTCGTGCCGGGCCAGGCCCGCGCCCAGGAGCTGGGCGCCGGGCTGGAAGCGACGCGACGTGGGCGCAGGGTGGCGGTACTGCTCGCTCACCCGTCCCAGCAGCGGGCCGACACGACCCCGAAGGCCGCTGATGACCACCTCGGCCAGCTGGCTCGCCGGGGACTTCGCGAGGCGCTCCAGCTCGACGAGCATGTCGTGGACGTCGCGGGCCAGCCCTCGTCGCGCAGACGGGCGTGGATCTCGCACCGGTTGTCCCGCTGCAGGTGGTGACATGGCGTCCCTGCGGGAGCGTCGGCGCCGAAACCACCGGCCCGAGAACGGGACAAGGCGACACAGCACAGCCCCACGCACTGCGTGCAGTCGCCGACGAACTCCATCACGCCCCCTTCGGACCGGACCTGACGCCGTTGACGCCCAGGAGCCATGCCGGTCGCTAGGGTCTCGGACATGCAGACCTGGGACGACATCCTCGCCGCCGTCCAGTATGCCCTCACCGGCCGCAGCGCAGGCGCCCGCGACGCCCTGCACCAGTGCTGGACGCGTCGAGGAGGCTGCCACCCAGGTCGACCATGCACGCGCGTCAGCCCGTCACCTACCGACCGAGGGATACGGCGCCATGATCCGACACGGCATCCAGCGGCTCAGCGAGCGAGTCGCGGCGGCTGGACCACCCGGACCTCGATGAGGTCCTCAAGTCCGGCAAAGTCATCTGGATCGCGGGTGTAGAGCACGGCGTCATGCGCGTGGGCGGTGGCCGCGATGAGCAGATCCATCGTGCGTCGACGGGGCTGACGCCCAGCCTCGACCACCGCGCCCGCGAGGCGACCGTAGCTCGCCGCGACCACGTCGTCGACGGGGAGGGCGTCGAACCGGCGTTGCAGAACGCTCAGTCGCCGCAGGCGCTCGGCCCGCACCTGTGCGACCTGGCCACCAGGACACCGCAGTGCAGCTCGGCGAGAGTCACGGCGCTGATGGCCAGGACGCCGGGGATGGGCGTGACGTCCTCTGCGATCACCACGCTCGTGTCGAGCAGGCCACGCTCGCGTGACGTGATCCCTTCGGTCACTGGTCTGCCCAGGGGTCGCGGAGACTGTCCTCCACCAGCTCCCGGTCGGTTGCCCAGTCTGCGTCGACCGGCCCGGCGAGCAGGTCCGAGACGTCATCCCACCGGCGCCAACGAGTCTGTCGAGCTGGCACGAGTCGTGCACTCGGCCGGCCGGAGACGGTGATGACGATCTCCTCGCCTCGCTTCACGCGTCGGAGCAGCCCAGAGGCGTCCTGCCTCAGCTCGCGAAGTCCTACCGTGTCCATGTCGCGAAGGTAGCGCTTGTGCTACGCAGTCGACCCGTATGCCGAGGCCGGGGGACACACGGGTCAGAGGCGACGCTGGACCAGGTCGCGGGTCACGATGCCGGCGAGCTCCTGCAGCAGCGGCCCGGCCTCGGCCAGGCAGCGCGCGGTGCTGGGCTCGATCTGGGTGAGGGCGTAGACCCGGCGAATCCCGCGGGCCTCAGCCTGCCCCGGAGCCAGCTGGGACCGGCCGCACACCGCGACCACCGGGATCCCGAGGCGACCGGCCGCGTCCGCGACCCCCATCGGCGTCTTGCCCATGAGGGACTGCTCGTCCAAGGAGCCCTCCCCGGTCACGACGAGGTCGGCGCCGGCGGCCTGCTCGGCGAATCCCGCCAGCTCCAGGACGAGCTCGACGCCGGGGCGCATCCGCGCGCCCAGGACCTGGAGGGCGGCATAGCCCACCCCGCCGGCCGCGCCGGCACCGGGCTGGTCGCGGACGTCGCGACCGGTGGCCGCGGCCAGCAGGTCCGCCAGGCGCGTCAGGCCGGCGTCCACCTGCGGGCGCAGCTGCTCGGTCACGCCCTTCTGCGGACCGAAGACGGCGGCCGCGCCCTGACGACCCAGCAAGGGGTTGTTGACGTCGCAGGCCACGACGAGCCGCACCTGCGCGAGCCGGGGGTGCAGCCCGGACAGGTCGACCCGCTCCAGCAGCGCGAGTCCGCCTGCGCCGTCCGGGATCTCCTGCCCCTCGGCGTCGAGGAACCGCGCGCCCAGCGCGGAGAGCATGCCCGTCCCGCCGTCGGTGCTGGCCGAGCCGCCGATCCCGAGGACCAGCTCCTCGCAGCCGTCGTCCAGAGCCTCCCGCATCGCCTCCCCCACCCCTCGGCTGGTGGCCGTCAGCGGCGCCAGCTCGCCCCGGGGCAGGTGCACGATGCCGCAGGTCTCGGCGAGCTCGACCACCGCGGTCGACCCCTTGACGGCGTACCAGGCGGGGCGCGGCTTGCCCACGGGCCCCGCGACCGTCACCGTGCGGGGCGAGTAGCCGGCCGCGAGCGCCGCCTCGATCGTGCCGTCGCCACCGTCGGCGACGAGCAGCGACCGGACCGTCGCCTGCGGGGCCTCGGCGCGCACGCCCGCGGCGATGCGCGCCGCCACCTCCTCGGCCACCAGCGTGCCCTTGAACTTGTCGCAGGCCACCAGGACGACGGGCGCAGCCATGGTTCGCTCCTTCGCAGCACCGGATGCTGGCCTCAACGTAGCATCGGGTCGCGCAGGACTGCCGTGGCCCTGCGACCCTGGCGGTCAGCACCCTGATTTGCCATCATGCGTCCCGGTCGGCCCGACGATGCCCCACCCGGACCGGCAGGAGCGGAGGTGGTCCATGGTGCAGCCCGACGAGGCAGCGGGCGCCGCTCTCCCCACCGATCCCGCCCGTGCCGTCGAGGAGGCCTGGCAGCTGCGGCACCGGGACGAGGCGAGGTCGTCCGCCCTGGCCGCGGAGGTGCTCGAGGGCGCCGCCCCGGACCCCCAGCTCGCGCTGCGGGCCCGCGTGGTGCAGGCCGCGGTGGCCTTCACCCACCAGGACTACCAGCGGACGCTGGGGCTCGCCCGCGACGCGCTGCCGCAGATCCGCGACGACCGGTGGTTGGGACGTCTGCTGCTCGTCCTCGCCAACGTCAGCGCCGAGATCGGCGAGCCGGTCCGGGCCACCGGCTTCTTCAACGAGGCGATCCAGGTGGCCCGCCGGGTCGGGGACCGTCAGCTCGTGGCCCAGTGCCTGCTCAACGCCGCCCTCGACCACGTCGACCCCGGCGACCAGATCCGCGACTTCCGCGAGGCCCTGGCCATCTTCACGCAGATCGGTGACGACGAGGGGCAGGCTTACGCCCACCTGGACCTGGCGCACGCCCTCGCGGCGCAGATGCGCCACCACGAGGCCACGACCGCGGCGCGCCGGGCCGGCGACGCCGCGGTCCGCGCCGGCACCGAGGACGTGCGGGCCCACGCCCGGGTGATGGAGGCGCTCGGCTCGGCCCGGCTCGGGCACCGGTTGCATGCCGAGGTGCTCGCCGGGGAGGTGGTCGCCCAGCTGCAGGGAGCCCGGGACCCGCTCGTCGTCGACGTGTCCATCGAGCTCGCCCGGGTCTGGTCCGCGCTCGCCGCCCCCGACCGGGTCGTCGAGCTGCTCGAACCCCTCACCAGCGCCCCCCTCAGCGGACGCCAGGCGATCGCGCTCACCGACCTGCTCTCGGAGGGCTACGCGGCGCGCGGCGACCACGAGTCGGCGTACTGGACGCTGCGGTCCCACGTGGACACCAAGGACCACCACGAGGACTCCATGGCGCAGCGGCGCGCCGCGGCGCTCGTGGTGCTGCATCACGTCCAGACCGTCGAGGAGGAGGCTGCCCTCGCCCGCGAGCGCGAGCAGCTGCTCGTCGCCGAGGTCAGCGAGCTGCGGTCCGAGCACCGCGCGGTCCAGGAGATCTCCATCCGGGACGAGCTCACCGGGCTGCACAACCGGCGCCTGCTCAACGACCGGCTCCGCCGCGACCTCGGCGAGGCGGGCGCCAGCCACCCCGTCAGCCTGCTGCTGCTCGACCTCGACCACTTCAAGGCCGTCAACGACTGCCACGGCCACCTCGTCGGCGACCAGGTGCTGCACGAGCTCGGCCGGATCCTGCGCACCGAGGTCCGCTCCAGCGACGTGGCGGCTCGCTTCGGGGGCGAGGAGCTGGCGGTGCTGCAGCCCGCCACGGACCTGACGGCCGCGACCGGCCTCGCGGAGCGGCTGCGGGTCCGGATCCGGGAGGTGGACTGGCGGGCGGTTCTCGGCATACGGCTGCAGGTGACGGTGAGCATCGGCGTCGCGACCTCCCGCGGCGGCGACGCTCCTCGGGACCTGCTGCGCCGCGCCGACAGTGCGCTGTATGCCGCCAAGGCCGCCGGCCGCGACCGTGTCGTCGCGAGCCCGGACGCCGGCTGAGGGAGGCGCGCTAAGCCCACCCCGCCGGGCCCCGTCGCCGGTCGGTGCGGCAGGATTGAGACGTGGACACACAGCAGCGACAGATCGGCGTGACGGAGCTGGCCCTGCGGGACGCGCACCAGAGTCTGATGGCGACCCGCATGGCCCTGGAGGACATGGTTGGTGCCTGCGAGGACATCGACCAGGCGGGCTACTGGTCCGTGGAGTGCTGGGGCGGCGCGACCTTCGACGCCTGCATCCGGTTCCTCAACGAGGACCCGTGGGAGCGGCTGCGGACCTTCCGCAGGCTGCTGCCCAACTCCCGTCTCCAGATGCTCCTGCGGGGGCAGAACCTCCTCGGCTACCGCCACTACGGCGACGACGTGGTGGACCACTTCGTGGAGAAGGCCGCCGAGAACGGCATGGACGTCTTCCGCACCTTCGACGCCCTCAACGACACCCGCAACGTCGAGCGCGCCATCGCCGCCGTCAAGAAGGTCGGCAAGCACGCGCAGGGCACCATCTGCTACACCACGAGCCCGCTGCACGACGTCGACGTCTACCTCAAGCAGGCGCGCGAGCTCCGCGACGTCGGCGTCGACTCCATCGCCATCAAGGACATGGCGGCGCTGCTCAAGCCGCAGCCGGCCTTCGACCTGGTCCAGGCGATCAAGGCCGAGATGCCGGACATGCAGGTCAACGTGCACTGCCACGCCACGACCGGCGTGACCCTCGTGTCCCTGATGAAGGCCATCGAGGGCGGCGCCGACGTCGTCGACACCGCGATCTCCTCGCTCTCGCTCGGCCCGGGCCACAACCCCACCGAGTCGCTGCAGGAGATGCTCGAGGGCACCGGCTTCATCGCCGACCTGGACAAGGTCCGGCTCGGCCACATCAAGGACCACTTCGCCGAGATCCGGCCCCGCTACACGCAGTTCATGTCGTCCTTCAACGTCGAGACCGACATCTTCGACAGCCAGATCCCGGGCGGCATGATCTCCAACATGGAGTCCCAGCTCAAGCAGCAGGGCGCCGGGGACAAGCTGCGGGAGGTGCTCGAGGAGGTGCCGCGCGTGCGCAAGGACGCCGGCTACCCGCCCCTCGTGACCCCGTCCAGCCAGATCGTCGGCACGCAGGCCGTCTTCAACGTGCTGATGGGCCGCTACAAGGTGCTGACCGCGGAGTTCGCGGACCTGATGCTCGGCTACTACGGCTCGGTCATGGGCGAGCTCGACCAGGAGGTCGTCGACAAGGCCAAGCAGCAGACCGGCAAGGAGCCGATCGACGTGCGGCCCGCCGACCTCATCGAGGACGAGTGGGACTCGCTGCGCGACGAGGCGGCCCGGCTCGAGGGCTTCGACGGCTCCGACGAGGACGTGCTCACCTACGCGATGTTCCCCAAGGTCGCCCCCGGCTTCTTCGCCACCCGCCCCGAGGGACCCAAGAACGTCGGCAAGGACCCTGCCGAGCTGGAGGCCGAGAAGGCCGCCGCCGCGATGGGCGACAGCAAGACCGGCCCGGTCCGCGGGCCGATCACGTACGAGATCACCATCGACGGCAAGAAGCACTCCGTCGCCGTGAAGCCGGCCTGACGGCAGGAGAAGGAACCTCACCATGAGCAAGGCACCCCAGACACCCAGGACGATGGCCGACCGCATCGCGGAGCTCCGCGAGCGCCGCGCCGCGGTCGAGGCCGGCGGTGGCGAGAAGCGCCACGCCAAGCAGCACGAGGCCGGCAAGAAGACCGCCCGCGAGCGCGTGTCCGACCTGGTCGACCCCGGCTCCTTCGAGGAGATCGGCCTCTTTGCCGAGCACCGCACCACGCTCTTCGGGATGGACAAGGCCGTCATGCCGGCGGACGGCGTCGTGACCGGCACCGGCACGGTTTTCGGCCGCCCGGTGCACATCGCCAGCCAGGACTTCAGCGTCGCCGGCGGCTCCGCGGGCGAGATGCACTCCACCAAGGTCGCCAAGACCCTGCACGCGGCCCTCGAGAACGGCACGCCGTTCGTCTTCATCAACGACTCGGGCGGCGCCCGCGTCCAGGAGGGCATCGACTCGCTGTCCGGCTACGGCAAGGTGTTCTTCCAGAACGTCGCGCTGTCCGGCGTCGTCCCGCAGGTCTCGATCATCGCCGGGCCGTGCGCCGGTGGAGCGGCATACTCCCCCGCCCTCACGGACTTCATCATCCAGACAAAGAACTCCCGGATGTTCATCACCGGCCCCGACGTGATCAAGCAGGTCACCGGCGAGCAGGTGACGGCCGAGGAGCTGGGCGGTCCCGCGGCGCACATGGCGCGCTCCGGCGTCACCCACTTCATGGCCGAGGACGACGAGCAGGCGGTGCTGATCGCGCAGAAGCTGCTGAGCTTCCTGCCGAGCAACAACACCGAGGAGCCGCCGCTGGTCGACGGTTTCGAGGACGTCGAGCCCGACGAGTCCCTCACGGCCGTCATCCCCGAGGACCCCAAGAAGGGGTATGACGTCCGCGACGTCATCGGCTCGATCGTGGACGGCGCCGACTTCCTCGAGGTGCACGCGGGCTTCGCGCCCAACATCGTCGTCGGCTTCGCCCGGATCACCGGTCGCACGGTGGGCGTCATCGCCAACCAGCCCAGCGTGATGAGCGGCGTCCTCGACATCGACTCCTCCGACAAGGGCGCGCGGTTCGTGCGCTTCTGCAACGCCTTCAACATCCCGCTGGTGACCCTGGTCGACGTGCCCGGCTTCCTGCCGGGAGTCCAGCAGGAGTACGGCGGCATCATCCGCCACGGCGCCAAGATGCTCTTCGCCTACTCCTCCGCGACGGTCCCCAAGATCACCGTGGTCCTGCGCAAGGCGTATGGCGGCGCCTACCTCGCCATGTGCTCCAAGGACCTGGGCGCGGACCGCGTCTTCGCCTGGCCGACGGCCGAGATCGCGGTCATGGGTGCCGAGGGCGCCGCGGGCGTGGTCTTCCGCAAGGAGATCGCCGACGCGGAGGACCCGGACGCCAAGCGGGCCGAGCTGGTCCAGCTCTACCGCGACGCCTTCTCGACGCCGTACGTCTCGGCCGCGCGCGGGCTCGTCGACGACATCATCGAGCCGGCGGACACGCGTCGTCACATCGCGCGCTCGCTGGAGATGCTTGCCGGCAAGCGCGACATGCGCCCGGCCAAGAAGCACGGCCTGATCCCGCTCTGATCGACCGACTGTCACGGAAGGACACATCATGAGCGAACCCACCGTCGCCGAGCTGCAGGCTCTGGTCGCCGACCTCACCGCCCGCCTGGAGGCCCTGGAGGCCAAGGTCTCCGCCCGGGACGACGAGGTCAGCGACGAGGTGCTGCTCGCGATCTCCGCGGCCGTCGCGGCCTACCTGGGCAAGCGCGCCACCGTCAAGCAGGTCCACCTGCGTCGCGGCTCGGCGTGGGCGTCCCAGGGGCGCTCGGACATCCACCACTCGCACTCGATCCAGCACGGCGTGCGCTGACCGCCGACGCAACCGAAGGACTGACATGAAGCTGAAGGTGACCGTCAACGGATCGGTCTACGACGTCGACGTCGAGGTGGAGGAGGAGCCCCGCCCCAGCCTGGGCGCCGTCCTCGTGGGCAGCATGTCCGCCCACGGCGTGGCCCCCACCAGCGCGAAGGCCCCGGCCAGCGCGTCCAACGCCCTCACCGCCAACATCGCGGGCACCGTCGTCAAGGTGCTCGTCGAGGCCGGGCAGAAGGTCAAGGAGGGCGAGACCCTCCTCGTCCTCGAGGCCATGAAGATGGAGACCGAGGTCACCGCGCCCAAGGACGGCACGGTGGCGGTGATCGACGTGGCCGTGGGCGACGCGGTGCAGGGCGGCCAGGTGCTCGTGGAGTGGGAGGACTGACCCTCACCCCGCGGGCCCGACGACCCCGGGCAGCACTACCGGAGCGGCCCCCCAGCCCTGGGGGGCCGCTTCCGCGGCATACGACGGCGTCAGCGGGTGAAGGTGAAGCGCAGGGAGAGCCAGTTGTCGCGGGTCAGCTGCGCTGCCCGCTCCGGGTCTCCCTCGCGCGCCGCCGCGATGATCGCGGCGTGCTGCTCCACGCTGCCGCGACCGGCGTATGACGAAAAGCGCATCCGCTCGACGCGGCGCAGGACGGGCACGACGCGCTCGAGCACCTCGGGCACGACCGTGTTGCCGCTCCGCGCGACGAAGACGCCGTGGAAGGCGTCGTCAGCCGCGATGGCGCGCTCGGCGTCCAGGTCCTGCAGCGCCTCGGCGAAGGCCTGGTTGCTGCGGTCGAGCTGCTCGAGGTCCGCAGCGGTCAGCACGGGCGTGGCCACCCGCGCGGCGAGCTCGTGCATGGCGGCGGCGACCTGCTGGGCGTCCCGTGTCGACTCCTGGTCGACGGGCGCCACGATGGTCGCCCGCCCCGGGGTGGCCACCACCAGGCGCGCGCGCTCGAGGCGCAGCAGGGCCTCGCGGATCGGGGTGCGGCTCACGCCGAGCCACCCCTCGAGCTCGGGGTCGCGCAGGCGCTCGCCGGGCGCGAGGGTGCCGGCGACGATGGCGTCGCGGATCGCCTCGTAGGCGTGGTCGCGCAGCAAGGACCGTTTCGGCAGGCCGGGCGACTCGGGGATCGGCATGGTGAGCATTATGGCCCCCTTGCCAGGTCCGCGTGCATCCAATATATTGCATTTCACTGTCGAGCAAAGGAGCTCCACCATGGGCATCGCAGACTTCGCCCGCTACCCGTTGACCTTCGGCCCCAGCCCCATCCACCCGCTGGACCGTCTGAGCAAGCACCTCGGAGGGGCCCGCGTCTGGGCCAAGCGCGAGGACGTCAGCTCCGGGCTCGCCTTCGGCGGCAACAAGACGCGCAAGCTGGAGTACATCGTCCCCGACGTGCTCGCGACCGGCGCTGACACCCTCGTCTCCATCGGCGGATACCAGAGCAACCACACGCGTCAGGTCGCCGCCGTCGCCGCGCACCTCGGTCTCAAGGCGCTCCTCGTGCAGGAGACCTGGGTCAACTGGCCGGACCCCCTCAACGACCGCGTCGGCAACATCCAGCTCTCGCGGATCATGGGCGCGGACGTCCGCATCGACCCGCACGGCTTCGACATCGGCATCCGCAGCAGCTGGGAGGACGCCATCAGGGAGGTCGAGGACCGCGGCGGCAAGCCCTACGCCATCCCCGCGGGCGCCTCGGAGCACCACCTGGGCGGGCTCGGCTTCGCGGGCTGGGCGCACGAGGTCGCGGCACAGGAGGCGGAGCTCGGCGTCTTCTTCGACACCATCGTCGTGTGCACGGTCACGGGCTCGACCCACGCGGGCATGATCGCCGGCTTCGCCGAGCTGGAGGCCGCTGGCGGCCGTCCCCGCCGCATCCTCGGCATCGACGCCTCGGCGACCCGTGACAAGACCCGCGACCAGGTCGGCCGCATCGCCCGCCACACCGCCGGCCTCATCGGCCTGGAGCGGGGCCTGCGTGACGACGAGATCACCGTCCTCGAGGGCTGGGCCGGCGACGAGTACGGCATCCCCGTGGAGTCCACGATCGAGGCGATCCGGCTCACCGGCCGGATGGAGGGCGTCATCATCGACCCCGTCTACGAGGGCAAGTCGATGGCCGGCCTGATCGACCTCGTCTCCTCCAGGACGATCCCCGCCGACAGCGACGTCCTCTACGCCCACCTCGGCGGGCAGATGGCGCTGAACGCCTACACCGCGGTGGTGCCCTGACCGATGCTGGACGCCGACCCCACCCGGTCCTGCGCCCCCGAGACCGAGCCGACCGTCAACGGTCGGCCGCTCTCGGCCGGAGCCACCGCCGACGAGACCACCCTCGACACCATCGCCCAGCGGGTGTTCTGGCTCGCCACCGCCATGATCGACGCCGCCAACCGCGGCCGCCCCAACCTGTCCGGGGTCAAGGTCGGCGGTCACCAGGCGTCCAGCGCCTCGATGGCCGGGATCATGACCTCGCTGTGGTTCTCCGAGCTCACGGCGCAGGACCGGGTGTCGGTCAAGCCGCACGCCTCGCCGGTGCTGCACGCCATCAACTACCTGCTCGGCGACCTCGACGAGTCCTACCTGACCCGGCTGCGGGACAAGGGCGGGCTGCAAAGCTACCCGAGCCGGACCAAGGACCCCGACCGCGTCGACTTCTCGACCGGGTCCGTGGGCATCGGTGCGACGGCACCGCTGTGGGCCGCAATGAGCCATCGCTACCTGCGCGACCAGCTGCCGTCGACGCCGCGGGCCGGCCGATTCATCAGCCTGCTCGGCGACGCCGAGCTGGACGAGGGCGCGATCTGGGAGGCGATCACCGACCCCGGGGCGCGTTCCCTCGGCGAGCTGCTGTGGATCGTCGACCTCAACCGACAGTCGCTGGACCGGGTCATCCCGGACGTGCAGATCGAGCGACTGGTCGGCATGTTCGCCGCCGCCGACTGGCAGGTGCTGACGTGCAAGGGGGGACACCACACCTCGGCCCTCTTCGACCGGCCGGGTGGGGCGGACCTGCGGCGCCGCATGGATGAGATGCCCAACGAGGAGTACCAGCGGCTGCTGCGCAGCCACCCCGACGAGCTGCACGACCGGGTCCTCGGCGCGGCGCCGAGCGCGGAGCTGCGGGAGCTGCTCGCCTCGCTGCCCGCCGTGGAGCTGGCCACGGCCGTGCGCGACCTCGGCGGCCACGACCTCCGCCTGCTGCTCGACACCTACGAGCAGATCGACGACACCCGACCGACGGTGATCTTCGCCTACACCGTCAAGGGGCGCGGCCTCGCCACCGAGGGACACCCCAACAACCACGCGGCGCAGCTCACCGAGCAGCAGCTGCGCGAGCTCGCCGACCTCTCGGGCATGTCCCTCGACGCGCCCTGGCAGCGCTTCGAGCCGACCTCGGCCGCCGGCGCCCTCGTGGCCACCACCGCCGCGCGGCTGCGTCGGGACGAGCCCGAGCAGCACCCGATCACCGGCGTGCCCGACGAGCTGCCCTGGGGGCACAAGGCGGTCACGTCCACGCAGGCGGCCTTCGGGCGGGTCCTGTCCGACCTGACCCGAGCCGCCCCGGAGGTCGCGCGGCGCGTGGTCACCGTGAGCCCCGACGTCGCGTCCTCCACCAACCTCGGCGGGTGGATCAACAAGACCGGCGTCTGGTCGGTCGGCGAGCGGCACGACTGGTTCGCCGACGACGCCGAGCGCGTCCTGCGCTGGACCGAGGGGTCCCGCGGGCAGCACATCGAGCTGGGCATCGCCGAGACCAACCTGGTCGGGCTGGCCGCCGAGCTCGGGGCGACGTGGAGCCGCTGGGGGCAGCCGCTCATCCCGATCGCCACCCTCTACGACCCCTTCGTCGGGCGCGCGCTCGAGCCCTGGGCGTTCGGCGTCTACGCAGGCGGTCAGTCGATCCTCGTCGGCACTCCCTCGGGCGTCACCCTCGCCCCGGAGGGTGGGGCACACCAATCGATCACGACCCCGTCGATCGGCCTGGAGCAGCCCGGCGTCACGGCCTGGGAGCCGGCCTTCGCGCAGGACCTCGAGTGGTGCCTGCTGCGGGCCATGTCCCGGATCGGATGCCCCGACGGGCGATCGGCCTACTTCCGGCTCTCGACCCGACCCGTCGAACAGTCGCTCGCGGCCCTGCCGCAGGACCCGGCGCTGCGCGAGCTGCGCCGCCGACACGCCGTCGCCGGCGGCTACCGCCTGCGCAGCCCGCACGGCGAGGCCGTCACCCTCGTCGGGGTCGGCGCCATGATGACGGAGGTGCTCGAGGCGGCCGACCGGCTCGAGGCCGCGGGCATCGCCGCCGGCGTCGTCTGCCTGACCAGCCCCGACCTCGTCTTCGCCGCCGCCCAGGCCCGCGACGACGTGACGGGCGGCAACGCCGCGATCCTCGACGTCCTGCTCCCCCGCGACCGCCCCGCACCCCTGGTGACGGCGCTCGACGGGCACCCGCACACCCTCGCCTTCCTGGCCGGCGTGCGCGGCGACCGCACCCGCAACCTCGGGGTGACGGACTTCGGGCAGTCCTCCAGCGTGGAGGGCGCCTACGCCCTGCACGGCATCGACGCCGACCACATCGTGCGCGCGGCAGCGGCGCTCGCACGCTGACCACGGCCGTCACCGCCCCGAGACGGCGCGTCCGCTCGGGGCGGGGAGGTGGGCCACGGTCGGTCTCGGCATACGTGCCCGACCGCGCTGGTGCGCCGACTACCCTAAGGGGGACCGTGACCACCATCGTTGCTGATCTCCTCGCCTCCCTGCCCGTCGACAGGGTGATGACCGACCCGGACGCGATGGTCGCCTACGCGCGCGACCAGGCCGAGTGGGGCGCGTGGGGCGCGCCGTCGGCCGTGGTGCGCGCCCGCTCGACCGACGAGGTGCAGGCGACCGTCCGCGCGTGCCTGCAGCACGGCACCCCGATCGTCGCGCGTGGCGCCGGGACCGGGCTCTCCGGCGCCGCCAACGCCGAGGCCGGCTGGGTCGTGCTCAGCCTGGAGCGCATGGACCAGGTCCTGGAGGTCAACACCCTGGACCGGCTCGCCGTGGTCCAGCCCGGCGTCATCAACGACCAGCTGCGCGCCGCCGCGGCCGAGCACGGCCTCTGGTATCCCCCGGACCCGGGCAGCGCCCCCTGGTCCACCATCGGCGGCAACGTCGCCACCAATGCCGGTGGCATGTGCTGCGTCAAGTATGGCGTCACCCGCGACTACGTGCTCGCGCTCGAGGTGGTGACCGGCACCGGGGAGGTCGTCCGCGTGGGCCGGCGCACCGCCAAGGGCGTCGTGGGCTACGACCTGGTCGGGCTGCTGACCGGCTCGGAGGGCACGCTCGGCATCATCACCGAGGTCACCGTGCGGCTGCGGCCTGCGCGCGAGCCGGAGCGGACGGTGGCCGGGTTCTTCCCCGACCTGCTGTCCGCCGGACGCGCCGTCACCGCCGTGGCCGAGGCGGGGCTGACGCCGTCGCTGCTGGAGCTCATGGACCGCACCCTGCTCCAGGCCGTCGACGACTGGAAGCACATGGGGTTGACGACCGAGGCCGACACCATGCTCCTCGGCCGCATCGACACCCCCGGCGAGTGCGGCGACGCGGAGGCGGAGGCGATGGCCGAGGTGTTCCGGGCCGCCGGGGCGGTCGACGCCGCAGTGGCCGAGGACGAGGAGGAGGGCGAGCTGCTCTTCGCCGCGCGCCGGCTCGCCTACCCCGCCGCCGAGCGGCTCGGCACGATCCTCACCGAGGACGTGTGCGTGCCCAAGGACCAGGTCGTGCCGATGCTGGAGCGCATCCAGGAGATCGGCCGCCGCCACGGCACCACGATCGCCAACGCCGCCCACGCCGGCGACGGCAACCTGCACCCGCTGCTCGTGACCGAGCCCGGCAACACCGAGCAGCTCGACCGGGCGCACCACGCCTTCGGGGAGATCATCGCGGCCTGCCTCGAGCTCGGCGGCACCATCTCCGGCGAGCACGGCGTGGGGACCCTCAAGCGGGACGGGCTGCACGCCGAGCTGGGCGAGCCGGTCGTGGAGCTGCACCGGGCGATCAAGTCGGCGCTGGACCCGCACGGGATCATGAACCCCGGCAAGGTCTTCCGCCCCTAGGCCGACCCGGGGTCAGGCCTCGTCGAAGACCTGCAGCAGCGCCTCCCAGTGCCGCGCGGTGGCGCCCTCGTCGTAGGCCGGGAGGTCGCTCATCGTGAACCCGTGCGCCGCGGGGTAGATCTCGCCCTCGTAGTCGCAGTCCGCCTCCTCCGCGGCCAGCCGCAGCCGCTCGATGTCGTCCCGGGTCATGGACGCGTCCTCGTCGGCGAACCCGAAGTACAGCCTCGCCTCGACGTCGGGCAGCAGCAGGTGCGGGCTGTCCGGCCGGTCGGTCACGAGCCGCCCCGCGTGGAAGCCGCACACCACCGCGACGTCGTCCGGGCACTGCGCGGCCAGACGCAGCCCGAGCCCGCCGCCCATGCAGTAGCCGACCACCCGGACGTCCTCCTCCGTCGCACCCGGCAGCTCCGACAGCTGCGTCAGGTAGGCCGGCCCGTCCACCCGCCAGAGGTCGGGCGTCAGGCTCGTCAGCAGCCGGTCGATGACCGCGCGCCGCTCCTGCTCGCGCCCCGGAGACAGCAGCCGTATGTCGAACAGGGGTTGCCGGCCGGCCCGGTAGTAGACGTTGGGCGCGAGCACCAGGTAGCCGTCGTCGGCCAGGCGCTCCGCCATCTCGCGGAGGCGGGGGCGCAGCCCGATGGCGTCCATGATCATCAGCACCGGCGGGTGCGGTCCGTCCTCGGCGGGGCGGGCGAGATATGCGTCGCACACCCCGTCGGGCATGGGCAGGTCGAGCTGCTCGAACATGGCCATGCGGACACCCTGTCACGGGCTGCCCCCCGCGGCACCTCCGCGGCGCCTCCGCGCTAGGTGGCGTCGGCCTCCAGAGCGGTGATGGCCTCGTGCATCGTCAGGACGCGCTGGGCGGACTCGACGTGGAGGTTCTCGATCATCTTGCCGTTGTAGGTCACGACGCCGGAGCCCTGGCCGTCCTCCCAGGCCCGTAGGATGCCGCGGGCGTCCTCGACGGCCTGCTCGGAGGGGGCGAAGGCCTCGTTGGCCCCCGCGACCTGACCCGGGTGGATCAGCGTCTTGCCGTCGAAGCCCAGCTGCCGGCCCTGGGTGCACTCGGCGAGGAAGCCGTCGGTGTCCTTCACGTCGTTGTAGACGCCGTCGAGGATCGCCTTGCCGGCCGCGCGGGCGCCCAGCAGGGCCAGCCCGAGCCCGGCGAGGAGCGGCTGGCGGCCGGGCACGTGCTCGGCATACAGCTCCTTGACCAGGTCGTTGGTCCCCATCACGAGCACGCTGAGCCGCTCGGACGCGGAGGCGATCTCCTCGACGCGCAGCATCGCGCCCGGGGTCTCGACCATGGCCCACAGGGTGGTCCGCTCGGGCGCACCGGCTGCCTCCATCGCGGCCACGAGCGTGCGCACCTCGTCGGCCGAGCCGACCTTGGGCACCACGATCGCGTCGGGCCCGGCCGCGGCAGCGGCGCGCAGGTCCTCGTCGTGCCAGGGCGTGCCGATGCCGTTGATCCGGATCGTCAGCTCGCGACGGCCGTAGTCCCCCGACCGCACCGCGGCGCACGCGGCCTCGCGTGCCGCCCCCTTGGCGTCGGGCGCGACGGCGTCCTCGAGGTCGAGGATCAGCGCGTCGCACCGGATCGTCCTGGCCTTCTCTAGCGCGCGGGCGTTGGACGAGGGCATGTAGAGGACCGAGCGGCGGGGGCGGAAGGTGGTGTCAGACATCGTCGCTCACTCCCCGCTCGTCGAGGCGGCGCGGGCGTCGGCATACGCGCTCCGGAGATCGGGGTCGATTGCGGCGAGCTGCTCGGCCAGCTCGACCAGGACCAGGCACTGCTTGAGCGACGCGTCGTCCTCCATCTTGCCGTCGACCATCACCGCGCCGGTGCCATCGCCCATGGCCTCCTTGACCTGGTAGGCGTGGGCGATGTCCTCGACGGACGGGCTGAAGACGCGCTTGGCGATGTCGATCTGCTTGGGGTGCAGGGTCCAGGTGCCCACGCACCCGAGCAGGAAGGCGTTGCGGAACTGGTCCTCGCAGGCCACGACGTCGGTGATGTCCCCGAACGGCCCGTAGTAGGCGTAGATGCCGTGCATCGCGCACGCGTCGACCATGCGCGCGATCGTGTAGTGCCACAGGTCCTGCTGGTAGGTCGAGCGGTCGGCGTCGATCTGCGAGGTGCCGTCGGCGCCGCGGGGCGGGTCCTGCCGCACGAGGTAACCGGGGTGGCCGCCCCCGACGCGGGTGGTCTTCATGCGGCGGTCGGCGGCCAGGTCGGCGGGGCCGAGGGAGATGCCCTGCATGCGCGGGGAGGCGCCGGCGATCTCCTCGACGTTGCCCATGCCGCGGGCGGTCTCGAGGATCGCGTGGACGAGGATCGGGCGCTGCAGCCCGGCCTTGGCCTCGAGCTGGGCGAGGAGCCGGTCGACGTAGTGGATGTCCTCGGCGCCCTGCACCTTGGGGATCATCACGACGTCGAGCTGATGCCCGATCTCGGTGACCAGCGTCGTCACGTCGTCGAGGAACCAGGGCGAGTCGAGGGCGTTGAGCCGCGTCCACAGCTGGGTGGGCCCGAAGTCGGTCGCCCGGGCGATGTCGACCAGTCCCTGGCGGGCGGCCTCCTTGTTGTCCGCCTTGATGGCGTCCTCGAGGTTGCCGAGGAGGACGTCGACCTGGCCGACCATGGCCGGGACCTTGGCCGCCATCTTGGCGTTGCTCGGGTCGAAGAAGTGGATCGCCCGCGACGGTCGGGCCGGGATCTCCCGCAGGGGGGCCGGGGCACCCACGGCGAGGGGGGCGAAGAAGTCCTTGGCGCTGCGCATGACGCGGACGCTAGCAGCGAGGACCGACATGCCGGTATGACGGGCGCCACTGCCCGCCGTGCGCCCGACCCGCGCGCCGGTGCGGGCCGGCCGAGGGCCTGTCGGCGCCACCGCCTATCCTGTGGACTGCCATCGACCGGGGAGGCTCCAGACATGTCCAGCGCGTCCACGCGCAGCCGCGAGGTCACGGTGCTCGCCGTGCTGCTCGCGGTGGCCGTCGTCATCATCGGGATGCTGCTGATGCGCCCGCCGGCCGCGGCGCCGGGCGCCGGCGCGACGGCGACCGCACCCTCGTCGGGTGCGCCGTCGACCGGCACTCCCGCCACGCCAGGCAAGGTCAAGGACACCGCCCGCCGGCAGCCCGGCGACCCCATGGCCCTCGGCCGGGTCGACGCGCCGGTCGTGATGGTGGAGTACGCCGACTACGCCTGCCCCTTCTGCGCGAAGTTCGCGGTCGAGACCCAGCCCGAGCTGGTGCGACGCTACGTCGACCGCGGGGTCCTGCGGATCGAGTGGCACGACCTGGTGATCTTCGGGGAGAAGTCGCAGCGGGCCGCGCAGGCCGCCCGCGCCGCCGCGCAGCAGGGGCGGTTCTGGCAGTTCCACGACGCGCTCTTCCGGGCGTCCCCGACCTCGGGCCACCCCGACCTCACCGACGACAGGCTGCTCGGGTTCGCCCGCGAGGCCGGGGTCCCGGACCTGCCGCGCTACCAGCGCGACCTGGCCTCCGGCGCCGTCGCCGAGGCGGTGAGCGCGGAGACGCAGGTGGCCCAGCAGCTCGGTGCGTCCAGCACCCCGGTCTTCGTCATCAACGGCACCCCGGTGGTCGGCGCGCAGCCGCTGGAGGCCTTCGTCCAGGTCATCGACCGGGCGGCCGCCGCAGCGCAGCGGTGAGCCCCGCCCGTGGGTGACGTCGGGCTCCTCGGGGCACTGCTCGGCGGGGTGCTGTCCCTGGTGAGCCCCTGCTCGGCGCTGCTGCTCCCCTCCTTCTTCGCCCTGGCCTTCGAGCAGCCGCTGGTGCTGCTGCGCCGGGTCGCGGCGTTCTACCTGGGCCTCGTGCTGGTGCTCGCCCCGCTCGGCGCGGGGGTCGGCGCCGTGGGGTCGCTGCTCACGGTCCACCGCACCACCGCCACGCGGGTCGGCGGGCTGGTGGTCATCGCCCTCGGCGTCGTCCTGGCGCTGGGTGGCGGCTTCGAGCTCGGGGCGGCGCAGCGCGCCAAGGGGCGGTTGCGGCTCGGGTCCGCCCTGTCCGTGGTGGCGCTCGGCGCGGTCTACGGCCTGTCCGGCTTCTGCTCCGGGCCGCTGCTGGGGTCGATCCTGACGATCTCGCTGGCGGGCGGGTCGGCGGCATACGGCGCGGTGCTCATGGCCACCTATGCGGCCGGCATGACGCTCCCCCTCGCCCTGCTCGCCCTGCTGTGGGACCGCGCGGGGCTGCGCGACCGGCGGTGGCTGCGGGGTCGGCCGATCACCGTCGGGCCGCTGCGCACCCACACCACCAGCCTGCTGACCGGCGCGGTGTTCGTCGGGATCGGCCTGCTCTTCCTGCTGAGCGACGGCACGACCACGCTGCCTGCCCTCACCGACACCGGCACCCAGCTGGCGTGGCAGACCCGCATCCAGACCTGGCAGGCCCAGGTCGGGGACCTGGGCCTGCTGCTGGCGCTCGTGGTGGCCGCGATCGTCGTGCTCGCGGTGCGGGTGCTGCGACGCCGCGAGGGCTGAGCGCGCCGCTGGCGCGGCGGCCCGGGTGGCCCGGGACGGGTCAGTCGCCGCAGGGGCGCGACACCGTGGGCACGACCTTCGGCGGCTCCGGCGGCACGACCGGGACCTGGTCGCGCGGCGTCAGCCCCTTCCACTTCATCCCGAGCAGGAGGTCGACGGAGGCGTCGGTCCGGTCGTCCAGCTGCAGCGTGGCGCCCGGGACGTGCTGCTGCACGAGCTTGGCGTTGAGCTCGCCGTTCTCGCCGTAGCGGATGACCGCGACGTCGGTGACCCAGGTCTTCTTCGGGTCCGCGGACACCCCGCCGCGGCGGAAGCCGCGCGCCGTCATCTCGGCCATGGTGTTGGTGGCGAGGTTCTCGTAGTAGGTGGTGTTGTAGACGTTGAGCAGCACCTGGGAGGGCCGGGCCGGGGGCCGCGGCGGACGCGGCGCCAGCCCCGAGAAGTCGGTGCCCACCACGACGTCGACGCTGGTGTCCCAGCGGTCCGGCAGCTCCACCATGCGCGCACCGGGCACCTGCTGCTGGATGAGCAGTGCCTGGTCCAGCCCGCGCGGCCCGTAGCGGATCTCCCCGGCGGGGGTCACCGCCCGCAGCGCCTGGTCGTTGCCCAGCTGCCCGAGGCGGAAGCCGCGCTTGCCCAGCTCCTTGTGGATGGGACCGGCCGCGCCGTCCTTGCCGCTGGCGTTGAGCACGTTGGTGACGAAGGCGGTCCGGGCCGGCGCCGCGACGACGGTCGGCGAGCAGACGGCCTTCGGCGGGCGGTCGAGCCACCCCATGCCGGCGGCGCTGCCCACGCCCGCGGTCCCGATGAGGACGGCCGGGAAGGTGACGAACACGGTCACCCGGCGGCGCCGCCGACGACGCAGCGTGTCGGCCTCTGAGAGTGATGCAGGCATGCCGTGAACCCCCCGGATTCGCTCGCGGCCCGACATCACTCTCGGTGACGAAGCGGGCCTGTGGATTGACGCCAACGATGTGGCAGTACCAGTGTGAGACGCCCCCGCCGGTGGCACGCCGCGAGCGACCGCCGCGTGATCAACTCGTGTCCAAGTCGTCACCATCCGGCCGCCGGACCGCCCCCGGAGGCCCACCAGGGAGGTCCCCGTGAGCCAGCCGAGACCCGCCTTCGGGCGCCCGCTGCTCCCCGGTCAGCGCAGCGTCGTCCGCCTGCACGACGTCGTCACCGGCACCCGCCAGATCCTGCTGGAGAGCACGGAACTCGTGCTCGAGGCGCCCACCTTCACCCCCGACGGACGCCACCTGGTCCTCAACGCTGCCGGCCGGCTGCGGGTGCTCGAGCTGACCCCCGACCTGCGCGCCGCCGGGCCGCTGCGGGAGGTCGACACCGACCCCATCGCCCAGGTCAACAACGACCACCTCGTCAGCCCTGACGGGGCCAGCCACCTGCTCACCGCGGACGGCCGGGTCTACCGGGTGCCGTGGCACGGGGGCCGACCACGCTGCGTGACACCCGACCCGGGAGCCGAGCCCGTCCGCTACTACCTGCACGGGCAGAGCGGCGATGGCCGCACCCTCGCCCTGACGGTCCTCACCGGCCGGCTGGGCAGCGGCGACGTCATACGGACCAACGTCGCGCTCCTGACCGAGGGAGAGGTGACGGTGCTGACCGACACCGAGGCCTGCGACGGTCCCGAGCTCGGCCCGGGCGGCCCCGGGGAGCCGCACGACGCCTGGCTGTGGTTCAACAGCGAGCTGCGGGCGCAGGTCCCGGGGCACTCGCAGATCTACCGCATGCGGCCCGACGGCACGCAGCTGCAGCAGATCACCTTCGACGAGCGGGTCAGCTGGTTCCCCCACCCCTCCCCCGACGGGAGGTGGCTGCTCTCGCTCGCCTACGAGCCCGGCGTCGAGCAGCACCCGCCCAACCTCCCGGCGCAGCTGCGGCTGATCGACCTGTCCGACCCGCGCCTCGGCAGGCCGCAGCTGCCGGTGCGGGTGCTGGCCGACGTCTTCGGCGGCCAGGGAGCGACCAACGTCAACGGCTGGGCCCCCGACTCGCGCCACGTCGCGTATGTCGACTACCCGATGGGTAAGGGTCCGTCATGACCGATGACAAGAAGATCACCGTCCAGCGGACCATCGACGCCCCGGCCAAGGACATCTTCGACGGCCTGACCCTGCCGTCCCGGCACGCCGAGATCGACGGGTCCGGCTTCGTGCGCAGCGACTCCAAGGCCGACCGGATCACCGGCACCGGCCAGGTCTTCACGATGAACATGACCGGCGACCACATGGGCGGCGACTACCAGACCGACAACCACGTCACCGCCTACCTCGACCACAAGATGGTCGGCTGGCAGACCGCGCCGGCCGGCACCGAGCCCAAGGGCTGGGAGTGGCTGTGGGAGCTGGAGGCCCAGGGCGCCGACTCCACCCTGGTCACGCTCACCTACGACTGGAGCAAGGTCACCGACAAGGCGCTGCTGCAGAAGGTGTCCTTCCCGCTGGTCTCCAAGGAGCAGCTGGAGGACTCCCTCGATCGGCTGGCCGGCGCCGTCTCCGGCAGCTGACCGACCCTCCCCACGACGCCGTCGGGGCCGTCACCCTCACCGGGTGACGGCCCCGACCGTGTGCGGGTGCCCGGGGATCGGGGGCCGAGCACGTCTGGTCGTCGTGGTCTGGTCGTCGTGGACTGGTCGTCGTGCTCTAGTCGTCGTGGCTGACCACGCGCGTGACCTGGAAGGGCATCCCCTGCTGACAGGTCGTGGCGACCCCCCGGGCGTCACGGCCCTCGACGGTCACGTGGTCGCCCACCTTGAGGCCCCCGCCGAGCGGCTGCAGCACCTCCCGGCCGTCGGCGGACGTGAGCACCAGGCACCCGGCCTCGACCCCGGCGCTCACGGTGCCGGTGACCGTGCGCAGGGGGGCGGGCTTGCCGCTGTCGCTGACGTCGTGGCTGGGGACGAGGGGCGAGGTCATGGTGCCTCCAGGGGTGGTGGGCTGGGCCGGGCCGGTCGGCGACGCGCCCGGGCTGGTGGTGGCACTGGTGGCGGGACTCTGGCCGGCGGCGGTGCCGGGTGAGCTGGTCGTGGGCTGAGCGGGGCCGGTGCCCCCGCAGCCGGCGAGCGCGAGGGCCAGCAGGACCGAGCCCAGAGCGGCGGCGGTCGGGCGCGTGATGGTCATGCCCGTATGACGCGCCGCCGGCCCGCGGTGTTCCGGCTCACGCGGTGGGGCCGTCGGCCGCGACATCGCCCGGCTCCTCCCCGCCCACGGGCTCGTCCTCCCACAGCAGGCAGCGCCACCCCTGCTCCGGGTGGCCGTCGAGCATGACCACACCGGTGTTGCTGATGAGGCGGTCGGCGAGGAACTCCCCGGTGAGGTTGTCGCAGCGCATCGCCGTCCAGAGCCGCAGGACGGCGCCGTGGCTCACCACGACCGCGCACTCGGCACCCGACGCGGCCACCTGCTCGATGGCGGCGTCGAACCGCGCGAGGACGTCGTGGCCGGTCTCGGCGCCGGGCATCCCCGCGTCGAGCTCGCCGCGGGCCCAGGCGAAGAGGACGTCGAGGTAGGTGCGGATGGCCAGCCGGTCGCCGCGCATCTCGACGTCGCCGGCGCTGATCTCCCGCAGCCCCCCGACCTCGGTCGGCTCGAGGGACAGGGCGGCCGCCAGCGGGGCCGCGGTCTGGTGGGTCCGCACCAGGTCGGAGACGTAGATGGCGTCGATCGGGTGGTCGGCGAGCGCCTCGACGACGGCGGCCGCCTGCTCGTGGCCGCGCTCGGTGAGGTCGGCCCCGGGGACCGCGGTGTCGAGGAGGCCGTCGACGTTGGACGTGGTCTGACCGTGTCGCAGCAGGATGAGGCGCATGACCTGCACGCTAGCGCCTCGCGTAGGCCTCAGGCGCGCGTGACCTCGTCGTGCAGCTGCCACGCTTGGCGGGCTGCCGGCTCGTCGCCCTCCAGGGTGAGCTGGCGGGCCGCGGCCAGCGCATCCGTCGTCGCCTCGTCGCGGTGGCCGGCCGCGGCGTGCGCCTCCGCCCGGGCCAGCCGTAGCCGCCCCTCGGCGAGGTCGGTCAGGTCGGTCAGCCGGAAGGCGTCGTCGAGCACGGTCACGGCCTGCTCGGCGCGATCGCTCTGGACGTGCCACTGCGCCTCGGTGCGGGCCAGGTCGGCGAGCTCCTCGGTGGTGCCGAGCCGCGCGAGGTGCTGGCGGCCGACGGCGAAGAGCTCGACCAGGTCCTCGTCGACGTGGTGGCGCACGCGCTGCAGCACCGTCGCCGACAGGAACCTCGCCCAGTTGCGGTGGTCGACGTCGGGGTTGAGCTGCTCGGACGCGCGCCGGTGCCAGGCCAGGCCGGCGTCCGTGTCGCCGGCGTTGAAGGCCTCGTTGCCGATGGTCCAGGCCACCAGACCGGCGAGGTGGCACGGTCCCAGCCGGTGGTGCAGCGTCTCCAGCTCGGCGACCAGGCCGTCGGCCGGCATGGTGCGGGTCGCGAGCGCCGCGATGACGGCCTCGGCCCGCAGCCCCGGGTCGCCGAGGTCCTGGGTGGCGGCCAGGGCCGCGTGCGCGTGGTGGGTGGCGGCGGTGCGGTCGACGGCCCGCCGGTGGGTGCGGCTGGCGGTGGTGTGGGCCTCCGCGAGGAGCGAGGGATGGGACTGCACCCACGGGTGGGTGGTCAGCGCGGTGGCGGTGCGGGCGGCTGCGGCATACGCCCCCATGCTCACCAGGGCCCGGACCTCGGCGAGCGACATCGCCCACCAGACCTCCGGGCGGTCCTGCCGCAGCGCCAGGTCGGCGGTCTGACGTGCCAGCGCGGCGACGTCCGCGTCGTCGGAGGTGGACCGCGCCCGCGTCACCCCCGACACGAGGGCGGCGAGGTCCGCGGTAGACACGACCGTCGCATGCTCCTCGTGCCGCGGTCGCCCCCAGTCGCCGCCGGCGAGGTAGCCGCGGGGCAGGTCCAACCGCCGCTCGAAGGTCGCCGTGACCCGAGCGCTCGGCTCCCGGCGGCCGGCCTCCAGGTGGGAGACATAGCTCACCGTGAACTCGTCACCGCCCAGGTCCGCCTGCGAGAGCCCTGCCTCCAGGCGAGCCTGGCGCAGTCGCGCGGCGAAGCTCATGTCCTCACTCTCGACCATCACGGCTCCCCCCGCCACATCGACGCACCGAGACCATTGTGTCAACCTAGTTGACAGTGATATCAAGTGTAGTGCCCGCGTGTCGGTTCGTTGAGGGGCGAGCAGGCACGCGTGGCTTCTCTCAGGGGCCCGCCCGGCCCCGTGCCCGCAGGGGAGCACGGGACCGGGCGGGCCGTCTCCGCGTCGTGGACCGCGTCGTGGGCCGCCCTGCGCTCGTGCGATCCTGGGCATCATGCCCAGTCTCACCCCCGCCACCCGGATGGGTCTGTCGATCGCGGCCGCGACCGGGCTTTATGGGCTCTCCTTCGGCGCCCTCGGCGTCGGCGCGGGGCTGGACGTGTGGCAGACCTGCCTGCTGTCGCTGCTGATGTTCACCGGGGGCTCGCAGTTCGGCTTCATCGGGGTCGTGGGAGCCGGCGGCGCCCCCGTGACGGCGTTGTCGACGGCCGCCCTGCTCGGGATCCGCAACGCGCTCTACGGCATACAGATGAACGCCCTGCTGCGGCCCTCCTGGCCGCTGCGCCCGCTGCAGGCCCAGGTGACCATCGACGAGTCCACGGCCACGGCCGTGGCGCAGGAGACGCCCGAGGAGGAGCGCCGGGGCTTCTGGACCGCGGGGGTCGGGATCTACCTGCTGTGGAACCTCTTCACCCTCGCCGGAGCGTTGCTCGGCGACGCCATCGGCGACCCCAAGACCTACGGGCTCGACGGCGCCGCCGTGGCCGGCTTCCTGGGGCTGCTCTGGCCCCGCCTGCGCCGCCGCGAGGGGCAGGCGGTGGCCGTCGTGTGCGCGCTGGCGACGGTCCTGGTCACCCCGAGCCTGCCGAGCGGCATCCCGATCATCGTCGCCGCCGTCGTGGCGCTGCTGCTGGCCCTGGTGCGGCGCCCGCCGCGCCCCGGCCACCCGTCCCCGGACCCCGAGTCGGCAGGAGGCCCGGCATGACCCTGACCAGCGCGATCCTGCTCGCAGCCCTCGTCTGCTACCTGACCAAGCTGTCCGGCTACCTCGTGCCGAGCCACCACCTCGAGCACCCGCTGGTGGCGCGGGTCTCATCCACCATGACGGTCGGGCTGCTGGCCGCGCTCGTGGCCGCCAACGCCTTCGTGACCGGCCGCACCGTGGTGGTCGACGCCCGCCTCGGCTCCCTGGTCGTCGCCGGCATCGCGCTGCTGCTCCGGCTCCCCTTCATCGTCGTCGTGGTGCTCGGCGCCCTCGCGGCCGCGCTGCTGCGCCTCCTCGGGCTGGGGTGAGCTGCCGGTGACGTCGTTCAGCGACACCTACGGGTCGCTCTTCCGGGTGCCGGGGGCGCGCAGGTTCATGCTGTCGGGCTACCTCGCCCGCTTCGGCGGCGCCATGATGGGGGTCAGCATCATCGCGATGCTCTCGGCCCGACGCGGGTCCTACGGCCTCGCGGGGGCGATCTCGGCGGTGGGTCTCATCGGTATGGCGCTCGCCGGCCCCTTGATCGGTCGCCTCATCGACCGCCGTGGCCAGCGACGCGTGGCGCTGCCCCTGGCCCTGGTCTCCGTCGCGGTGCTGAGCGGCCTGCTGGTGGCGACCTGGCGCGGCGCCCCCGCCTGGCTGCTGGTCGTCGGGGCGCTCGGCAACGCCGTGATGCCGCAGGTCGGCACCCTCGTCCGGTCCCGCTGGGCGCACCTGCTCGCGGGTGACCCACGGGCCCTGCACACCGCCAACTCCTTCGAGCAGGTGGCCGAGGAGTCCTGCTTCATGCTCGGCCCGGCCCTCGGCGGCGCGCTCGCCACGATGGTCTTCCCCGAGGCCGGTCTGCTGCTCGCCGTCACGCTGTATGCCGTCGGCACCGTCGGCCTCACCCTGCAGACCGCCACGGAGCCGCCGGTCCACGAGGCCGGGGAGCACCACACCGGGCGCGCCTGGCGGGCGCCGGGTCTGCTCGTGCTCGCCGTCACGCTGGCCCTGACCGGCGCGATCTTCGGGTCCATGGACGTCGTCGCGCTGGCCTTCGCCGAGGAGCACCACGCCAAGGAGCTCGGCGGTGTGGCGCTCGGCTGCTTCGCCGGCGGGTCCCTGGTCGGGGCGCTGCTCTACGGCGCGATCCCGGTCACCGGCGCCATCGCCCGTCGGCTGCGGTGGGGCACCCTCGCGATGTTCCTGCTGCTGCTGCCGGTGCTGGCCGTGGACCACGTGTGGACCTTCGCCGCCGTCGTGCTGGTCGCCGGGTCCGCCATCGCCCCCACCCTCATCACCTCGACGATGCTGGCCCAGCGGCTGGTCCCGCCGTCGCAGATCAACGAGGGCATGACGATCGTGATGACCGGGATGCTGCTCGGCGTCTCCTCCGGGTCCTTCCTCGGCGGCGCGGCGGTCGAGGCGTGGGGCGCCTCGGAGGCCTTCGCCGTGCCGGTCGGGGCCGGTGCCGTCGCCTTCGGCCTGGCGCTGGTCTTCGGCGGGCGCGTCATACGGGGTGAGCAGCGCGCCCTGGAGCGGTGGGCCGCCCCGGCCTGACTCGCTGGCCCGCCTGACTCGCCTGGCCCCGGTGAGCCGGACGCTCAGTCCAGCCGCGACTCGTGGAACTTCTCCTCGAGGAACCGGCCCTGGTCGACCAGGGTCTGCGCGTCCCCCGCGTAGATGGCGCTCTGCACCGTGCCCAGCCGCTGCTCGAGCACCTGCATCTGGTGCACCAGCTCCTGGGCCGGGGTTCGGCCGTCCGCCAGGGTGGTCTCGCGGGCGTAGGACGAGGGGAGGTTGAGGTAGGCCTGCAGCGACGTCGGCAGGTAGTCCCGGATGGTGCGGTCCACGACGTGCAGGTCGTCCGGGGAGGTCGCCAGCTGCTCCGCCCGCTGCAGGATGTCCCGCAGCACCGCGACCACGCGGTGGAAGGCCAGATAGCCCTCCTCCGGGAGCCGGTTGGACACCTTGTCGGTCTGGTCGACGAGCCGCTGCAGCTCGGTGCGCAGCTCCATGATCAGCTGCTGGGTGCCCTGGGTGCCGGTGACCAGCCCGCGCCGTCGCCGGACCCCCGGGGCGACGGCGGCGCCGACGGCATACGCCCCCACCACGGCGGCGGGCCACCAGCCACCCGCGAGATCGGTGGGCACCGTGACGGCCGCCGCGCCGAGCCCGAGGACCGATCCGACGATGTTCTTGGTGGACGCGAGATAGCGCGTCACAGGGTTGCCAGCCACGAGGTCAGCCTAGCGGCGGGGCCTGGCCGAGCGAGCGCCGCGCCGCTTCCTCCGCCTCGGCCCCGCGCTGGTGGGCGGCGGCGGTGTCGTCCAGCGCGGCATACACCTCGCCGAAGGCCTGCTTGAGCCGGCCGATCCCGCCGGCCTCCCCGGACCCGGCGGTGCCGGCCACCCGGCCCGCGGCATCCTCCAGCATCCCGGTCGACGAGCGGTCCATCCCCTGGATCCGGTCCAGCACCAGCCGCTGGCCGCGCAGCGCGTCGGACACGACGACGGCGGTGCGCAACGCCGCCAGCGTCGTGCTCGCCGCCCGGTCGATGCCCGCCACGAGCAGCTCGTTGTTGGACCGCACGATGTCCAGCGCCAGGTAGCCCTGGGTGCAGACAGCGATGTGGGTCAGCAGGTCCTGGTGCTTCTGACGGGCGGCACGCTGCACCCGGTCCCGCAGCGCCGCCACCTGCTCCGGGGCCGCCACCTGCGCCAGGGCCCGCTCCAGCTGGTCGTCGATGGCGCCGGCCAGCAGGGAGTACTCCTGCAGCTGGCCCATCAGCCGCCACAGGTTGGCCTTCTCCCCCGCGATCGCGGCGTTGTCCTTGCGCAGCTCGTCCTGGTCGGTGCGCAGCGCGAGGATGAGCAGGTTGATGCGGTCCTGGCTGGCGTAGTAGCGCTCGAAGTAGTCGGCGACCCGGTCGCCCATCGGGACGAGCCCCAGCAGCTTGCGCGCCGGCTTGTCCAGGTCGGCCGGGTCCAGGGCCTCCACCTCGCGCCGCAGCTGCACCAGCTGCTCGGACGCCGCCTGCTCCGGGCCGCCCTGACGGCGCCCCACCGACGCGGCGCGGGCCTGCCGGTCCAGCATCCGCCGCGAGAGCTGCGCGGACGCCGCCACCTCGGCGTCCCCCATCGTCGTGATGTCCCGGACCCGGGCGTCGAGCGCCGGGGAGTGCGGGTCCAGAGCGAGCACGTCCCGCACGAAGGCCCCGGCGTTGCGGCGCAGCGCCTCCGCCGTCGCCGGGTCCACGGCAGGACCGGCCGGCGCCTGGGCGGCGGCGGGCTGGGAGGTGGCGGACTGGGAGGCGGTGGCGGGCGGCATACGGCCTGCGGTCGCGGCGCCCTCCCCCTCGGGAGGGGTGAGCGGGGTCAGGTCGAGCGACGACATGCCACCTCCAACGACGCGACCGCTGCGGCCGCCAACGGGACCCTCGCATCGTGTCACACCCGCACCGCCGCCGACCGACGCGCAGCGACCACTGGGCGACCTCGCCTGGCAGGCGGCCGGGGGCCCGGGATATGAAGGAGGTCACCACCGTCTCGAGGAGGAGCGACCGTGTCCGAGCAGGAGACCGCCCAGCAGGGCAGCGCCACGCACGACCACCAGCAGTTCCCGCCGGACCCGGCCTTCGCCGAGCAGGCCGTCGGGCGGGCCGAGCTCTTCGAGCAGGCGGAGGCGGACCACGAGGGGTTCTGGGCGGAGCAGGCCCGCCGCTACGTGACGTGGAGCAAGGACTTCACGCAGGTGCTGGACTGGAGCGACGCCCCCTTCGCGCGGTGGTTCGCCGACGGCGAGCTCAACGTCGCCCACAACTGCGTCGACCGCCACGTCGAGGCCGGCAATGGCGACCGCGTCGCCCTCCACTTCGAGGGCGCCGAGGGCGACACGCAGACGATCACGTATGCCGACCTGCAACGGCGCGTGTCCCAGGCCGCCAACGCGCTCACCGAGCTGGGCGTGGCGAAGGGCGACCGGGTGGCGATCTACCTGCCGATGATCCCCGAGGCGATCGTCGCGATGCTGGCGTGCGCCCGCCTCGGCGCGCCCCACTCGGTGATCTTCGGCGGGTTCAGCGCCGACGCGATCCGCTCCCGGGTGGCCGACGCCGAGGCGCGCGTCGTCATCACCGCGGACGGGCAGCATCGCAAGGGCAAGGTCGCGCCGCTGAAGGCCGCCGTCGACCAGGCCGTCTCCGGGGACGACTCCCCCGTCGAGCACGTCGTCGTGGTGCGCCGCACCGGGGCGGACGTCGAGTGGTCCGAGCGCGACGTGTGGTGGCACGACCTCGTGGACCGGCAGAGCGACCAGCACGAGGCGCAGCCGATGCCCGCGGAGCACCCGCTCTACATCCTCTACACCTCCGGCACGACCGGGAAGCCCAAGGGCATCCTGCACACCTCGGGGGGCTACCTGACGCAGGCGGCCTACACCAACGCGATCGTGCACGACGTGCACCCCGAGACCGACGTCTACTGGTGCACCGCCGACATCGGCTGGGTCACCGGGCACTCCTACCTCGTCTACGGCCCGCTCGCCAACGGCGCGACCCAGGTCGTCTACGAGGGCACCCCCGACCACCCGCACCAGGGCCGCTGGTGGGAGATCGTGCAGAAGTACGGCGTCACCATCCTCTACACCGCGCCGACCGCGATCCGCACCTGCATGAAGTGGGGCGCCGAGATCCCCGCGAGGTATGACCTGTCCTCGCTGCGGGTGCTCGGGTCGGTGGGCGAGCCCATCAACCCCGAGGCGTGGCTGTGGTACCGCAAGAACATCGGCGGCGACCGCTGCCCCATCGTGGACACCTGGTGGCAGACCGAGACCGGCGGCATCATGATCAGCCCGCTGCCGGGGGTCACCTCGCTCGAGCCGGGCTCCGCGCAGCGCCCGATCCCGGGCATCAGCGCCGAGATCCTCGACGACGCCGGCGAGCCCTTCACCGAGGCCGAGAAGGTCGGCTACCTGGTGCTCACCAAGCCGTGGCCGTCGATGCTGCGCGGCATCTGGGGCGACCCGGAGCGCTACAAGGACACCTACTGGAGCAGGTTCGGCGACAAGTACTACTTCGCCGGGGACGGCGCGAAGTACGACGCCGACGGCAACATCTGGCTGCTCGGCCGCGTCGACGACGTCATGAACGTCTCGGGCCACCGGCTCTCCACCGCGGAGATCGAGTCGGCGCTGGTCTCCCACCCGTCGGTGGCCGAGGCCGCCGTCGTCGGGGCCGCGGACGACATGACCGGCCAGGCGGTGTGCGCCTTCGTGATCCTGCGGGAGGGCGCCGAGCAGACCGACTCCACCGTGGAGGAGCTGCGGGCCCACGTCGCGCAGGAGATCAGCCCGATCGCCAAGCCCAAGTCGGTGATGATCGTGTCCGAGCTGCCCAAGACGCGCTCCGGCAAGATCATGCGGCGCCTGCTCAAGGACGTCGCCGAGGGCCGGGAGATCGGCGACGCCACCACCTTGACCGATGCGTCCGTCATGGACTTCATCAAGCAGGGTATGGCGCAGCGCTGACCACCTAGCCGGCTCGGTGCTGGCGGGGGTCCACCGCCAGCACCGGGCCGGGCACCCGCTCGACGGTGTCGCTGGTGGTGTCCCACCGCAGCAGCACCGGCGAACGCTCGGTCTGCTCGCTCGTGACCTGCACCAGGACCCGCTGGTCGTCCTCCCACGCGAGGATTGTGGCGGTCGGCGAGCGCAGCGCCAGGTTGTCGCCGCGATAGGTGGTGACGGCGCCGGTCTTCACGTCGCGGATGCTGGGCAGCGGCCCCGGCTGCACCACCCGCGAGCCGTCGGGGCTCGTGACCTGCACCTGCTCGGCGCACTCCCGTCCCCGGCGGCCGAGGTCGCTGACCGGTACCCGGTGAAGACACTGGTCGCCGGCGTCGGCGCGCAGCAGGTGGCCGGGGTCGTAGAGGTCCGCGGCGAGGGCGGTGGTCACGGGGACGTCCACCGGTTGCGGCGCCCGGCCCGGCTGCCACAGCAGGTGCCGCTGCCGCGACTGGCTGTGGTCCACGGTGACGCTGCCATCCGCACCGGTCGTGGGGGTGGTGCTCTCCGGCAGCGGGGTCACCAGCAGCACCCCCGTCGTGACCCAGGCCACCACGCTCGTGCCGCCCGGCACGCCCTGCTGGGCGACCTCGCGGCCCGAGCCGGTGTCGATGACCCGCAGGCGCAGGCCCTGGCCGGCGCCCTCCGGCCCCGACGGGGCGTCGACGAAGGCCAGGCGGCTGCCGTCGGGGCTGCCCGCGAGCCCCAGCACGTCCCCGGACCTGACCCGCCCCGGGGGCGACTCCCCGCGCCACCACCAGATCTGCGGGGCCAGACCCCCGGGCTGGTCCGCCGACCCGGGCTCGATCAGCAGCACCACGCCGCCGTCCGGCCCGAGGGGCATCACCCCCGTCTGAGCCGGGCCGAACGGCCCCAGCGCACCAAGCATCGCCGTCCCGGACGCGCGGACCAGCCGGACCCGCCGACCCGCCTGCTCCAGCCGGGGCAGCACCGAGGTAGCACGCCCCGCCGCGGTGTCCAGCGCCGCGCGGTAGGCGCGGCCCACGTCCACCTGGCCGTCGGGGCCCAGGCTCTCGCTCGGGGTCGGGGCGGCACCCGTCGAAGGGGCACTCGTCGAGGAGTCCGTCGGTGACGGCGCGGGCGTCCCCTGGATCCGGGCCACACCGTCGACGGCCAGCCACCCGGCGCCGGCGAGGACGACGGTGACCGCGCCGAGCGCCAACCACCGCTGACGGCGGGCGGCCGACATACGGTCTCGTAGGTGGTCGGGGGTGACCGGGCAGGAGCCGTCGACGGCGCGGGTGCGGGCCTGCGCCCAGATGGTGCGCAGCTCGTCGGCACCGGGGACGGGCAGGTCCTCGTCCCGGCACCAGCGCGCCAGCAACCTCGTCGTCGTCGCGCGGACCTGCTGCTCGTCGGGCAGCCGAGGCCCTCGGGCCAACCGGGCCAGCACGTCGGCCGTCGCGTCCGTCGCGACCTCAGGGGGCAGCACGGCCGTGGCGCAGCGCCACACGACCGGCCCGGCCTCCGCGACCAGCGCCTCCAGGTCCTCGACCACGAGCACCACCTCGATCCAGGTTCGTCCCGTCCTCGAGACGCGTCCCGTCGATCACAGGTTGCCCGACAGCTCCCGCCGACGCGCGGTGGACACCCGGACCGCGCCGCCGGGCATGGGCGCCCAGTCCCCGCGCGCCACGAGCACCTCGCGCAGCAGGTCCGGGCGGTCGGAGATGACGCCGTCCACGCCGAGGCTGTAGAGCCGGTCCATCACCACCGGGTCGTTGCAGGTCCAGGTGATGACGCGCACCCCCACCGAGTGGGCGAGGTGGACGACCTCCTCGACGAAGACCGGGACCCGACCCAGGTGGATCGGCACGTGCGCGAACGGCGCCGCCCCGATCCACTGCGGCACGGGGATCCCCATGCGCGAGCAGCCGATCAGCGTCGTCAGCGAGCGCCAGCCGAGGGACGTGGCGACGCCGGGGGCACCCTCCCGCACCCGCCGCAACCAGCCGTCCCACGCGCCTGCCACGCACACGCGCTCGCGGTAACGGCGGATCCGCAGCAGCTGGACCAGCGGCTCCAGCGCCACCTCGTCCTTGAGGTCGACGGAGAAGCAGGCCTCCGGGAACGCCTCCAGCGCCTCCGCCAGGGTCGGCACCTGCTCCTGGGTCAAGTCCGCTGGGGTGGTGTATGAGGTTGATCCCTCGGTTGGGCGTGTCGGTCAGGCCGTGAGGGCCTGAAGTTCGAGGTCGGTGCTCACCTCCTCGGCGTGCTGGGTGTCGACGGCTTGGGCGCGGGCGAGGACGTCGAGTCCGAGGTAGCGGCGGCCTTCGGCCCACTCGTCGTGTTGCTCGGCCAGGACGGCGCCGACGAGCCGGATGATGGATGCGCGGTCGGGGAAGATCCCGACCACGTCGGTGCGTCGGCGGATCTCGCGGTTGAGCCGTTCGTTGGGGTTGTTCGACCAGATCTGACGCCAGACCTCCTTTGGGAACGGCGTGAACGCGAGGATGTCGGCACGAGCGTCCTGGAGATGTTCGGCGACGGCGGGAAGCTTCTCGGCCAGGGCGTCGACGACACGGTCGAACTGGGCGTGGACGGCGTCGGTGTCGGGCTGGTCGTAGATCGAGTGCAGCAACGCCTTGACCCATGGCCAGGACGACTTTGGGGTCGCGGACATCAGGTTCGCTGCGTAGTGGGTGCGGCAGCGCTGCCAGGCAGCGCCCGGGATGGTCGCGGCGATCGCGTTCACGAGCCCGGCGTGCGCGTCGGACGTGACGAGCTTGACGCCGGCCAGGCCGCGGGCTGTGAGGTCGCGGAAGAACGCGAGCCAGCCGGCGCCGTCCTCGCTGGTGGTGACCTGCACGCCGAGGATCTCGCGGTGCCCATCAGCGTTCACGCCGGTGGCTACCAGCACGTGCACCGGCACCACCCGCCCACCTTCGCGGACCTTGAGCACGAGCGCGTCGGCGGCGACGAAGGTGAACGGCCCGGCCTCTTCGAGCCGACGGGTGCGGAACTGCTCGACCTGCTCGTCGAGCTCCTTGGCCATCACCGAGACCTGGGACTTCGACAACCCGGTGATGCCGAGGGTCGCCACCAGCTTGTCCATCCGCCGGGTCGAGACCCCGAGCAGGTAGCAGGTCGCCACCACACTGGTCAGTGCTCGTTCGGCACGCTTCCTGCGTTCGAGCAGCCACTCCGGATACAGGCTTCCCTGGCGGAGCTTGGGCACTGCGACGTCGAGAGTCCCGACCCGGGTGTCGAGGTCGCGGTGGCGGTAGCCGTTGCGGGAGTTGACCCGCTCCGGGCTCCGCTCGTTGTAGCCGGCGCCGCACACCGCGTCGGCCTGGGCGGAGAGCAGTGCGTTGACGAACGTGGTGAGCAGCTCCCGCATCAGATCAGGGCTCGCCTGGGACAGCTGCTCGTCGAGGAAGCGGGCAGGGTCGATACTGGGTACAGCGGTCATCGTTGTGGTTCCTTCTTCGAGTCGGTTTTCGCAGATCACTCGAAGGATCCACCCGGTGGCCGCGCCTACGTTGGAGGCACGCGCTCACTCAGGTCCGTCGTACACCACTCTGCTGGACTTCACTTGCTCCTGGCCGCAGACGCGCAGCCGCCGCACCTGCTCCAGCGTCCGCGCCGCCACCGGGCCGGTGCCGTCTGTCACCCGGTCCAGCGTCTCGTCGTGGAAGCACACCAGGTGCCGGTCGGCCGTCAGCCGCACGTCGGACTCCAGGTAGCGCACGCCGAGCGCCACCGAACGCTCGAACGCCGCGAGGGTGTTCTCCGGTGCGAGCTGGGCACCACCGCGGTGGGCCAGCGCGAGGGGACCGGGGCCGTCGCCATACGCCATGAACCCATGGTCACCCGCCGGACCGGCCCGGACGGCCGTTGCGGTGCAGCCGCCCGAGGTGTTCACCGGACCTTCCCGGGGAGGTCATGGGGTGGACATGAGCCCCGGCGGTCGCAGCCGCGATAGGATGGTCGACTGGTGTGCCGGGAAGTCTGGTCGGCGACGTGATCTCTCGACCCCTCATCCGGAAGGCCCCCGCATGTCCACCCCCTCCCGCCTCTTCAGCCGTGGCACCTGGGCCGAGACCCAGCGCATCACGGCCGCGCTGCGCACCGAGACCGTCGGCGGAGCCGTGCTGCTCGTCGCCGCCCTCGCCGCCCTCGTGTGGGCCAACACCCCCTGGCGCGAGTCGTATGCCGCGCTCCGCGACCTGCACCTCGGGCCCGCCGCCCTGCACCTGGACCTGTCCGTCGGCCACTGGGCCGCCGACGGGCTCCTCGCGATCTTCTTCTTCGTGGCGGGCGTCGAGCTCAAGCACGAGTTCACGCGCGGCGACCTGTCCGACCCTCGCAAGGCCACCGTCCCCGTGGCGGCCGCATGCGCCGGGGTGCTGCTGCCGGCGCTGATCTTCCTGGCGGTCACCGGGATCCGTGGTGGGGGCGGCGACGTGATGCGGGGCTGGGCGGTGCCCACGGCCACCGACATCGCGTTCGCGCTCGCCGTGCTCGCCGTGATCGGCACGCACCTGCCGTCGGCGCTGCGGTCCTTTCTGCTCACCCTCGCGGTGGTGGACGACCTCATCGCCATCACGATCATCGCCGTGGCCTACACCTCCTCGCTGCAGGTGTGGGCGCTGCTCGGGGCGCTGGTGCCGCTGCTGCTCTTCGCGCTGGCGACGCGGCGCGGCTGGACCTCCCCGCTGCTGCTGGTCCCGCTGGCGCTGGTGACGTGGTGGCTGGTGCACCTGTCGGGCGTGCACGCCACCGTCGCCGGCGTCCTGCTGGGCCTGGTGACCCCGGTGGACGTCGGGCACCGGCTCGAGCACCGGGTCCGGCCGGTCTCCGCGGGCCTCGCGGTGCCGCTGTTCGCGTTCTTCGCGGCCGGGGTGACGGTGGTCGGGGGCGGCTTCGGCGACGCGGTGCGCGACCCCGCGGCCCAGGGCGTCGTGGCGGGGCTCGTGGTCGGCAAGTTCGTCGGGATCCTCGGGGGCACCTGGCTGCTCGCGCGGTTCACCCGCGCCGAGCTGGACGAGGACCTGTCCTGGTCCGACCTCGCGGGGCTGTCGCTGCTCGCCGGGATCGGCTTCACCGTCTCGCTGCTGGTGGGCGAGCTCGCCTACGGCCCCGGCTCGCCGCGGGACGAGCACGTCAAGCTCGCGGTGCTCGTCGGGTCGCTGCTGGCGGCGGTGCTGGCGACCGTGGTGCTGCGGCGGCGCAACCGCCACTACGCGCTGGTGGAGGCCCGGGAGGCGGAGGACCTCGACGCCGGCGGCGTGCCGGACGTCTACGAGCGGCACGACCCCGCCGCGGGCGCCGGCGGCCGGGGTGGCACGCTGTCGTCATGACGCGCCGCGCCCCACGACCGCCCGGGTGGGTGCCGCAGCAGCACGGAGCCTGGGCGATGCTCGTCGTCCCCGCCGTCGTCGGCACCACCCTGCTGGTGCGCGACCACGGCTGGCGCTGGGTGGCGCTCCCGGTCCTCGGGGTCACCCTCGTCGGCTACCTCGCCCTCAACGCGGTGACGCTGTGGCTCAAGGCGCGTCGCAAGCCGCGCTATCTCCCCCCGGTGCGCGCGTATGCCGCCACCGGCGCCCTCCTCGGCCTCGGCGTGCTGGCGACGGGGCCCGGGCTCGCGGGGTGGCTGCTCGTGGCGGCGCCCCTGCTCGCGGTGGCGCTGTGGCTGGCGTCGCAGCGGCGGGACCGAGCGCTGCTGAGCGGCGTGGTCACCGTGGCCGCCGCCTGCCTCCTCACCCCGGTGCTGTGGAGCGCGGGGCTGCCGGCCCGGGCGCCGCTGGGCGCCCTCAGCGCCGTCGCCGACGTCGCCCGGGGAGCCGGGGCGGTCCCGGCCCAACGGTTCGGTGTCGTGGTCTTCGCGACCATCGTCGAGCTGGCCTACTTCGTCGGGACGGTGGTCTACGTCAAGACGATGATCCGCGAGCGCGGCCAACGCTCGTGGTGGCGGGCATCGATCGGCTACCACGCGGCCGCGACCGCAGCCCTGGTGGCGGCGGCATGGTCCGGCATACCGGCGGGCGTCTCGGGGGTGGCCCGGTGGGGGTTGGCCGTGGTGCTGGGACTGGCCACCGCGCGAGCGTGGCTCATGCCGGTGCTGGGACCGCTGCGGGGACGACGGATCACGCCGCTGCAGGTGGGGCTGCTGGAGATCGGTTTCAGCGTGGCCGTGCTGGTCGGGCTGCTGCTGGCGTGAGGCAGCGGTCGGATGCGCCTCGACGGGCGGGACGGACCGGCGAGTGTGCGGAGTTCCTGCTGCCGACACCCGTTGTGGGTATGGTTTCTGCTGAATGTGTGCATGACATGACCGATCGCGGGAGACCATCGGATCGCTCGCCGAGCCACCAGAGGAGCACCCCCATGTCGACGTCGTACAACGAGCAGGAGCACGAGGCCCGTCGCGCTTACCGCGACCGTGAGGCGCGGTCCTACGGGCACGACACGTCCGCGCGCACCATCGGCCAGCTCGTGGCCGACGCGACCCAGGACGTCTCGAGCATCCTGCGCAACGAGATCCAGCTGGCCAAGTCCGAGGTCAAGACCGACGTCGCCAAGGCCGGCAAGGGCATCGGCATGTTCGCCGGCGCGGGGGTCCTCGCCTTCCTCGCCCTGATCCTGCTGCTCATCGCGCTGGCCTACGGCCTCATCGCCCTCGGGCTGGCCCCTTGGCTGGCGTTCCTGATCGTGGCGGTGCTGCTGCTCGTCGTGGCCGGCATCCTCGCGATGATCGGCAAGGGCGCCCTCGCCAAGGCGAAGTTCAAGCCGGAGCGCACGATCCGCAACGCGCAGGAGACCGTCGAGGCCCTCAAGCCCAGCATCCCCGGGGCCGCGTCGTCCGCGTCGACGACCTCGCCGTCGGCGTCCTCCTACGGCTCGGCCTCCTACACCTCGCACTCGACCACCGCGCACTCGACCACGGACACGGGCCGGGTCGCCGGCGAGACCCAGGGCGCGCACCGCGTCGATGCCGACTCGGTCACCCGCACCGACACGGACGCGACGTCCACGCGCGTCTGACCTCGATCGCCCGCGGCCGGGCCGCCCCTCCTCGCGAGGGGCGGCCCGGCCGTTTGCGTGTCGCTCGCACCGGCCGCCCCGCTTTGCAAGGATGGCGGCGATGACCGATGGCACGATGCGCGATGCCGCCAGCACCCTGGTCGAGGGGCCGTGGCGGCATCGTTTCGTGTCGGCCAACGGCGCTCGCTTCCACGTGGCCGAGCTGGGCGACGGCCCCTTGGTGCTGCTGCTGCACGACTTCCCCGAGTTCTGGTGGGCCTGGCGTCACCAGCTGGTGACGCTCGCCGAGGCGGGGTGGCGGGTCGCGGCGCTCGACCTGCGGGGATTCGGTGCCAGCGACAAGCCACCGGTGGGCTACGACACGTTCACGTCGGCCGCGGACGCCGCCAGCGTGGTGCGCTCCCTCGGCGAGGGCTCGGCCGTCGTCATCGGCCAGGGTCTCGGTGCCTGGATCGCGTGGTCGATGCCCTCGCTGCAACCCGACGTCACCCGCGCGGTCGTGGCGCTGGGGTGCCCGCACCCGCTGGCGCTGCGCGCGGCCTCCTTGACTCTGCCCACCCAGCTCCAGGCGGGCCGCACCTTCGCGGGGCTGCAGCGGCCGTTCGTGCCCGAGCGGCAGATGGGCGACCCGGCGTCGGGATACGTCGCCCGGCTCCTCACGGAGTGGTCGGCGCCCGGCGCGAACTGGCTGGACGTGGCCATCACGAGCCGGTATGCCGACCAGATGGCCCTGCCCTTCGTGGCGCACTCCGCCGCGGAGTACTACCGCTGGATGGCCCGGTCACAGCTGTGGGTCTCCGGGCGACGCTGGGCGGCGGCGCTGCGCCGCCCCATCACCGTGCCCGTGCTGCACCTGCACGGAGCGCAGGATCGAGCCGTGCTGCCCGAGACCATGGGCGGGTCCATGCGGTATGCCGCCGCCGGTCTCGACGCCCACCTGCTCCCGGGCGTCGGCCACTTCGTCGCCGAGGAAGCGCCGGTGCGGGTCTCGACCGCGATCGGCGAATGGCTGGCCGCGCTGCCACGCTGAGGGCGCCCGATGGGCCCCCGATCGACCAGCACCACACCCCCCCATCGTTGAGAGGCGACAAACCGGGGTCAGCGGACCTGGATGACCCCGGTTTGTCGCCTCTCAACGGGTTAAGGGGGCAGGGAAGGGGGGCGGGCAGGGGCGCCCACCCGACCACAACCACACCCGAAGGTGCGGTTTGCGTCGCTGACAGGCCCCGAGGCGACCACAGGCACACCCGAGGGTGCGGGATTCGTCGCCAGCCGGTCGGTCAGCCCACGGTGCAGCGGCCGGTGGCGGCGGGCGCCGTGCTGGTCGCACCGGCCGCCACGGCCTCCTGGGTCGCGCTGGTCGTCAGGGCGTAGCCGGTGCTGGGGTCGTCCACCGACTGCGCGAAGATCGTGCCGGCCACGCGTCCGTCGGTCGTGAGCAGCGGGCCTCCGGAGTTGCCGGGGCGCACGGTGGCGTAGAGGGAGTAGACCTGGCGGAGCGCGCCAGCGCTGCCGTAGATGTCGGACCCGCGCGCGGCCATCACGGACCGGACCCGGGCTGCCCCGAGTCGGTAGGGCCCGCCACCGGGGAAGCCGGCCACCACGGCGCCGGCGTTGGCCGGCAGGGTGCCGGCGACCTGCAGCGGGGCGGCCTGCAGCTCGGGCACGAGCAGCACGGCCACGTCGAGGCGGGGGTCGAAGGCCACGACGGTGGCGGCATACGCGCGGCCCTCGCCGCCGGCCTGGACACGCACCTGGGTGGTGCCGGCGACCACGTGGGCGTTGGTGACGACGCGGTGGGGCGCGGTCACCCAGCCGCTGCCGTCCTGCTGGCGGCGGCAGGACGGGGCGTCCCCGACGACCTTGACCACCGAGCGCCGCGCGGCGACGACGCCGGGGGTCTGGGCGACGCGCGGGTCGGGCGGCTGGGCCGGGGCGATCGGCTCGGCGCCCAGCCCCTCGAAGACGCGAGGGAAGTCGCTGGCCTCCAGCTGGCTGCGGAACCCCGCGAAGACCCGTCCCACCTGCGCCGGCATGACGGCGTCGATGCCCCGCAGCACCCGGGAGCCGGCCACGGTCCGCGCGACGCCGCCCGGCGCCGCCAGCCGCAGCGTGTCCCCCGCGAACCAGGCCAGCGCGGCCACCACCAGCACCGACGCGACCGCGCCCGCGAGGGCATCGACCAGCTGGGTGGGCCGCAGCCGGTTGTGAGCCCGCAGTCCCGCCCCCAGGCGGCCGAGCAGCAGCTGCCCGAGGCTCGCGATCACCAGCACCCCGAGGCACAGCGCCCCGGCGCGCAGCGGCAGCGAGCGCTGCAGCGCAGCCACGTCGTCCAGCAGCGGCGGCAGCAGCCACATCCCGAGCGCCGCCCCACCCACGAGCCCTGCCGTCGAGAAGGTCGCGAGCACGAAGCCGTGGCGCCACCCGTTGAGGGCGGCCGACAGCAGCAGCAGCGCCAGCAGCACGTCCACGAGCAGGGGATCCACGCGTCAGCCCCACATCCGGTCCGGCAGCGTCTCGAGCCGGCCCGTGTCCCAGGGCTGCTCGAGGCCGGACAGGTGGAGGAGCTTGGCGAGGACGCCGGCGGTGAAGCCCCACACGAGCAGCCCGTCGACCTCGAAGGCCGGCCCGCGGTAGCCGCTGGGGTGGGTCACCACGAACCGGTTGGCGGGGTCGACGAGCTCGCTGATGGGAGCGCGCAGCACCGACGCCACCTCGAGCGGGTCGCCCTGGGACAGCGGGTGCGGCGACCGCCACCAGCCCAGCACCGGGGTCACCCCGAAGTCGCGGTGCGGCATGTAGAGCTCGGGCACGGTGGCCAGGATCTCGACGGTGTCGCGCCGCAGCCCGACCTCCTCGGCGGCCTCCCGCAGCGCCGCGTCCACGACGTCGCGGTCGCCGGGGTCGACGGAGCCGCCGGGGAAGGCCACCTGCCCGGCGTGGGACCGCATGGTGTGGGAGCGCTCGGTGAGCACGACGTCGTGCTGGGTGGGGTCGTCGTCGCGGGGCCCGACCAGGACGAGCACCCCCGCACGCCGCCCCGCCCCCGCCTCCGGCGGCAGGAACCGGGAGTAGTAGCTCGGTGGCGTCGCTCCGATCTGGGTCACGAGGTGGTCCAGCCAGTCGGGCCGCTCCGCCGTGGGCCCCCGGTCCACGTATGCCGCACCCCCCGCCCGCTCCGTGCCGTCGTCAAGGGGGCTGAGCGGGTCCTCGCGGTCCCAGAAGCCGTCCCGCCGCTCGGTCACCGGACCTCCTCGGCCCAGCGGGCGGCCAGACCGCTGGGCGCCGCGCCGAGCCGGGCGGGCCAGGGCGCGCCGGGCGCCAGCTCGTAGGCCGCCAGCTTGCGGGCCTTGACCGGGTCCGTCTCGCCCGCGCCGTAGGAGGGGCACAGCCCGGCGACGGGGCACACGCCGCACGCCGGCTTGCGGGCGTGGCAGATGCGCCGGCCGTGGTAGATGAGGACGTGGGACAGCATGGTCCAGTCCTTGCGCGGGAAGAGCGCGCCGACCTCGTGCTCGACCTTGACCGGGTCGTCCTGGTCGGTGAGCCCCAGCCGGCGCGCGAGCCGACCGAAGTGGGTGTCGACGGTGATGCCGGGGACGTCGAAGGCGTTGCCGAGGACGACGTTGGCGGTCTTGCGGCCCACCCCGGGCAGGGTGACCAGGTCCTTGAGCCGCCCGGGCACCTGCCCGCCGAACCGCTCGACCAGCGCGCCGCCCAGCTTGATCAGGGAGTCCGTCTTGGCGCGGAAGAACCCCGTCGGGCGGATCAGCTCCTCGAGCTCGGTGCGGTCGGCGGCGGCATACGCCGCGGCGTCGGGATAGCGCGCGAAGAGGGTGGGGGTGACCTTGTTGACCCCCACGTCGGTGGTCTGGGCGGACAGCACGGTGGCCACGAGCAGCTCGAGCGGGGTGGTGAAGTCCAGCTCGGCGATCGCGTAGGGGTAGGTGTCGTGAAGGACGCGGTAGATCTTGCGGGCGCGACGGGTGAGGGCGAGCGCGCTCTCCCCGGTCGGGGTGGGTCGCGAGGCGGGATCGAGGGTGGCCACGGCGTCAGGCTACCCGCGGGCGCCGACATACCCCGGGGGAGGACTTCCGGTGCCTGCACGTGACTGGTGGCACAATGACCGCGTGGACAACGACGTGGTGAGAAGGTCTCCGCTCTTCGCGGCGCTCGACGACGAGGCTGCCGGCGCGCTGCAGGCCTCGATGAGTCCGGTGCACCTGGAGCGCGGCGAGGTGCTCTTCCACGAGGGCGCCCAGGGGGACGCCCTCTACGTGATCCGCGACGGCAAGGTCAAGCTCGGCCGCACCTCCGGCGACGGCCGCGAGAACCTCTTTGCCGTGCTGGGTCCGGGCGAGATGTTCGGGGAGCTGTCGCTCTTCGACCCGGGCCCGCGCACCCTGACGGCCACGGCGGTGGCGGAGACCGAGCTGGTGGGGCTCGGCCACGACAGCCTGCGCACCTGGCTGCAGGGTCGCCCGGACCTGTCGCTGACCTTGCTGCAGGCGCTGGCCAGGCGGCTGCGGCGCACCAACGAGTCGCTCGCCGACATGGTCTTCACCGACGTGCCCGGCCGGGTGGCCAAGGCGCTGGTCGACCTGTCGCGCAGGTTCGGCCGGCCGTGCGAGGACGGCGTCCTCGTGGCGCACGACCTCACGCAGGAGGAGCTGGCCCAGCTGGTGGGCGCCTCCCGCGAGACCGTCAACAAGTCGCTGGCCGACTTCGCGAGCCGCGGCTGGATCCGGCTCGAGGCGCGGGCGGTCGTCCTGCTCGACATCGAGCGGCTCTACCGCCGCGCCCGCTGACCCCGCTCGAGGTAGCCCAGCTGGGCGAGGACGCTCAGCCGCGCCGCGGGCCAGACCTCGCGGGGGACGTCGGCATACACCCGCGCGACGACCTCGTCGGCGGTCGTGTCCCCCGCGGCGAGGGCAGACCGCACCTGATCGAGCCGGTCCGCGCGGTGCTGCAGGTAGTAGGCCACGGCGTGGTCGGCGGCCGTCACCGTGGGCCCGTGACCAGGCAGGATGCGGGTGACGGCCCCGGAGCCGGTGAGGGACCGCAGCCGTCGCAGCGACGCCAGGTAGTCCTCGAGGACCCCGTCCGGGTGGGCCACCACCGTCGTGCCGCGCCCGAGCAGCGTGTCTCCGGTGAGCACGGCGTTGTCGGCCGCGACCACGAAGGACACGGAGTCGCCCGTGTGGCCGGGGGTCGCGAGCACGACCACCTCCAGCTCCCCGACCCGTATGACGGAGCCCTCGTGCAGGTCCTGCGGCCCGCTGCCGATCGCGCGCACCGTGGTCCCGGTCAGCTCCGCGAACCTCGCCGCGCCCTCGGCGTGGTCGGGGTGGCCGTGGGTCAGCAGGGTGTGGGTGACCCGGGCCCCTCGTGCGGTCGCGGCCGCCAGCACCGCCTGCAGGTGAGCCTCGTCGAGGGGGCCGGGGTCGACGACGGCGACCTGCTCGCTGCCCGGCTCGGACAGCAGCCAGGTGTTGGTCCCGTCGAGGGTCATCGGCCCGGGGTTGGGCGCGAGGACGCAGGTCGCCCGCTCGGTCACCGCGCCGCCGAGCCAGGGCGTGGCGGTCGGGGGCGGTGGCGCGAGCCGGGCGCCGGGGGCGGTCACGAGGCGGCTCCGGTGTCGGGCACCCGCGCCCGCATCCAGATGCCGCCCTCGTCGTCCTCGACCAGGTGCGGCGAGATCGACCAGACCAGGGGCTCCTCGGCGACGAAGGCCGCCGAGGAGGCCGCGCGGGCCAGCTCCTCGACCGCCACGATCGTCGGCGGCAGCATCAGCACGGAGCCGTCGGCCGCGCCGGCGAGCACGTCGGCCGGGCGCCACCACCCCGCCGCGTCGGCCTCGGAGGTGGCGTCGTCGGGGACCTGCCCGGTCGGGAGCAGCGCCGCGAAGAACGCCGTGTCGTAGCGGCGCGGCTCGAACTCCGGGGTGACCCAGTGGGCGCGGTAGGACAGCAGGTCGGACCGCAGCACCAGCCCGCGCCGCCGCAGCAGCTCGGTGAAGGACAGCTCGCGCGCCTCGAGCGCCACCCGGTCGGCGTGCCAGCCGGCGTCGCGCACGTCGGCGACCACCGAGCCGGCATCGGGCCCGGCCAGCAGCACCCCGCACTCCTCGAAGACCTCCCGCACCGCCGCCACGACCAGCTGCTGCGCGACGTCCTCGGGGCAGTCCATCCGCTCGGCCCACCGCGCGGGCGACGGCCCGGCCCAGTGGTCGGCCACCAGGGCGGGGTCGGCGTCGCGCGGGTCCACCCCGCCGCCGGGGAAGACCATCATGCGCGGCGCGAAGGCCATCGAGGCGACGCGGCGCAGCATGAACACCTCGACACCGTCGGCAGACCCACCGCCCGGGGCACCACCGGTGCGCGCCTCGCGCACCAGCTGCACGGTGGCGGCATACCGCGGCTCCTGGTAGCGGCGCACCTCGGCGTCACCGTCGAGCCACGCCCGCGCGCGCGACCCGAGCCCACCCGCGGGGAAGTCGCGCACGACGCCGTGCTCGCGCTCCACGCCGCTGCTCAGTCGTCGGCGAGCGCGACGGTGATCTCGAGCTCGACCGGCGCGTCCAGCGGCAGCACGACGACCCCGACCGCGGACCGCGCGTGCACGCCGTGCTCGCCGAAGGCGTGGCCGAGCAGCTCGCTCGCGCCGTTGACGACGCCGGGCTGGCCGGTGAACGACGGGTCGCTCGCCACGAACCCGACCACCTTGACGACCTGGGCCACCCGGTCCAGGTCACCGACGACGGACTTCACGGCGGCGATGGCGTTGAGGGCGCACACCTGCGCGAGCTCCTTGGCGCGCTCGGGGGGCACGAGCCCGTCGCCCTCGCCGACCTTGCCCGTCTCGGCGAGGGAGCCCTGCACCATCGGCAGCTGCCCGGAGGTGTGGATCCGGCGGCCGTCCTGCAGCGCCGGGACATAGGCCGCGACCGGGGCCGCGACGTCGGGGACCGACAGCCCCAGCTCGGCCAGGCGACGCTCGACTTCACTCATGGCATGTCTCCTTCGACGGACGCTCGCGTATGCCGCTCAGCCCTGCTTGGGCCGCTTGAGGTAGGCCACGAGGTTGCCCTCCGGACCCTGCAGCACCTGCACGAGCTCCCAGCCGTCCTCGCCCCACTGGTCGAGGATCTGCTTGGTGGCGTGGACGATCAGCGGCACGGTGGCGTACTCCCAGGTGGTCATGTCGGCACTCTATCCACCACCACCGACAGCGGGAGCACTAGCCTGTCACCATGCCGATCGCCGCCCCCGGGTCCCCCGCCGGCCCGCGGCGTCGACCGAGGCTCCACGTCGTCACCGGCAAGGGCGGGACGGGCAAGACCACCGTGGCGGCCGCGCTCGCGCTGGCCCTGGCCGAGCGGGGTCGCCGGGTGCTGCTGGCCGAGGTGGAGCAGCGGCAGGCGCTGGCCCCGGTGCTCGGGTGCAGCCCCGTGGGGGACCACGAGCGGCTTGTGCAGACGACCCCCGCGGGCGGGGAGCTCTACGCCCTGGCCGTCGACCCGCGCGCCGCCCTGATGGAGTACCTCCGGCTCTACTACAGGCTCGGGCCCGCAGGGGCGCTGCTCGACCAGGTCGGGGCCGTGGAGTTCGCGACCGACATCGCGCCCGGGCTCGCGGACGTGCTCGTGATGGGCAAGCTCTACGAGGCGACCCGCCGCACCCCGGCCCACCAGCGGCCCCGCGGCGCCCCGGACCATTACGACCAGGTCGTGGTGGACGCGCCCCCGACGGGACGGGTCGTGAGATTCCTGGAGGCCAACACGCAGGTCGCCGACCTCGCCAAGGTCGGCCCGATCCGGCACCAGGCCGACGCCGTGACGACGTTGGTGCACTCCGACCAGGTCGTCGTGCACCTCGTGACCCTGCTCGAGGAGATGCCCGTGGCCGAGACCGTCGAGGCGGTGGCCCAGCTGCGCGAGGCCGGCCTGCACCCGGGGATGGTGGTCGTCGACCAGGTGCGGGACGACGGCCTGTCGGAGGGGGACCTGGACGTCTTCGACGCGGTCGTGGACGACCGGGTGGGGGCCTCGCAGGTGGCGGACGCGCTGCGCCGCGCGGGCGCACCCGACCCGGACGCGCTGGCGGCCGGCCTCGTCGCCCATGCCCGTGACCACGCGGCCCGGCTGGAGGCCGAGGGCGCCCAGCAGGAGCTGCTCGACCCGCTGGGCCTGCCCACGGTGCTGCTCCCCCACCTGCCCGCAGGGGTGGGGCCGCGAGGGTTGCGGGAGCTGGCGCGGTCGGTGGCCGAGCAGGTGGGTGAGGACCTGTGACCCATGACGAGACCCGGCCCGCCGAGGCGGCACGGGACGCGGCGGCACGGCATACGGAGGAGCGGCATACGGAGGAGCGGCTCACCGACCTGGTGCGCGACCCACGCACCCGGGTCGTGCTCTGCTGCGGCTCGGGAGGGGTGGGCAAGACGACCACCTCGGCCGCGCTGGCGCTGGACGCGGCGGAGGCCGGCCGACGCGTCGTGGTGCTGACGATCGACCCGGCCCGGCGGCTCGCGCAGGCCCTCGGGCTGGCCGAGCTCGACAACACGCCGAGGCGGGTGGCGGGGGTGGACGAGTCCGCGGGCGGCCACCTCGACGCGATGATGCTGGACATGAAGCGCACCTTCGACGAGGTGGTGCTCGCCCACGCGTCGCCGCAGGCCGCGGAGCAGATCCTGGCCAACCCGTTCTACCGCTCGGTGTCGAGCTCCTTCGCGGGCACCCAGGAGTACATGGCGATGGAGAAGCTCGGGCAGCTGCGCGCCGAGGCCGACCGCGACGGGCGCTGGGACCTCATCGTCGTGGACACGCCACCGAGCCGGTCGGCGCTGGACTTCCTGGACGCGCCGGCGCGGCTGGGGTCCTTCCTCGACGGCCGGCTGGTGCGGCTGCTCACCGCCCCGGCGCGGGTCGGCGGCCGCCTCGGGGTCCGCACGCTGACGGGCGGGATGTCGCTGGCGGCCGGGGTGCTCGGCAGGCTGCTCGGGGGCCAGCTGCTGGCGGACGTGCAGACCTTCGTGCTGGCGCTGGACACGATGTTCGGCGGCTTCCGCGAGCGGGCCGACCGCACCTATGCCCAGCTGTCCGAGCCGGGCACGGCCTTCGTCGTCGTGACCACCCCCGAGCCGGCGGCCGTGCGGGAGGCCGACTACTTCGTGCGGCGGCTGCGCAGCGAGGAGATGCCGCTCGCGGCCCTGGTCGTCAACAGGCTCGTGCGCCCGGTGACGGGGACACCGGGCGCACGAGAGATGCGGGCGCTGGCCGAGCGCGTGACGGGGGAGGACGACGCCGCGCGGGCGGCGCGGGTCCTGCTGACGACGGGTGCGGCCTCGGACGACGTGGCCCAGCGGCACGCCGAGGTCGTGGCCGAGCAGCGGAGGCTGCTGCCGGGGTTGCTGGTGCCGCAGGTGCCGGTCGCGGCCACCGACGTCCACGACCTCGAGGGCCTGCGCGGGGTCGCGGCGTCGCTGTGAGCGAGCCCGAGCGACCTGGCCGGACCGGCTCGGCCGCTCGTCAGATGATCAGGTGAGGTCAGGCGTCAGCCGGCATACGCCTCGGGCCGGACGCGTCAGGCGACCTTGTGGTCCTTGCTGCGCGTCATCATGGCCTCGAGGACGGGGCGCCAGCTGCGGACGTCCGGGCGACGCTTGAGCAGGGCGCGACGCTCGCGCTCGGTCATGCCACCCCACACGCCGAACTCCGTGCGGTTGTCAAGGGCGTCGGCCAGGCACTCGGCGATGACGGGGCAGCCGACGCAGATCTGCTTCGCCTGCTGCTGGGCGGCACCTTGGACGAACAACGCGTCCGGATCCTGGGTGACGCAGTTGCCGAGCGGCGCCCACTCCTGGATCCACTGTCCGGCACGCTCCCCCGCGCGCGCAGTCAGAACAGTCATGTCGTCTGCCTCCCAGATGTTCACCCATGAGGGTACGTGTCTGCTGATTCCGGCCCAATGACTCGATCAGGCGGTTACGGTGGTCCAGAAGGACTAGTCACTGCGCTGCCGGGTCAGGCTCTCAGGCTGTAAACGCGCACGTCCTCGGTGGGTTACGGGTGGGTCGAAAAAAAGTACGCTGGGCCCCATGAAGCAGGGACGACTGAGCGCCATCCCCACCGTGATGAGCCTGTTGACGGCCTTCCTCGCGGTGGCGGTGGTCGGCGGATTCCTCGGCGCGGGGCTGCTGATCCCGGCGACGGCGCTGATGGGGACCGTCGTCAAGTCCGGGGTCGAGGTCTACGAGGAGCTGCCGACGGAGTTCACCTCCGTGGTGCCCGAGCAGCAGTCCGAGATCCTCGCGGCGGACGGCAAGACGGTCATCGCGACGCTCTACGTCCAGAACCGCATCATCGTCCCCATCACGGCGATCTCCCCCTGGATGCAGAAGGCCCAGGTGTCGATCGAGGACCACCGCTTCTACGAGCACGGCGGCGTCGACCTCGAGGGCATCGGCTCGGCCGTGGCGGGGGCTGCGATGGGCGGCGCGCCGCGCGGTGCCTCCACCCTCACCCAGCAGTACGTCAAGGTCACCCTCGAGAAGTCCGCCCTGGACCGCGGTGACACCCAGGCGGCCAAGGCCGCCAAGGCGGTCACGGCGTCCCGCAAGCTCCAGGAGCTGAAGTACGCCGTCCAGGTCGAGAAGCAGATGACCAAGGAGCAGATCCTCCAGAACTACCTCAACCTCGTCTACTTCGGGGACCAGGCGTATGGCGTGGAGGCCGCCGCCCGTCACTACTTCCGCACCACCGCGGCCAAGCTCACGGTCCCGCAGGCGGCGACCCTGGCCGGCGTGGTGCAGCAGCCCGGGGCCAACGACCCGATCCGCAACCCCAAGGCCGCGCTGGCCCGCCGCAACGTGGTGCTGGACGCGATGCACCGCTACGGGTACATCGACGCCAAGCAGCTCGCGGCCGCGAAGGCCTCGCCGCTCGGCGTCGTCAAGTCCGACCCGCCCAAGAACAGCTGCGCGGCGGCGACCTACCCCTTCTGGTGCGACTACGTCGTCAACTACCTCAAGACGCTGCCGGCGCTCGGGGCGACCCCGCAGGAGCGCGAGGGGCGGGTCCTGCGTGGCGGCTACCGCATCGTCACGACCATCGACCCCGAGCTGCAGAAGCAGGCAGCCGCCTCGATGGGCCGGGTGATCTCGGCGCAGGACTACCCGAAGTTCGGGTCCGCCGCGACCACCGTGGAGACCAGCACCGGCAAGATCCGGGCGATGGTGCAGTCCACGGGCTACAACCCCTCGGGCAAGGCGGCGCCCGGATCGACCCAGGTCAACTGGGCCGCCGACTACCGCTACGGCGCGTCCGGCGGCTTCAGCGTGGGGTCGACGATGAAGCTCTTCGCCGTCGTCGAGGCGCTCAAGCAGGGCAAGGGCGAGAGCTACCCGATCCCGGGGATCCGCCCGCCCGGCACGCCGTGGTACCCCCGCGAGTTCCAGGCCGGCTGCCAGCCGGGCGGCCCGCTGAAGATCGGCAACGCCGAGGGCGACAACCCCAAGCCCGGGGAGACCATCGGCGGGGCCACCCGCAACTCGATCAACACGGCCTTCCTCGCCCTCTCCGCGGACATCGGGACGTGCAACATCCGCAACACCGCGCTCGAGATGGGGATGCACAACTCCAGCCGCGCCTCCGAGGCGCCGGACGGCAAGCCGCTCAGCACCTACCCCCAGATCCTGCTGCTGGGTGAGGACGCCAGCCCCGAGACCATGGCGTCGATGTACGCCATCATCGCCAACCGCGGCATCTCCTGCCCCAACACCCCCATCGAGGCGATCACCGACAGCGCCGGCAAGAAGGTCGACCTCAAGCTGCCCGGCTGCAAGCGGGTGCTGGACGAGAACATCGCCAACCAGGCGGCCGGGATCTTCCAGGGCGTCATGACCGACGGCACCGGCAAGGCCCGCCAGATCGGTCGGCCCGCCATCGGCAAGACCGGCACCGACGCCGACAACGAGACCTGGTTCGTCGGGGCCACCCCGCAGTACTCCACCGCCGTGTGGGCCGGCACCCCCGACAGCAACGACGGCTCGTGGCGCAACCTGCGGCTGCACGCCACGGACGGCAGCTCGCAGTTCTACCCCAAGGCGATGGGCTACCTGATCCCCGGACCGATCTGGCAGGGCATCATGAGCGCCGCCCACGAGGGCCTGCCGGTCGTGCCCTTCGGCAACGCCGCGCAGCCCGTCGCGGACGGCACCAGCACCGCGATCCCCGACGTGGGGGGCATGTCGGTGGAGGAGGCCACGACCACCCTGGAGGCGGCCGGCTTCCAGGTGACCGTGGGCGGCCGGGTCGCCTCCGGCTACCCCCGCGGCACCGTGGCCCGGACCCGACCCACCAGCCAGGCGCCCAAGGGCAGCACGATCACGCTGCGGGTCTCCACCGGTCAGCGCGCCCGCGCGGCGGCTCCGCGGCCCAACGCGCCGGCGCCCGCGGCGCCGGCTCCGGCACCCGCAGCACCTGCTCCGGCAGCTCCTGCCCCGGCAGCACCCGCTCCGGCGCCTGCCGCGCCGGCCCCGGCCGCTCCGCCTGCTGCGCCGCCGGCCCCGGCGCCCCGCTGACCCTCGCGTCGAGGGGCGTCAGGACGCCAGGGCCCGCCGCACCGCGGCCGCGACCCGGCCACCCTCTGCCCGGCCGGCGGCCTTGGCCTGCGCGACCTTCATGACCTGACCCATCTGCGCCATCCCCGTGGCGCCGGTCTCGCCGACCGCCTCGGCCACCAGCGCCTCGATCGCCGCGTCCTCCAGCTGCGCCGGCAGGTATCCCTCCAGCACCTCCCGCTCCGCCGTCTCCGCCGCGGCCAGCTCCTCGCGGCCCGCCGCCTGGTAGGCCTCCACCGCGTCGGTCCGCTTCTTGGCCTCCTTGGCCAGCACCTTCAGGACCTCGTCGTCGGTCAGCTCGTGCGCCGTGCCCGCCACCTCGGCGGTGGTCACGGCCGTCAGCGCCATCCGCAGCGTGGCGGTGCGCACCTTGTCGTGGGCGCGCATCGCCTCGGTCAGGTCGTGCTGCAGGGTCTGCTTCAGAGTGGTCATGGGCCCAGTCTGCTCCCCCCGGCCCCGCGAGGGCACGCGCGTATGCCGCCACCGCCCCCGACGCAGCACGAAGGTCCGCGGTGGCACGGCATACGGCCGGGAAGTCTGCGACGATGACGGCGATGAAGACTCTGCTGCGCACCCTCGCCGGACTGACCGCGGCCGGCGCCGCGACGGTCGCCTACGCCTCGGTCGTCGAGCGCAACGCCTTCGTGCTGCGCCGCGTCACCGCGCCGGTGCTGCCCCGCGGCCAGGCGCCGCTGCGGGTGCTGCACCTGTCGGACATGCACCTGGTGCCCGGCCAGGAGCGCAAGGTCGAGTGGGTGCGCTCGCTCGCCGCGCTCGAGCCCGACCTGGTCGTCAACACCGGCGACAACCTCGCCCACCTGCAGGCCGTCCCGGTCGCGATGCGGGCGCTCGAGCCGCTGCTGGAGCTGCCGGGGGCCTTCGTGATGGGCTCCAACGACTACCTGGCCCCGCACGCCAAGAACCCGTTCACCTACTTCACCTCCGACCACGCGAGGGTGAAGGGCGAGCGGCGCACGCTCCCGACCGGGGACCTGATCGCCGGGTTCGAGACGGCCGGGTGGGTCAACCTCAACAACCACCGCTCGACCCTCGAGGTCGACGGCCGCGCCCTCGAGCTCATCGGCGTGGACGACCCCCACATCAGGCGCGACCGCTACGAGGAGGTCGCAGGGCCCGCCGACCCCGACGCCGACCTGACCGTCGGGATCGCCCACGCGCCCTACCTGCGCACCCTCGACGCCTTCGCCCACGACGGCGCCCGCCTGATCATCGCCGGGCACACCCACGGCGGCCAGGTGTGCGTGCCCTTCTACGGCGCACTGGTCACCAACTGCGACCTCGGCACCGAGCGGGTCAAGGGGCTGTCGCGCTGGTGGGAGGGCTGCGACAACGCCCCGTCCGACCAGGCCCCGACCGACGCCGCGTGGCTCAACGTCTCGGCCGGGCTCGGCACCTCGCCGTTCGCGCCGGTGCGGCTCGCCTGCCGACCGGAGGCCACGCTGCTGACGCTGCGCGCCCGCAGCTGAGCGCGGAGCCGGACGGATTCGTCTCCCGCGGCGTTCGTCGGCTATCCTCGACCAGTCATCACGGGGTGTGGCGCAGCTTGGTAGCGCGCGTCGTTCGGGACGACGAGGTCGCAGGTTCAAATCCTGTCACCCCGACCATGATCACCGGCCCTGGTCCGCAGCTCGCGGACCAGGGCCGGTGGCGTTGGCGGGGGTGGTCGAGCTGTCGGGCGCGGCCGCCCCGGCACCCGTGGTGGAGGCGGCTCCCGAATGACCCGGTTGCCCCCGGGTATGCGCCCGTGCGAAGCCGCCCACGCGCACCCGAGGGAGCACACCATGAGTCACGGACTGGTCGTCGTCGGATCCGGGCCGGCGGGCGTGTCCGCGGCCCAGGCCTACCGGGATGCGGGAGGTGACGGTCCCGTCGTCATCGTCAGCGCCGACATCGACCCGCCATACCAGCGACCCCCGCTGAGCAAGGACGTCCTGGCGGGCGTCGCCCCGGCCGAGCCCGTCCCGATCGACGAGGCGGACCCGGACCTGCAGGGGATCACCCTCCACCTCGGGACCCGCGTCGACCGGGTCGACCCCCAGCGGCAGGTGGTCCACGCGGGGGGCCGCGAGATCCCGTATGCCGCACTCGTGCTCGCCTCGGGGACGCACCCGGCACCGCTGCCCGGTGCGGACCCCGACGCCGAGGTCCGGCAGCTGCGCAGCCTCGCCGACGCGCGCCGGCTCGTGGAGGCCGCGACGCACGCCCGGACCGCGGTCGTGATCGGCTCCGGCTTCATCGGGTGCGAGGCCGCGGCATCCCTGGCGCGGCGGGGCGTCGACGTCACCGTCGTGACCACCGAGCGCGGCCCCCAGGTGGAGCGTCTCGGCGAGCGGGCGTCCCGGCTGCTGCGAGACTGGTTGACCGAGGAAGGCGTCGTCCTCGTCACGGACGTGCAGGTCACCGGGGTGCAGGCGCGCCGCGAGGTGCACCTGTCCGACGGCACCACCCACTCCCCCGACCTGGTGCTCGCCGCGCTAGGGGTGGCCCCCTCCACGGACTACCTGGAGGGCTCGGGCGTGCAGATGCACGAGGGACGCGTGGTCGTCGACGACCACCTGCGGACCTCGGTGCCGGGCGTGTGGGCGGCGGGCGACGTGGCCCGGGCCCACCACGCGGCCGCCGGCAGGCCCATCGAGGTGGAGCACTGGGGCGACGCGCTGACCATGGGCGAGATCGCGGCGCGCAACGCCGCCGGCGGGGACGAGGCGTGGGACGCGGTGCCGGGCTTCTGGTCCGAGATCGGCGACCGCACCCTCAAGTACACCGCCTGGGGCGACGGCTTCGACGACGTCCGGGTCGACGAGCGACCGGGCTCCCTGACCGTGTGGTACTCCCGCGACGGGGTCGTGGTCGGCGCCCTCACCTACGAGGCCGACGAGGACTACGAGCGGGCGGAGGCGCTGGTGCGCGACGGCGCCCCCATCGACGCCGTGCTCGCGCAACCCTGAGGGCCCAGGCGCCCCCGCGCCACCCCCCGCCACCCCGCGCCACCCCGCGATCGTGGTCCCTTTTGGTCACCTGCGCGCCAAAACCGACCACGATCGCGAGAGGGGGCGGCGGGGGGCGGATGGGGTTACCCTGACGGCGTTCCTTTTATTTCCATTTTTCTCAGTCCTGCGGGACCTGACCGAAGGAGCTCATCCGTGCTGTCCCCCGAGTCGACCGCCGTCGTCCAGGCCACTGCCGGCGTGGTTGCCGAGCACGCCGAAGAGATCACCAAGCGCTTCTACCCGCACATGTTCGCGGCGCACCCCGAGCTGCTCCGGGTGTTCAACAAGGCCAACCAGGCCATCGGCGAGCAGCCCAAGGCCCTGGCCGCCAGCGTCGTGGCCTACGCCGTCAACCTGATCGACCCGGACGCCCCGGACTTCACGCCGATCATGCAGCGCATCGCGCACAAGCACGTGTCGCTGGGGATCAAGAGCTACGAGTACACCATCGTCGGGCACCACCTCATGTGGGCGATCGGCGACGTGCTCGGCGACGCCGTCACCCCCGAGATCGCTGCGGCGTGGGACGAGGTCTACTGGCTCTTCGCGTGCCAGCTGATCGCCGAGGAGGGCAAGCTCTACGCGCTCGGCGGGACCGACCCCGAGCACCCGTGGCGTCGGTACTCCGTCGTGGAGCGCAGCGACGAGACCGAGGAGTCCTTCTCGCTGGTTATCAAGCCCGTCGAGGGCGACCTGCCGGAGCACCGCACCGGTCAGTACGTCGCCGTGGCGGTCGACCTGCCGGGCGGCGAGCGCCAGCCGCGGCAGTACACCATCTCCGGGGTGCCCGGGCGCGAGGCCTTCCGCCTCACCATCAAGCGCGTGCACGGCGGGGACGACGTGCCCGACGGCCAGGTCAGCAACTGGCTCGCCGACAACGCGGTCGTCGGCACCGTGCTGGACGTGTCGCAGCCCGCCGGCGACGTCATCCTCGACGACTCCGAGGACCCGCTGGTGCTCGTCTCCGCCGGCATCGGGATCACCCCCATGGCCGCGATCCTGGAGGACCTGTCCCAGCGGCAGCCGCACCGCTCGGTGCGCGTCTTCCACGCCGACCGCTCGCACGGGACGCAGGCGCTCTACACCTCGATGCGCGGGCAGGCCGAGGCGATGCACGACGTGGTCGGTCAGTTCTGGTACGAGGAGGACGCCGAGAACGCCCCCACCATCCACCCGGCGCGCGCCGGCCTCATGGACCTGACGGACGCCGAGATCCCTTCGGGCGCCAAGGTCTTCATGTGTGGCCCGCTGCCCTTCATGCAGGCCGCCCGCAAGGCGCTCCTGGCCAAGGGCGTCCCGGCCGAGCACATCCGCTACGAGGTCTTCGGCCCCGACCTGTGGGCGCAGAACCCGGACGCCGCCTGACCGACGCGCACCGACGGCCCGCCCAGCACCCAGGGGCGGGCCGTCCGCGTGCCAGGATCAGCCGTATGACGCGCACCCCGGCCCCCGATGACCGTCTCGAGGCAGCGAAGGGCGGCTGCACCGACTGGTTCGCGAGGCCGCCGGTGACGATGGCGGACGAGCTGCGGGCGCTGGCCTCGGTGGCGGGTGCGGACTCGACCGAGCGTGACCTCTACGGGGACGGCGGCCCGGTGGCGCTGCTGGAGGCCCGGGTGGCGCAGGAGCTCGCGGCCGAGGCTGCGGTGTTCTTCCCGAGCGGGGTGATGGCCCAGCAGGCGGCGCTGCGGGTCTGGTGCGACCGCAGCGGGTCGCGGCGGGTGGCGATGCCGGACCTGTCGCACCTGCTGGTGCACGAGGAGGACGGCCCGCGGGTCCTGCACGGCTTCGAGGTGTGCCACCTGACCACCGGCCCGGTCACGCCCACAGCGGTCGACGTGGAGGCGCTGCCCGGCCACGTCGGCGCCGTCCTCGTGGAGCTGCCGCTGCGGGACGGCGGCTACCTGCTCCCGGACCTCGTTGAGCTGCAGGCGATCTCGGCCACCTGCCGGTACCGCTCGATCCCGCTGCACCTCGACGGGGCGCGGCTGTGGGAGGCGGCGGCCGGCCTCGGCGTGCCGCCCCACGAGGTGTCCGCCCTCGCCGACTCCACCTACGTGTCCTTCTACAAGGGGCTCGGCGGCCTCGCGGGGGCCGCGGTCGGCGCGAGCGCGGACGTGGCCGAGGAGCTGCGGCTGTGGCGGCGGCGGCTGGGCGGGACGGTCTTCACGGCATACCCGGTCGCGCTGGCGGCGCTGCACGGGCTGGAGACGATGCTGCCGAGGATGGGTGAGCTGCACGCGTACGCCCGGGAGCTCGCGGCGGCCCTGCCCGGGCGGGGGTTCGTGGTGGCGCCGCAGGAGGTGCGGTCGCTGGCGTTCCGGGTCTTCGCGCCGGGGACGCCGACCGAGCTGCGGGATCGGGCGGTGTCGGTGATGGAGCGGGACCGGGTGGCGCTGCCCCACCAGTGGCGCGCGGCGGACCTGCCCGGGTGGGTGTGGACCGAGGTCACCGTGACGCCGCACGTCGCGGCCCGCCCGATCGAGGCGTCCGCCGAGCTGCTGGGCCGGCTCCTGGGTTGACCGGCCGTCGGTCGGGCTGCGCCGGACGGGATCGGGTGGGGTCCACCAGCGTCCTCGCTGGTGGACCCCACCCGATCCCGCCTCAGGCGCCGTGCACCACCCGCCCGGCCACCACCGTCAGGGTCGGCCGCAGCCCGCGCAGACGTGCCCCCACCTCGGCCGAGTCCCCGTGCCACACCGTCGGATCGGCGTCGAGCAGGACGAGGTCGCCGCGCGCGCCGCGCGTCACGCGCTGGCCGTCCACCGAGGCGGCGAAGGCCTCCCGCACCGTCAGGGCCTGCTCCGGGTGCCAGGCCCCGCGCTCGTCGGCCGAGCGGTGCACGGCGGCCGCCATGGCGAGCCACGGGTCCAGCGGGGACACGGGGGCGTCCGAGCCCAGGGCCAGACGCACCCCGGCGTCGGCCATGGCCCGCAGCGCGAAGCAGCGGTCGGTGCGGTCGCCCCAGCAGGTCTCTGTCACGTCCCGGTCGTCGAGCAGGTGGGCGGGCTGGACGCTGGCCCGGAGGCGGAGGGCCGCCATCCGGGGCACGTCCTGCCACCGCACGAGCTGGGCGTGCTCGAGGGAGCCGCGCGCCCCCGTCGCCTCGAACGCGTCGAGGGCGTCGCGCACCGCGGCGTCCCCGATCGCGTGGACCGCGCACTCGAGCCCCGCGGCGTGCGCCCGGGCGGCGACCTCGCGCAGCCGCTCCGGCGGGTAGTTCTGCACCCCGTGATCGCCGCCGCCGCCGTAGGGCGCGCAGCAGAAGGCGGTCCGGGTGTTGAGCGAGCCGTCGCTGATGATCTTGAGCGGCCCCATGGTCACGAGTCCGCTGTCCCCCAACGGATCTCCGGTGCGGAGCCCGCGCCCGACGACATCGTCCAGGCCGTCCTCGTAGGTCGCCGTGACGACGCGCAGCGTGTCCAGGCCCCGCGCGACCCGGTCGGGCCAGGGGCCGTAGGACCCGCTGAACTCCAGGTCGACGATCCCCACGACGCCTCGTGCCGCGGCGTCCTCCAGCGCGAGCCGCAGGCCGTCCTCGAGGTGCGGGTCGGGCCCGAACACCTCCGTCAGGCGGGCGTAGGCCGCGAACCACTCGGCCTCCTCCACCACGCCGGTGCCCTCGCCGGTCGGCAGGCCGAGCCGGCGCAGCGCGGAGGAGCTCAGCCAGCCGTGGTGGCCGTCCCCGCTGATGAGGACGACGGGGTGGGACCCGCAGACGGCGTCCAGCTCGGCGGCGGTGCCGCGGCGCGACCACCCGGCGGAGCGGTGGCCCCACGCGTGGACGACGCTGCCGGGGTCCCCCTCGCCCAGCTGCGCGATGTGGTCGCGGAGCAGGGCGACCACCTCGTCCACGGACGAGGTGCCCGCCGTGTCGAGGCGCACCTGCTGCAGCGCCCACTGCTCGAGGTGCACGTGGTGGTCCCAGAGCCCCGGCGCGACGAAGCGGCCGCCACCGTCCACCACCGGCACGTCGGCGGGCGCGGTCAGACCGGCCGCCACCTGACGGATCATCCCGGCCTCCACGAGCACGTCCACCAGGTCGGGGGGACCCGCGGCGTCGTCGTCGAGGCCGATCGGGCGGACGTCACGGAGCAGGAGGCTGCGCGGGCTCACGCCTCGGACCCTAGCCCCTTCCCGGCCGTATGCCGGGGGCCTACCGTGGCATCAGGCCCCCGTCATACGGCCTTGACCACGCCCGTGCCCCGGGCCGACCGACCGAGGAGACCCGCACGATGACCCGCCCCACCACGACGTCCCAGCACATCGACCTCGTCGAGGCCACGTCCGCGCACAACTACCACCCGCTCGAGGTGGTCCTCGCCCGCGGCGAGGGCTGCTGGGTCACCGACGTGGAGGGGCACCGCTACCTGGACGCGCTGGCCGGCTACTCGGCGCTCAACTTCGGGCACGCCAACGCCCGGCTGGTGCGGCGCGCGCAGGACCAGATGCACCGGCTGACGCTGACGTCGCGGGCCTTCCACAACGACCAGCTCGGCCCCTTCGCCCACGAGCTGGGGAGGCTGACCGGCAAGGAGCAGATCCTGCCGATGAACTCCGGCGCCGAGGCCGTGGAGACCGCCCTCAAGGTCGCCCGCAAGTGGGGCTACCAGGTCAAGGGGGTGCCCGAGGGCGAGGCGTCGATCGTGGTGATGGACGGCAACTTCCACGGCCGCACCACCACCATCGTGTCGTTCTCCGACGACAAGGAGGCCCGCGGCGACTACGGCCCCTACACGCCCGGTTTTCGGGCGGTGCCGTATGGCGATGCCGACGCGTTGCGGCGCGCCGTCGACGACACCACGGTCGCGGTGCTGCTGGAGCCGATCCAGGGCGAGGGCGGGGTCGTCCTGCCCCCGGAGGGCTACCTGCGGGAGGTGCGCGAGATCTGCTCGCAGACCCGCACGCTCATGGTCGCCGACGAGATCCAGTCGGGGCTCGCGCGCACCGGCCGGACCTTCGCCTGCGACCACGAGGACGTCGTGCCCGACGTCTACGTGCTCGGCAAGGCCCTCGGAGGCGGCATCATGCCGGTCTCGGCGGTGGCCGCGGACCGCGACGTGCTCGGGGTGATCACGCCGGGGACGCACGGGTCGACCTTCGGCGGCAACCCCCTGGCCGCGGCGATCGGCCACGAGGTGTGCCTGATGCTGCAGGAGGGCGAGTTCCAGCGCCGGTCGGCCGAGCTCGGCGCGCAGCTCGCGGCCGGCCTGGAGGCCCTGAGCGACCACGGCGTCGTCGCGGTGCGGGCGCGGGGCCTGTGGGCCGGCGTCGACGTCGACCCCTCGCTGATGTCGGGCCGTCAGCTCATCGAGCGGATGATGGCCCGCGGCGTCCTCGCCAAGGACACCCACGGCTCGACCATCCGCCTGGCGCCCCCGCTGGTCGCGACGGAGGACGACGTCGACCTGCTGGTGCGGGTGGTGCGGGAGTCGCTCGCCGACCGGGACTGAGGGGTGGGCGAGCCGGCGGGCGTCATACGGCCTGCAGGGCCTGCGCGATCGGGGTCTCGCCCGACGCGAAGCCGATCCGCCGGTGGATCGTGCCCCGGTCGGCCAGGGTGTCCACGACCGCCTGCGCCACGTCCGCGCGCGACACCTCCCCGCTCGCGGGGTGGTCGCCCACCTCGATCCGGCCCGTCGCGGGCCCGAGCGTGAGGGTCGTCGGGCCGAGGATGGTCCACTCCAGGTCCGTGCCGCGCAGGTGGTCGTCCGCGGCGGCCTTGGCCTCGGCGTAGGCGTGGAAGGGGTCGTCCTGCGCCACGCCGTGGTCCTTGCCCGCGCCGAGGTAGGACACCATGACGTAGCGCGGCACCCCGGCCTCCATCGCGGCCTGCATGCTGCGGATCGCCGCGTCGCGGTCCACCGCGTAGGTGCGCGACGGGTTGCCGCCGCCGGCCCCCGCCGACCACACCACCGCGTCGTGGCCCGTGATGATCTCCATGATCCCGGGGACGTCGAGCTGCTCCAGGTCGGCGACCACGGGCGTCGCACCGGTCGCGGCGACCTCCCGCTCGTGGTCGAGGTTGCGGACCACGGACGTGACCTCGTGCCCGGCCTGGACCAGCAGCGGGGCGAGCAGGAGGGCGACCTTGCCGTGGCCACCGAGGACGACGATGCGGGACATGCTGGCTCCTTCGCGGGGGGCGGTGCTGTCCCCCGCGTCAACGGCTCCCCGGCGTCGCGTGTTCCGAGGGTCTGTCGGTGGTCGTTGCTAGGTTCCCGTGCAGAGGACCAAGGGGGTCGACATGCATCAGATCGGCGACGACGTCGTCATCAGCGCCACGGACCTGTCCCGGGCGACGGACTGCGAGCTGGCGCTGCTGCGCGACCTCGACGTGATGCTCGGGCGGGTGCCCCGGGCCGACGCGGCGCCGGACCCGATGATGGCCCAGCTCGCGACCCTGGGGGACGCGCACGAGCAGGTGGAGCTCGAGCGGTGGCTGGCGCTGCACGGCGAGGAGGGCGTGCGTCGGATGGAGCGGCCACGACCGACGCCGATCGCGCTCTGGGCGGCCCGCGAGGCGACCTTCGCCGCGATGCGCGAGGGCGTCCCCGTCGTCTACCAGGGCTGCCTCTACGACGGGGGATTCCTCGGTTTCGCCGACTTCCTCGTGCGCGCCGACTCGTGGACGCCGGAGCGCCCCGCCTACGAGGTGCACGACACCAAGCTCGCGCGCCACGCCAAGGTGCCGGCGCTGCTGCAGCTCGCGGCCTATGCCGACCAGCTCCGTCGGGGCGGCATCGACCCGACGGACCGAGTGACCCTGGTGCTGGGTGACCGCTCCCGACCCACCTATCCGGTGGCCGAGATCGAGGCCGTGCACACCGAGCGCCACGCCCGCCTGCGCTCCCTGGTGGAGCGTCGCCTGGCCGCCGACGCGCCCGTGGCCTGGGGCGACGAGGGGGTGACGGCCTGCGGGTCGTGCGACGTGTGCTCCGCCGAGGTGGCGGCGCACCGCGACGTCTGGCTGGTGGCGGGAGTGCGCGCGGTGCAGCGCAAGAAGCTGCTGGCCGCCGGGATCCGCACGATCGATGAGCTCGCCGCGTGCGAGGAGCCGGTCGAGGGCATGGCGCGGACGACCTTCGACAAGCTGCGCGCCCAGGCTCGGCTGCAGGTGCGCCAGTGCCCGCCCGACGGGTCGACGCGGCCCGTCGAGTTCGAGGTCCACACGCCCGAGGCGATCCGCGCGATCCCGGCCCCCGACGAGGGCGACATCTTCTTCGACTTCGAGGGCGACCCGATGTGGGCCGGCGACGAGGCGGGCGACCAGGGCCTGGAGTACCTCTTCGGTGTGGTCGAGACCGACGGGACCTTCCGTCCGTTCTGGGCGCACGACCGGGTCGAGGAGCGGCAGGCGCTGGTCGACTTCCTGGCCTACGTCGAGGAGCGTCGGGCCCGTCACCCGGGCCTCCACATCTACCACTACGCCGCCTACGAGCGGACCGCCCTGCTGCGCCTCGCGGGCAGGCACGGGGTCGGCGAGGAGGCCGTCGACCGGCTGCTGCAGGAGGGCGTCCTGGTCGACCTCTACACCGTGGTCAAGCGGTCCCTGCGCGTCTCCCAGCCGTCCTACTCCATCAAGAAGCTCGAGCCCCTCTACATGGGCGACGACCTGCGCGGCGGCGAGGTCACGACCGCCGGCGACTCCATCGTGGAGTACCACCGGTGGAGCGAGGCCCGGGCGCGGGGGGACGTCGACGAGGCTGACCGGCTGCTGCAGTCCATCGCCGACTACAACGAGTACGACTGCGTCTCGACGCTGCGCCTGCGCGACTGGCTGCTCGACCGGCTCGCCGAGTCCGGGATCGCCCGGGAGGGTGTGGCCGGCGACTCCCTGGTCGACGCCGAGCCCGATGGCGACGCCCCGGCGGGGGGAGACGGCGCCGACCCGGGGGCGGTGGTCGTGCAACGGCTGCTCGCCCTGGCTGGCCCGGCCGACGAGCGGGACGCGGACCGCCAGGCCGTCGCCATGGTTGCGGCGGCCGTCGACTACCACCGACGCGAGGAGAAGCCGTTCTGGTGGGCGCACTTCGACCGGCTGCAGTCCTCGCTGGACGACTGGCCGGAGACCAAGGACGCGATCGTGCTGGACCGCGTCGAGGTCCTGGACGGCTGGGGCAAGCCCACCGGCAAGCGCAGCGTCCGCCGCGTGCTGTCGGCGGTGGGGCGGCATGAGCCAGGCATGTCCTTCGGCAAGGGCGACGGGGCGGCTTTCCTCGTCTACCCCGCCCCCGTGCCCGTCAGCATCAAGGCGGCGAGCCCAGAGGCGATGGGGGCGACCAGCACCCTGTCGGTGACCGCGGCCGAGGTGGTGCCCGGCGGGCGGCTGAGCCTGACCATCGAGGAGCGCCTCGCCAAGGGCGCGGACGAGCATGACAACCTCCCGGTGGCCCTCACCGTCGGACGAGGCCCCCGGGTCGAGGACATCAAGGACGTTCTGCTGACCCTGGCGTCACGGGTGGACGCGGCCGGTGGCGTCGCGACGCTGCCACCGCACCCGGGGGTCGAGATCCTGCGCCGACGTCCTCCGCGGCTGGAGGGTCTGGACCGCCTGCCGCCCGTGGTGGACGGCGACGCGGTGAGCGCGATCACGGAGGCCGTGCAGGCGCTCGACGGGTCCTACCTGGCGGTGCAGGGCCCCCCAGGGACCGGCAAGACGTATGTCGCCTCCCTCATGATCGCCAAGCTGGTCCAGCTGGGCTGGCGGGTGGGCGTGGTCGCCCAGTCGCACAAGACCGTGGAGAACGTCTTCGACAAGGTCGTCACGGCCGGCGTCCCCGGCGAGGACGTGGGCAAGCCCAAGAGCAGGCACGAGGACCCCGCGTGGACGCCGCTCAAGGACGCCCGCGCCGTGCGGGGCTTCCTCGACGAGCACCGGGCCGCGTCCCGTGGCTGCGTCGTCGGCGGCACGATGTGGGACTTCTGCAACGTCAAGGCCGTCGACGAGGGCGAGCTCGACCTGCTCGTCATCGACGAGGCCGGGCAGTACTCCCTGGCCAACACCCTCGCCGTGGCCCGCAGCACCTCCCGGCTGCTGCTGCTCGGCGACCCCCAACAGCTCCCCCAGGTGTCCCAGGGCTTCCATCCCGAGCCGGTCGACGAGTCCGCCCTCGGCTGGCTCGCGGACGGGCACGACACCCTCCCCGCCGAGCTGGGCTACTTCCTCGAGCGGACGTGGCGGATGCACCCGGCGGTGTGCGAGCCCATCTCGCACCTGGCGTATGCCGGGCGTCTGCGCTCGGAGGAGTCGAAGACGTTGGGCCGGTCGCTGGCCGACGTCGAGCCCGGTCTGCGCGTCGTGACGGTCGACCACCGGGACAGATCCAGCAGCTCGCCCGAGGAGGCCGACGCCGTCGTCGAGGTCGTGCGGGGCCTGCTCGGGACACCGTGGCGAACCACGCCGGGCGGAGTCGCGACACCGCTGGGTCAGGACGGGTTCGTGGTGGTGGCGCCCTACAACGCGCAGGTCGGCGAGCTGCGGGAGGCGCTGGACCGCGCGGGCCTGCCTGACGTGAGGGTCGGGACCGTCGATCTCTTCCAGGGGCAGGAGGCGCCGGTGGCGATCATGTCGATGACGGCGTCCGCGCTGACCGACCTGCCGCGGGGCACAGACTTCCTGCTCAGCCGCAACCGCCTCAACGTCGCCATCTCCCGAGCCCAGTGGCTCGCCGTCGTCGTCCGGTCGCGAGTGCTCACGGACCTCACCCCCACGACCCCTGAGCAGCTCCTGCAGCTCGGGAGATTCATCCGGCTCTGCGGATCCGCCGTCACCGAGGCCGCGCCGGGACAGGGCCACTGAGGCGGGCCCACCGGATGTCGGGTCCGGTCCACGGCGGACATGCCAGGAGGGGCCGCCGCGCTCGAGCGCAACAGCCCCTCCTGGGGTCTGGGGCCGACGAGGCCGCCGCAGTCCGGTCTACGCGGCGGCCCCGCCGGGGTGAGGGGGCCGGTCAGGCCTGGACCGAGGACAGGATCTGCTCCACCTCGTCGGCCGAGGTGGCGGCCTCCAGGCGAGCGACCTGCTCCTCGTCCAGGAAGACCTGGGCCAGCTTGGCCAGCAGCGCCAGGTGGTCGTCACCGGCACCGGCGATGCCGACGACGAACTTCACCTCGTTGCCGTTCCAGTCGATGGGGTCGGCATACCGCACGAAGGACATCGCGGTGCGGCGGATCGAACCCTTGGCCTCGTTGGTGCCGTGCGGGATGGCCAGCAGGTTGCCCATGTAGGTGGACACCGACTGCTCGCGCTCGTGCATCGAGGCGACGTAGGACTCGTCGACGCTGCCCTGGGCGACCAGCAGGCGACCGGCCTCCTCGATGGCCTCGTCACGCCCGCGACCACGACCGTGGAGCTCGATGCCCTCACGGCCGAGGACGCCGCTCGCGTGGTCCGCGCGCTCGGCGTGCCCGGCGCCCGCGGCCGTCGCAGCGCCCGCGGACGTCGCGGTGGCCACGCCCGCCGTGGCGCCGGTCGTGGCGCCGCCGTGGTGGGCAGCCCCGACGGAGGCCGGCTCGCCGTGCGCACCGTGCTCGCCGTGCTCGCCGTGCTCGTCGCGGTTGGTCCGCTCGAGCAGGTCGACGATCTCGTCGTACCGCGGGGAGTTCATGAAGTTGTCGACGGAGACGTGGACGGCCGAGCCGGTCCGCTGCCGGGCGCGGTCGGTGAGGTCCTGGTGCGTGACGACGAGGTCCCACTCGTCGCCGAGCGTCGAGATGGCCTTGTTGACCACGGTGACGTCCTGGTGGCCGGCGGCCTGCACCTTGCGGCGCAGCACCGAGGCCCCCATGGCGGACGAGCCCATCCCGGCGTCGCAGGCGAAGACGATCTTGTGGATCGGCCCGGTGTGGCCCTCGGTCGCGACGCCACCGGCCGCGGCGGCGGAGCCACCGGTCAGGGCCGACGCCACCGAGGACTTCTTGCCCTTGTTGGCCTCCATCTGCGCGGTGGCGGCGGTCAGGTCACCGTCGTCGCTCTTGTCGGTGCGCAGCAGGAACGCCGCGACCAGGAACGTGACAGCAGCCGCGAGGATCCAGGACAGCGTGACGCCGAGGTAGCTGTCGCCCGCCGTCTGGGCGTAGACCGCGATGATCGAGCCGGGCGCGGCGGGGGCCCGGAGACCGACGTGGAAGAGGACGTTGGTGAAGACACCGGTCATGCCGCCCAGCACCACGGCCGCGATGAGCTTCGGCTTGGCGAGGACGTAGGGGAAGTAGATCTCGTGGATGCCACCGAGGAAGTGGATGATCGCGGCGCCGGGGGCGGACGCCCTGGCCATCCCCCGCCCGAAGAGCATGTAGGCGAGCAGCAGGCCCAGGCCGGGGCCGGGGTTGGCCTCGAGCAGGAAGAGGACCGACTTGTGCGCCGAGCCGGACGCCTCCTGGATGCCGAGCGGGGTCAGGACACCGTGGTTGATGGCGTTGTTGAGGAAGAAGACCTTGGCGGGCTCGATGACGATCGAGGTCAGCGGCAGGATGTTGTGGGAGACGAGGAAGTTGACCAGGTCACCCAGCCAGCCGATGATCACGCGGACGACCGGCGCGAGCAGGAACATCCCGGCGATGGACATGATCATGGCCCAGATGCCGGCCGCGAAGTTGTTGACCAGCATCTCGAAGCCTGGCTTGATCTTGCCGTCCCACAGCGAGTCGATCTTCTTCATGGTCCACGCCGTGAGCGGGCCCATGATCATGGCGCCGAGGAACATGGGCGACCCGTGCCCGTCCTTGCCGATGAAGAGCGGGTCGGAGGTCGCCATGATGACCCCCATGACGCCGAAGGCACCGACGACGCCGCCGCGGACGCCGTAGACGTTGAAGCCACCGGTGTAGGCGATCAGGATCGGCAGCAGGTAGGTGATGGCCGGCCCGACGATCGTCGCGACGCGCTCGTTGGGGGTCCAACCGACCGGGATGAAGAAGGCGGTGAGCAGGCCCCACGCGATGATGGCGCCGATGTTGGGCATGATCATGTTCGACAGGAAGGTGCCGAACTTCTGGACGTGCACCCGGGCCGAGACGCGCTCCGCCCCACCCGAGGTTGCCGTGGTACTGGCCACTGGCCGTTCCTTTCCGAGGGGACCTTCACCGTCGAAGATCTGTGATTACCTTTGTAATCGCCCACTTCTGCCCAGTCAAGAGCAGAAGACCCCCAAGTCAGAAATTTCCGGGTCCCGAACGGACACCTGAGCCCCCGAGAGACCTCCATCCCGGGCGCAAACCAACATTCGTATGACGATCCCCCCGCCTCCCCGCGATACGTCCACCCAGGGCGCCGCCACTCGGACGGGCGGTTCGGCATACGGCTCGGGGAATCCCGCCCGGACGCGCCCGGTTGACGAACCCATGACCACTCCGCTGTCGATCCTCGACCTCGCCACCGCCCTGCCCGGCCAGTCCACCCGCGACGCCATCCTCGAGAGCGTGCGCCTGGCGCAGAAGGCGGAGGAGACCGGCAGGTTCGAGCGGATCTGGTTCGCCGAGCACCACAACATGCGGACCATCGCCTCCGCGGCGACGTCCGTGCTGATCGGGCACGTGCTGTCCGCGACGACCTCGATCCGGGTCGGCGCCGGCGGCGTGATGCTGCCCAACCACTCCCCGCTGGTCATCGCCGAGCAGTTCGGCACGCTCGCCGAGCTCCACCCGGGCCGCGTCGACCTCGGGCTGGGTCGCGCCCCGGGCACCGACCAGCAGACCTGGGCCGCGCTGCGGCGCGACCCCCGCGCCTCCGACCGGTTCCCGCAGGACGTGCAGGAGTTGCAGGGCTACCTCTCCGAGCACACCCTGGTCCCGGGCATCCACGCCTACCCCGGGTGGGGGACGCGGGTGCCGCTCTACATCCTCGGCTCGTCCACCTTCGGTGCCCAGCTGGCGGCGGCGCTGGGGCTGCCCTACGCGTTCGCGAGCCACTTCGCGCCGGACGCGCTGCACGAGGCGATGCGGCTCTACCGCGAGCGCTTCCAGCCGTCCGAGCAGCTGGCCCAGCCCCATGCCATCGCGGCGCTCAACGTGATCGCCGCCGACGACGCCGCCGAGGCCGAGGAGCTCCACCAGCAGGTGCTGCGCCTGCGGGTCCGGGCGATGGCCGGGCGCCGCGGCGCGGACCTCACCGACGAGCAGGTCGAGGAGGCCATGGGCACGGCCTTCGGCCTGCAGGTGCAGCACATGATGAGCCGCACCGCCGTGGGCACCCGCGACGAGGTCGCGCGCTACCTCGAGGACTTCCGGGCCGAGACCGGCGCCGACGAGCTCATGGTCACCAACGCGATCCCCGGCCTCGAGCGGCGCGAGCGCGCCCTGGAGATCCTCGCGACCGTGTGAGGCTCACCGGGGGCCGTGGTAGACCCCGGCCAGCCGGAACCTCAGCGGCGGGGCGGCATACTCCTCCAGCAGGTGGGCGACCCACCCCACGAGCCGGCCAGCGGCGAAGAGCGTCTCCGTGGCGTCCACCGCCAGCCCGTGCCGGCGGGTGAGCACCGCGAGCGCCCAGTCGCTGTTGGGGAAGAGGCCCCGCCGCTCCCACAGCGCCTCCTCGAGCAGCCGCGTCGGCCCGGCCAGCTCGCCGAGCCCCTGCTCGCGCAGCACCCCGAGCAGGTGCTCGGCCCGCGGGTCCTGCTCCCGGTAGATCCGGTGCCCGAACCCCGGCACGTCCGTCTCCTGCGCGAGCACCCGCCCGAGGGTCCCGGCCGGGTCGCGCAGCAGGTCCTCGAGCAGGCCGCGGGCGGCCACCCCGGCGGCGCCGTGCAGCGGGCTGTCCATGGCGGCCAGGCCGGCGAGCAGGCACGAGCAGGGGTCGGCGCGGACGCTCGCGCTCACCCGCACCGCGGTGGTCGAGCCGGCCATGTCGTGATCGGCCAGCAGCACCAGCGCCCGCCGCACCAGGTCCCGCAGCCGCGGGTCGGCCGGGTCTCCCCCGACCGCACCGGTCCAGGCCGTCGCCAGGTCACCCGCGCCGTATGCCGCCCCCGCCCGTGGTCCCGGGGCCAGCGCCGCCGCGATGCTGGCAAGCGCCCTCCCGCACCGTCGTCGTACCGCGCCGGGGTCGAGGTCGTGCCGCAGCGGGTCGTCGACCCCGGCGAGCAGCATCGCGAGCCGCAGCCGCTCCACGGTCCGGGTGCCGGTCGGCAGCACCTCGAGGCCGTCCCGCACCCGGTCCGCCAGCGCCACGTCGACGGTGAAGAGGCCGCCCGCCTCCGCCTCCCACAGCAGCCCGGCCACCTCCTCCACCGTGGCGGTCGCCGCGAGCGTGGACGCGTCGACGCCGCGATAGCGCAGCCGGTCGTGCTCGAGCAGCGTGATCGACGTGCGGATCGACTCGGCCAGGCCGGACCCGCGCCCCGGCGCCCCGACCCGGTCGCGCAGCGCCTCGACGTCCGCCAGCCGGAAGTAGCTGGTCCGCTCCCCCGGGCGTCGGACCGCCCGCAGCTGGCCCCGGCTGACGTACGCGTAGACCGTCTGCGTCTTGACGCCGAGCAGCCGGGCGACCTGGGCCGTGGAGAGCAGATCCCCTTGCGAGACAGACTTCTTCGGCATACGTGGCCTCCCGCGTTGAGGGCGTCAACCATGGATTCGATCAACGTTGACAACCTGTTGATGCAGACTGACTCTAGCGGCATGACCGACATCGCAGACCTCGTCGTCCCGCCCGGCCTCAAGGGCGTCCCCGTCGCCGACACCACGATCGGCGACGTGCGCGGCGCCGAGGGTTACTACCACTACCGCGAGCACTCGGCGCTCGACCTCGTGGAGCGCTGCACGCTCGAGCAGGTGTGGTGGCTGATGCTGACCGGGGCGCTGCCCGACGAGGCGCAGGACGAGGCCTTCCGGGCGGAGCTCGCGCCGTTGCGGGTGCTCGACGAGCAGACGCTCGAGCTGATCGATCGCGAGGCCCGCACCGGCGTCGAGGGCGCGCCGCTCGCGCAGCTGCGCACCGTGCTGTCGCACCTCGCGACCGGCGCCCACCCCACGTATGGCGCCACCCCTGCCCAGGTGCGCGCCGACGCGTTGCGGCTCGCCGCGGCCACCCCGACGATCCTCGCGGCCCTGCACCGGCGTCGGGCGGGGCTGCCCGTCCTCGACCCCGACCCGGCGCTGTCGGCCGCGGGCAACTGGCTGTGGCTGGTCCGGGGCGAGCGGCCGGGCGAGCCCGAGGAGCGGGCCATCAACCGCTACCTGGTCGCGACGGTCGACCACGGCTTCAACAACTCGACCTTCGCCGCGCGGGTGGTGGCCTCCTCGGGCGCCGACGTGGGCTCGGCGATGTGCGCGGCGCTGGGGGCCTTCGCGGGGCCGCTGCACGGCGGCGCGCCGGACCGGGCCCTGGACGCGCTGGACGAGATCGGTGCGGTGGACCGGGCGCAGGCGTGGGTCCGCGAGCGGGTCGAGGCGGGCGACCGGATCATGGGCTTCGGGCACGCCGTCTACACCACCCACGACCCGCGGGCCGAGATGCTCAAGGCGGAGGCGCTGCGGCTCGGCGGCCCGCTCGCCGACCTCGCCGTCGCGGTCGAGCAGGTGGTCGAGGAGACGTTGGCCGAGCTCAAGCCCGGGCGGCAGCTCTACGCCAACGTGGAGTACTACGCGGGGGTCGTGATGGAGCAGTGCGGCATCCCGCGGTCGATGTTCACCCCGACGTTTGCGGTGAGCCGGGTCATCGGGTGGAGCGCCCACATCCTGGAGCAGGCGGCGACGACGAAGATCTACCGGCCGGCGGCGCGCTACGTGGGCCCGCCGGTGCGTCGCCCCCACCCCTGACGATCGTGGGCGGGTTGTGTCGCCTGGGCGCCACAACCGTCCACGATCGCAGGGAGGGGGGAGGGGGGAGGGAGGAGGCGGGGGGGCTTAGCGGCGCAGCCCGAGCTCGTCGGCCACCAGCTCGGCGATCTGCACGGCGTTGAGCGCCGCGCCCTTGCGCAGGTTGTCCCCCGCGACGAAGAGCACGAGCCCCTTGCCGTCGGGCACCGACTGGTCCTGACGGATCCGGCCCACCAGGGAGGGGTCCGCCCCCGCCGCCTCGAGGGGCGTGGGGACCTCCCGCAGCTCCACCCCCGGCGCGGACGCCAGCAGCTCGGTGGCCCGCTCGACCGACAGCGGCCGCGCGAACTCCGCGTTGATCGACAGCGAGTGCCCGCTGAAGACCGGCACCCGCACGCAGGTCCCGGAGACCCGCAGCTCGGGCAGGTCGAGGATCTTGCGGGACTCGTTGCGGAGCTTCTGCTCCTCGTCGGTCTCGAGCGACCCGTCGTCGACGATGGAGCCGGCCATGGGCAGGACGTTGTAGGCGATGGGTGCGACGTACTTCGAGGGCTCGCCGAGGTCGACGGCGGACCCGTCGTGGGTCAGCCCCTCGAGGGCACCCTCCCCCGCGTCGGTGCCGCGCCGGACCTGCCCGGCGAGCTCCTCGACCCCGGCCAGCCCCGACCCGGACACGGCCTGGTAGCTGGAGACGATCAGCCGCTCCAGCCCCGCCTCGTCGGCGAGCGGCTTGAGCACCGGCATCGCGGCCATGGTCGTGCAGTTGGGGTTGGCGATGATGCCCTTGGGGCGGTCCTTGATGGCGCCCGGGTTGACCTCGGACACGACGAGCGGGACCTGCGGGTCCTTGCGCCAGCCGGAGGAGTTGTCGACGACGACCACCCCGGCCTCGGCGAACCGCGGCGCCTGCGCCTTGGACGTCGTGGCCCCCGCCGAGAAGATCGCGATGTCCAGCCCGCTCGGGTCGGCCGTGGCGGCGTCCTCGACGGTGATCTCCTGCCCGCGGTAGGTCAGGGACTTGCCGGCCGAGCGCGCCGACGCGAAGAGCCGCAGCGACGCGACGGGGAAGTCGCGCTCCTCCAGGATGCGCAGGACGACGGTGCCGACCTGGCCGGTGGCGCCGACGACGCCGAGGTTGACGCCAGTGCTCATGTCAGTCTCCTTGTGCGACGAGCGGGGTGGGTATGCCGCAAGCCCGCGGCGCGTGGTCGCCGCCGCCGGGCCGGCCAGGGCGGGTCAGCGGCCGGTGCCGCCATACACGACGGCCTCGCCGGAGGCGGAGTCCAGGCCGAAGGCGGTGTGCACGGAGCGCACCGCGTCGTCGAGCTGGTCGTCCCGGGTGATCACCGAGATGCGGATCTCGGAGGTCGAGATCATCTCGATGTTGATGCCGGCCTCGGACAGCGCCTTGAAGAACGTCGCCGAGACGCCCGGGTTGGACTTCATGCCGGCGCCGATGAGGGACAGCTTGCCGATCTGGTCGTCGTACTGCAGCGCCGTGAACCCGATGCGCTCCTGCACCCGGCCGAGGAACTGCGCCGCCTGCGGGCCGTCGGACTTGGGCAGGGTGAACGAGATGTCGGTGAGGCCGGTCTCCACGGCGGAGACGTTCTGCACGATCATGTCGATGTTGACGCCGGCCTGGGTCAGCACCTCGAAGATCTCGGCCGCCTTGCCGGGCCGGTCGGGCACGCCGACGACGGTGACCTTGGCCTCGCTGCGGTCGTGCGCGACACCGGAGATCAGGGACGCTTCCACATCTGCTCCTTCGGGTGGGTCGATGACGAGCGTGCCCTCCTTGTGGGAGAAGGACGACCGCACGTGGATCGGGAGGTTGTAGCGGCGGGCGTACTCGACGCAGCGCAGCATGAGGATCTTGGCGCCGTTGGCGGCCATCTCCAGCATCTCCTCGGAGGAGATGCGGTCGATCTTGCGCGCCGAGGGCACGATGCGCGGGTCCGCGGTGAAGACGCCGTCGACGTCGGTGTAGATCTCGCAGACGTCGGCCTCGAGGGCGGCGGCGAGCGCGACGGCGGTGGTGTCCGAGCCGCCGCGGCCCAGGGTGGTGATGTTCTTGGTCTCGCTGGAGACGCCCTGGAAGCCGGCGACGATCGCGATGTGGCCGGCGTCCATGGCCGCGCGCACCCGGCCCGGCGTGACGTCGAGGATCCGCGCCTTGCCGTGCTGCTCGTCGGTGATGATGCCGGCCTGGCTGCCGGTGAAGGACTGCGCCGTATGGCCGAGGTTGGCGATCGCCATGGCCATGACGGCCATCGAGATGCGCTCGCCGGCGGTCAGCAGCATGTCCATCTCGCGCAGCGGTGGCAGCGGGCTGATCTGGGTGGCGAGGTCGATGAGGTCGTCGGTGGTGTCACCCATGGCCGAGACGACGACGCACACGTCGTTGCCGGCCCGCTTGGTCTCGACGATCCGGCGCGCGACGCGCTTGACGCTGTCGGCGTCCGCGACGGACGAACCGCCGAACTTCATGACCACCAGGCTCACAGGTCTCGCCTCTCGGGACGGGGATCGGGCCCGCCCAGCCTAGCGATCTCGGTGGTCGGTCCTGTGCAACGCCGCATGTCGAGACACCACCTGAACGGTGTTCAGGTGGGGTGGCTAGAGTCGCCCCATGAGCCGCCCCGTCGTCACCTGGCCCCCGCCCGGAGCCACGGCGCAGGAGGTGGTGGCCGACCTGTCGGTCCTCGAGGCGGCGATGGCGGGGACCGGACCCGCGGTCGCGGTGCCCGGCGCCCTGGATCGCGGCGACGTCGGGGTCACCCGGGTCCCCGACGAGACCGCCGTCGTCGTCGCGACCTCCGGCACGACCGGGCGCCCCAAGCCCGCGCTGCTGCCGGCCCGCGCCCTCGAGCTCGCGGTCGGCGGGGTGCAGGACGTCCTCGGCGGCCCCGGCCAGTCGATGCTGGCGGTCCCGCCCACGCACATCACCGGCATCACCGTGATCCTGCGCAACCTGTGGGCGGGCTTCGCGCCGACTGCGGTGACGCCGGGCCACTTCGGGCCCGAGGCCTTCGTGGACCTCACCCGACGGTGGGACCCCCGGGCGCCCCGGCACTACGTCACGCTGGTGCCGACGCAGCTGCGCCGGGTGCTGGCCTGTCCCGAGGCGGTCGCTGCGGCACGGGAGTACGACACCATCCTCGTGGGGGCCGCGCCGCTCCCGGCCGCCGACCGGGACCGGGCGCTCAGGCGGGGTCTCGCGATCGTCGACGGCTACGGCTGCAGCGAGACCGCGGGCGGTTGCCTGTATGACGGACGCCCGCTGCCCCACGTGCTCACCCACCTCGGCGAGGGCGGCCGGATCCACCTCGGCGGCACCCAGGTGGCGCTGGGCTACCTCGACCGTCCCGACGCGGCAGGCGCCTTCACCACCGACGCGGACGAGGCGCGCTGGTATCGCACCTACGACCACGGTCATCGTGACGCGACCGGGCGGCTGGTCGTCGACGGACGCCTCGACGACCTCATCAACTCGGGTGGCCTCAAGGTCGCCCCCACCGCGGTGGAGGACGCGATCGGCCTGGCCCGCTGCCCGGGGATCGCCGAGGCGATGGTCGTCGGGGTCCCCGACCCCGAGTGGGGCGAGGCGGTGGCGGTGGTGGCGGTGCCCCGGCAGGGGGCGACCCCGGGGCTGGACGGCATACGGGCCTGCCTGGCCGACCACCTGCCCTCGCACGCGCTGCCGCGGGTGCTGCACCTGGTGGCGAGCCTGCCGGTGCGGGGGCCGGGCAAGCCGGACCGGGTGCGCGCCCGGGCTCTGGCGGGCGCTGCGCTCAGCGCCCGCTGACGGCGCGCACCACCGAGATCGCCTGGGCCACCTGGTCGTCCGTGAGGTCCGCGTGACCGGTGAGCCGCAGCCGGGACTCGCCGTCGGGGCTCGACGGCGGGCGGAAGCAGCCGATCCGCACGCCCTGCTCGGCCGCGGCGGCGACGGCCGCGACGGCTTCGTGCGGGCCGGGCATGGGGATGCTCAGGACGGCACCGGCCGGGCGGGGCACGTCGACGGCGTCCGCGAGCGCGGCCATGATCGTGGCGAGCCTGCCTGGGCGCCACGGCTCCTCGCGCAGCGCCGCGAGGGCACCGAGGGCGGCGCCGGCCGCCGCGGGGGCCAGGCCGGTGTCGTAGATGAAGGGCCGCGCCGTGTTGACGAGGTGGTGGCGGATCGCCTCGTGGGCGAGGACGACGCCGCCCTGCGCGGCGAGCGACTTGGACAGGGTCGCGGTGACGACGACGTCCCCGCGCCCGGCGAGCCCGAGCTCGTGGACCAGCCCCTGGCCGCGGTCGCCGCGGACCCCGATGCCGTGCGCCTCGTCGACGAGTAGCGTGGCCCCGAGATCGCTGGTGGCGCCGACAATCTCGGCGAGCGGGGCGGCGTCGCCGAGGACGGAGTAGACCGACTCGACGACCACCAGCACCCGCGGCGTGGTGGCCTCGCGGACGAGCCGCACGAGGTCGTCGACGTCGTGGTGGCGCGCGACGACCACCCGCGCCCGGGCGAGCCGGCAGCCGTCGATGAGGGAGGCGTGGACGTGGGCGTCGGAGACGATCGTGGTGTCCGCGTCCGCGAGCGCCGTGACCGCCGCAAGGTTGGCGTGGTATCCCGTCGACAGCGCGAGACCCGTTGCGGCGCCGGTCAGCTCGGCGAGCTCCTGCTCCAGCCGGTCGTGGATCGCCAACGTGCCGGAGACGAGACGGGAGGCGCCGGCGCCGCCGCCATACGTGTCCACCGCGTCGGTCGCGCCGAGCCGCACCCGCGGGTGCCGCAGCAGGCCAAGGTAGTCGTTGCCCGCCAGGTCCACGAGCCGCTCGCCGTCCCGGGCGCGCAGCCGTCGCGTCAGGCCGAGGGACTCGCGACGGTCGTCCTGCGCCGCGAGGTGTCGCAGCAGCGGGGTCGGCATGGGACGAACGTACCGGAGGCAGCCGGTCGACCGGTCGCCGGGTCTGCGTGGGCACACCCTGGTCGCAGACACGACATCTGCGCGTTGACGGCTCACGTCGCATCTGTGACCGCTCTGTGGGGCGGGGCTGGGCTCCCGACCGCCCGGCCCCGTTGCGCTCAGGCCTCGGATAGGTTCGTCCCGTGCGCTACCTGCTGCTCGCGTGGGGCTCGCGCGGCGACGTGCAGCCCTTCGTCGCGCTGGGGCTCGGGCTGCGCGCGGCCGGGCACGAGGTGACCGTCGCCGCGACGCTCGACTTCGAGGCGTGGATCCGCGAGCAGGGGCTCGGCTACACGGACTTCGGGGTGTCGGTGGCCGAGCTGTCCCGGACCGACCTCGGGCGCCGCTGGCTCGGCGGGACCTCCCGCACCCTCGTCGGCGAGCTGCGGCTGATGCACGAGGTCAGCACCCTCGCCGCCGACGTCGTCACCACCACGCTGCTGCGCGCCGCCCCGGGCCACGACGTGCTGGTGTCGAGCACGCTGACCTTCGAGGCCGGCTGGGCCCTCGCCCGCGCCACCCGGATCGGCCACGCCATCGCCTTGTTCGCGCCCGCGGTGCAGACCTCCCTCGGGTCGTCCTACGTGTATGCCGCCCTCCCCGGCCGCCGCAGCACCCTCAACCGGGTGCTCGGGGCGCTGACCTCCACGGCGGTCCAGCCCGTCATCGCCCCGATCGCCGCCGAGCTGCGTCGCCGGCTCGGGAGCCGCCGCCCCACCCTGCGGCAGCTGCGCGACGACATCCGCTCCACGCCGACGTTGCTGGCGGTGAGCCCGCACGTCGTCCCGCCCGCGCCGGACTGGCCGATGCCGGTGCAGGTCACGGGGTGGTGGACGCTGCCCGACGCGCCCGCGGGCGCCCCCGGCCTGGAGAGCCCCGGTCGAGGGGACGACCTCGACGCCGCCCTGGTAGATTTCCTCGAGGCCGGGCCACCGCCGGTCTACGTCGGCTTCGGGTCGATGAGCAGCGCTGACCCGCGAGGGATCTCACGGGTCGTGGGCGAGGCCTGCCGGGCCGCCGGGGTGCGCGCCGTGGTGCTGCGCGGTCACGCCGACCTGCACATCACCGGCGACGACGTCCTCCTGATCGAGGGGGCACCCCACGGCCGACTCTTCCCCCAGGTGGCGGCCGTGGTCGGGCACGGCGGGGCCGGCACGACCGGGGCGGCGTTCCGCGCCGGGGTGCCGCAGGTCGTGGTGCCCCACATGGGCGACCAGCCCTACTGGGGGCGACGGGTGCACGAGCTCGGTTGCGGCCCAGCGCCCCTCGCGCGACGACAGCTCACGGCGGAGCGGCTGGCGGGCGGCATACGGGCGGCTCTGTCCCCCGGGTGCGTCGACGCGGCCCGCAGGCTGGGCGACCAGGTGCGCGACGAGGACGGCGTCGCGGCGGCCGTCGCCCACCTCGACGCGACCTTCGCGCGCTGACTCAGGTGTGCAGCGCCTCGAACTCCGCCTCGGCGACGGTGTCCGCGTCCGCGTCCAGCCGGATGTGCGCCAGGATCGACTGGAGCACCCGCAGGGCCGACGCGGCGCGGTCACCCCAGCTGGACAGGTAGGAGAACTGCCACCACCACAGCGCCTCGACGGGTCGACCGGCGTCGTGGTGCCGCAGCCCGTGCACGAGGTCCACGCAGATCGAGGCGAGGTCGTTGGACAGCGAGCCCTGCACCAGCTCGCCCGAGGTGACCGGGTCCACGACGTCGGCGTACTCGTCCAGGCCCTCGAAGAGCGTGGACAGGCCCTCGCGGATCGGGTCGGTGTCGGCGTCCTCGCCCGGGTCGGCCTCGAACTGCTCGTCGGGCATCACGTCCTGGATCGCGCCGAGGCGGGCCCCGGCCATCAAGATCTGGGACAGCCCCAGCAGCAGGAACGGGATCGCCGAGTCGGGGGCGTCGCCGCGGGCCACGTCGGTCACGATGTCGCAGAAGGCGCGGACGTCCTCAGCGGTCCGGCGCTCCACGCCAGCCAGGTCGTCGGCCATGGTCATGTCAGACACTGAGCATCCTCCTGCCCTCGAACGCCCTCCCGAGCGTGACTTCGTCGGCGTACTCCAAGTCTCCACCCACCGGCAGCCCGCTCGCGAGGCGGCTCACCCGTAGGCCCATCGGCCCGAGCAGCCGGGCCAGGTAGCTCGCGGTGGCCTCGCCCTCGAGGTTGGGGTCGGTGGCGATGATGATCTCGGTGACCTCGGTCGAGCCCAGCCGGGACATGAGCTCGGTGATGCGCAGGTCGTCGGGCCCGATGCCGTCGATGGGGCTGATCGCGCCGCCGAGCACGTGGTAGCGGCCCCGGAACTCGCGGGTCCGCTCGATGGCCACGACGTCCTTGGGCTCCTCGACCACGCAGATCAGGCCTGGGTCGCGGCGCGGGTCCTGGCAGATGCGGCACTGCTCGGCCTCGGCGACGTTGCCGCACACCACGCAGAACCGCACCTTGGCCTTGACCTGATTGAGCGCCTCCACGAGCCGGCTCACGTCGGCCTGGTCGGCCTGCAGGATGTGGAACGCGATGCGCTGCGCACTCTTGGGACCGACCCCGGGAAGTCTGCCGAGCTCGTCGATCAGGTCCTGGACCGCGCCTTCATACACAACCGCGAGCCTATGCCCTGCCACCGACAAACCCGGCGCCCACGCCGCGCGGAGTCGTCCGGGCGCAGCCTCCCTCTCGTCAGCCTGGGTGGTGGCGCGCGCCGTCGTGGGTGACAGTGGACGTATGACGAGCACCCCTGCCTCGCGTCCCGTCCGCATCGGCGTCCAGCTGCAGCCCCAGCACGCCACCTATCCCCAGCTGCGCGACGCCGTGCGGCGCGCCGAGGACCTCGGCGTCGACATCGTCTACACGTGGGACCACTTCTATCCGCTCTACGGCGACCCGGACGGGGCCCACTTCGAGTGCTGGACGACGCTGGCGGCGTGGGCCGAGCAGACGAGCCGGGTGCAGATCGCGGCGCTCGTGACCTGCAACAGCTATCGCAACCCGGACCTGCTGGCGGACATGGCGCGCACCGTGGACCACATCAGCGACGGCCGGCTGATCCTCGGCATCGGGTCGGGCTGGTTCGAGCGGGACTACGTCGAGTACGGCTACGACTTCGGGACCGCGGGGTCCCGGCTCGACGACCTGGCGGCCGCGATGCCGCGGATCAAGGCTCGCTGGGAGCGGCTCAACCCACCGCCGACCCGGCCGATCCCCGTGCTGGTCGGTGGCGGCGGGGAGCGCAAGACCCTGCGCATCGTCGCCGAGCACGCCGACGTGTGGCACACCTTCACCGGTGGCGAGGAGCTGGCGCACAAGCTGGAGGTGCTGCGTCGTCACTGCTCGGACGTGGGCCGGGACCCCGCCGAGATCGAGGTGTCCGTGGGGGTCGGGGGCCGGGGTCGCGAGGGACGCCAGCCGGAGGCGCCGGAGGTCGAGGGAGGGCCGCTGCTCGAGCTCGGCGCGACGACCTTCACGATGGGCACCGGTGGCCCGGACCACGACCTGGCGATGGTCGAGCCGTGGCTGCGGTGGCGCGACGAGGTCAACGCCGGTCGCTCCTCCTGATCGACGGCCGACGGGGACCGCCGGCTCGGGGCCGGCTCGTGATGCTGGGCGCGGCTACTGCGTCGACCGGTCGTTGGCGACGCCGGCGGGCTCCTGCCCGGTGAGGGCCTGGATCGCGGTCATCACCTCGTCGGTCAGCTCGCGGCGGGCCCGACCCGCGGGCACGTCGTCGAACCGGTCGCCCACCTGGATCGGGGTGCCGAACCTCACGACGACCTTGGCCAGCCTGGGCAGGGAGGCGCCCACCGGCTGGATCTGCTCGGTGCCGAGCAGACCGACGGGGACGATGGGGCAGCGCGCCTCGAGCGCCAGCCACGCGACCCCCGTCTTGCCCTTGTAGAGGCGGCCGTCCCGGGAGCGGGTCCCCTCGGGGTAGATGCCGGTCGCGCCGCCGGCTCGCAGCACGTCGAGCTGCGCCTGCAGCGACTGCTGGGCGGCCCGGGAGGAGTCCCGGTCGACCGGGATCGCACCCACCGCCTCGAAGAGCTCGCGCCGGATGGTGCCGCTCACCCCGGTGCCGGTGAAGTACTCCGCCTTGGCGAGGAAGGCCACCTGGCGGGGCGCGGCGAGCGGGATCACGAAGCTGTCGATGAAGGACAAGTGGTTGCTCGCCAGGATGACCGGCCCGGACCGCGGCACGTTGTCGATGCCCTCGATCGTGGGCCGGTAGACCGCATGGGTCAGCGGCTTGAGCACCGAGTGGACGATTCGGTAGAACATCAACCCTCGCAGGCGTCGTGGTGGGCGTGCGGGGCGAGCCTAGCCGTGCCGCGCATCGCGCACCCGGCGGGTCCACCGCGTCCGCGTCGCACCGCGGTCAGGCCTGGCTGTCGGAGATGATCGTGCCGCCCAGGACCGAGGCGATCACCTGGGGGCCGGCGGTGCCGCCGGCGTCGTCCACGCTCTCGTCGTCGCGGCTGACGTCGTCGTCGGAGACGCGCCTGACCTGGGGAGACCGCTCCTCCTCGCGGCGGGCTCGCTGCATGGCTCGTTGGTATGGCGACAGCGCGGCCACGTCGACCGGCACGCTCTCCTCGTCGACCGGCTCGTCGTCGTCCTGCGGGCCCTCGTCGGACCTCGGGCCGGGGTCATCGCTGACGTCGCCGCGGCCGTCGCCGGTGTCGTCGTCAGGGCCGTCGCCGGTGCCGCCGTCAGGGTCACCGCCGGGCGCCTCGCCGTGGCGAGGGGGCGGCGGCGCGGTGGCCGCACCGGGACCACCCGCGTTGTCTTCCCCGCCCGGCTGCTCGCCATCGCCCGCGGTGTCGGGTCCACCGGCGGTCGCCCAGTCCGGGGCCGGACCACCGGCCTCCCAGCCGCCGCCCGGGTCGGGGGCGCGGTCGGGGACGCCGAGCGCCTCCCGCAGCCCCGGTGAACCGGCGCTCGGGGCGGCTCCGCCGCCGGCCGCGCCGCCCGGCGCACCGGCACGAGCAGCAGCACCGGCGATGGCGCCGCCGTTGCCGTCGGGCGCGTCGTTGCCGTGGGGGGCGTCGTTGCGGGCAGCCGTGTCGGTGCGGTCCGTGGTGCCGCTACGGTCCGCGGGCCCGTGGCCGGCCGGTGGGGCCGGAGCCTCGGTCGGGCGGGGCGGGGGCGCGGCCTGCGGCGGCGTCGTCCGACGCGGTGCCTCGGCCGCGTGGGACGCGAGCGGCACGCCCTCGACGACCGCGTCGACGCCGATGACGTCGATGAGGGCCTGCCGCACCACCTCCGGGTGCACCTTGCTGGTCGAGAAGTTGCGCGCGACGCCGGGGTTGTTGATGCCGAGCACCACGCGGCGCCCGTCGAACTCCAGCACCTGCGCGTGCTCGGACAGCATCGTCCAGGTGACGCGCTTCTCCCGGAAGACCCGGGCGAGGACGTCGGGCCACGCACGGCGCAGCATGTCGGCGTCGACGCCGCCCGGGGCCGCGGCCGGCCTGGCGGCACCGGACGCCCGGCCCACGGTGTGGTCCGCGCCGCGCTGCGGGCTTCCGGGCTGCTCCGCTGCCAGCCGGCCCCCACCAGGCTGAGCCTCGCAAGGGCGACCCCCGCCAGGCTGAGCCCCGCCAGGCTGGCCGCCGCCGGCCGGGCCCGCTGCTGCGCTCTCCCGCTGCTCACCGTGTTGCGCCTCGTCCTGGCGCGCGTGCTGCTGCTGCAGCGCCTCACGCTCCTCGGCGGAGACGCCCCCGCTGGCAGGGGGCTGCTGGTCGGCGGCCTGGGCCGGTCGCAACGGCTCCTCGGTGACCCGCGCGGCGGACGCCGCCACGGACTCGCGCTGGTCCACGCCCTGGTCGGCGACGGCCGACACCCGACCACCAGCGGCCGTCGGTCCCCCGGTGGGCAGCGGGGACGCCGCTGCTCCGGGGTGCCCGCCGAGCTCCAGGCGACGCTCGAGCCGGTCCAGGCGGGCGGCATACCCCTGCTCCCCCACGGCTCCGGGCAGCAGCAGCCGGGCACACACCAGCTCCAGCTGCAGCCGCGGCGAGGTCGCCCCGGTCATCTCGGTGAGGCCGGTGTTGACCACGTCGGCGGCCCGGGACAGCGCCCCGCCGCCGAAGGCCGCGGCCTGGGCGCGCATCCGCTCCAGCTGGTCCTCGGGCGCCCCCCGCAGGACCGCACCCGCTCCCTCCCCCGTGGCCAGCACCACGATGAGGTCGCGCAACCGCTCGAGCAGGTCCTCGAGGAAGCGCCGCGGGTCCTGCCCGGACTCGATGACCCGGTCGACCTGGCGGAACACGGAGGCGCCGTCGCCGGCGGCGAGGGCGTCCACGGTGGCGTCGAGCAGCTCGACCTCGGTGAAGCCGAGCAGCGCGGCGGCGCGCTCGTAGGTCAGCCCCTCGTCCCCGGCGCCGGCCATCAGCTGGTCCAGCACCGACAGCGAGTCCCGCACCGAGCCGCCACCGGCCCGGATCACGAAGGACAGGACACCCGGGGCCACCTTGACCCCCTCGGTGTCGCACAGCTGCTGCAGGTAGTCCGTCAGCCGGGCCGGGGGCACCAGCCGGAAGGGGTAGTGGTGGGTGCGGGAGCGGATCGTCCCGATGACCTTCTCCGGCTCGGTCGTCGCGAAGACGAACTTCACGTGCTCCGGCGGCTCCTCGACGATCTTGAGCAGCGCGTTGAAGCCCTGCGGCGTCACCATGTGCGCCTCGTCGATGATGTAGACCTTGAAGCGCGAGCGCGCCGGGCCGTAGGACGCCTTCTCCCGCAGGTCACGGGCGTCGTCGACACCACCGTGGGACGCGGCGTCGATCTCGATGACGTCGACGGACCCGCTCCCGCCACGCGCCAGCGCCACGCACGACTCACAGGTGCCGCAGGGGGTGTCGGTCGGCCCCTGCTCGCAGTTGAGGCAGCGGGCCAGGATCCGCGCGGAGGTGGTCTTGCCGCAGCCGCGGGGCCCGCTGAAGAGGTACGCGTGGCTGATGCGCCCGCTGCGCAGGGCCTGCATCAACGGCTCGGTGACGTGCTCCTGCCCGATGACGTCGGCGAACGCCTCGGGGCGGTAGCGGCGGTAGAGGGCTGTGCTCACGGGTCAGACCCTAGCCGTCACCACCGACAAGGGGTACGCCGTGGCATGCAGGACCCCCCGCGCACCTGGAAGAGCTCTCTTACCCTTGCTGCATTCCTGCCCTGGGGGAGTTGGGAGAGGTACCACCACGCGGGGGGCCGGCTCCCATCGTAGTCCAGCCCCGGGCCGCCCAACCAATCCCGGCGCCCGCGCCGTGCTCCCCCTGGACGGGCGGTGGGGTCTGTCGGCGCCCCGACGTAGCGTGGTGGCCATGACGCACGACACCGGGTCCAGCCACGCGATGCGCCGGGCCCTCGCCCGGGCGAGGGACGGCAAGGCGCTGGACGCCGCCGAGGCGGAGGTGCTGCTCGGCGCTCGCGGCGCTGACCTCGAGGCGCTGTCCGCCGTGGCCACCCGGGTCCGGGACGCCGCCCTGACCCGGGCGGGGCGCCCGGGCGTCGTCACCTACTCCCGCAAGGTCTTCGTGCCCCTTACCCGGCTGTGCCGGGACCGTTGCCACTACTGCACGTTCGCGACGACCCCGGGACGCGTCGAGGCGGCATACCTCTCGCTCGACGAGGTCGTCCAGATCGCTCGGGAGGGCGCCGCCCAGGGCTGCAAGGAGGCGCTCTTCACCCTCGGCGACCGGCCCGAGGACCGCTGGCCCGCAGCGCGAGAGTGGTTGGACAGCAAGGGGTATGACGACACCCTGGCGTATGTCCGCGCCGCCGCGATCCGGGTGCTGGAGGAGACCGGCCTGCTCCCCCACCTCAACCCCGGCGTCCTGAGCTGGTCCGACCTGCAGCGCCTCAAGCCCGTCGCGCCGTCGATGGGGATGATGCTCGAGTCCACCTCGACGGCGCTGACCGAGCCCGGCGGCCCTCACTTCGGCTCGCCCGACAAGGACCCCGTCGTCCGGCTGCGGGTGATCGAGGACGCGGGACGGGTCGGGGTGCCGTTCACGACCGGGATCCTCGTCGGCATCGGCGAGACGCCGGCCGACCGCGTCGAGTCGATCCTCGCGATCCGTCGCCTCGCGCGGGAGTACCACCACGTGCAGGAGGTGATCGTCCAGAACTTCCGCGCCAAGGACGACACCGCGATGCGGGGTGCCGAGGACGTCGGGCTCGAGGAGTACCTCGCCACGATCGCCGTCACCCGCATCCTGCTCGGCCCGGGCACCAGCGTGCAGGCGCCACCCAACCTCACCGACCTCGACGACTGCTCCCGGCTGCTGGCCGCGGGGGTGGACGACTGGGGCGGCGTCTCCCCCGTCACGCCCGACCACGTCAACCCCGAGCGTCCCTGGCCCGAGATCGAGCGCCTGCGCGCGGCCACCGCAGCCGCCGGACTCGAGCTGCGCGAGCGCCTCACCGCCCACCCGAGGTTCGTGCAGGGGTCGCTGACCCGCGACGAGCCGTGGATCGACCCGCGCCTGCACGGACACGTCGCCGCGCTGGCCGACCCCACGACGGGCCTGGCCCGGGAGGACGCGCGGCCGCAGGGACGGACGTGGCAGGAGCCGGACGGCGGGTTCGCCACCAGCGGGCTGGCCGCGAGCCGGGGCCGGGTCGACCTGCACGCCTCCATCGACACGACCGGCCGCAGCGAGGACCGACGCAGCGACTTCGGCGAGGTCTACGGCGACTGGGCGGCCGTCGCCGAGCGGGCGACGAGGAGCGCCACCGGCGACGGTGGCGCGGCGGGCGCGGCATACGGGCTGCAGGTGTCGACGCCCTCCGACGCCCGGCAGGCGCTGGCGCGGGCCGAGCAGGACCCCGCGGGGCTGTCCGACGAGGACTACCTGGCGCTGCTGACGTGCGACGGCGACGACCTCGAGGCCGTGACCCGGCTGGCGGACGAGCTGCGCCGCGAGACCGTGGGCGAGGAGGTCACGTACGTCCTCAACCGCAACATCAACTTCACCAACGTCTGCTACGTCGGGTGCCGGTTCTGCGCGTTCGCGCAGCGCAAGACCGACGCCGACGCGTTCACCCTGTCCCTGGACGACATCGCGCAGCGGGCGGGCGAGGCCGTGGCGCTCGGTGCCACCGAGGTGTGCCTGCAGGGCGGCATCAGCCCCGCCCTGCGGCCCGGCGACTACGCGCGGATCGTGCGGGCCATCAAGGACGTCCAGCCGCAGCTGCACGTGCACGCCTTCTCCCCCATGGAGATCGCGACCGCCTCCGCCAAGGCCGGCGTCTCGCCGCGCGCCTGGCTCGAGGAGCTGCGCGAGGCCGGCCTGGACTCCATCCCGGGCACGGCCGCCGAGATCCTCGACGACGACGTCCGCTGGGTGCTGACCAAGGGCAAGCTGCCGACCGCGCAGTGGATCGAGATCGTCGAGACCGCCCACGCGCTCGGCATCCCCAGCTCCTCGACCATGATGTACGGCCACGTCGACCACCCCCGCCACTGGGTCGGCCACCTGCGCACCCTCGCCGGGATCCAGGACCGCACGGGTGGGTTCACGGAGTTCGTGCCGCTGCCGTTCGTGCACACCAACGCGCCGGTCTACCTCGCCGGGGTCGCGCGACCCGGGCCGACGCTGCGCGACAACCGGGCCGTGCACGCGGTCGCCCGCATCCTGCTGCACGGCCGCATCCGCCACGTGCAGACCTCGTGGGTCAAGCTCGGCGTCGACGGGACCCGGCTCATGCTGCGCGGCGGCGCCGACGACCTCGGCGGCACCCTGATGGAGGAGACCATCAGCCGTATGGCGGGCTCGGAGCACGGCTCGGCCAAGACGGTCGCGGAGCTGCGGGAGATCACCGACGGGATCGGGCGCCCCCTGCGCCAGCGCTCGACGACCTACGCCCCGCTGCAGCCCACGTCCTGATCGCGGGCCGACCGGGGCCGGGCGGTCGACCGAGCCGGGCGGTCGACCGAGCCGGGCGGGGACGGGCGCCGACCGACGCGCAGAGGCCCCGCACCGACGAACGGTGCGGGGCCTCTGGACTGGCGGAGGATGGGGGATTTGAACCCCCGAGGGTTTTATCCCAACACGATTTCCAATCGTGCGCACTAGGCCACTATGCGAATCCTCCGCCGAGAAATGTACCGGATGGGGCGGCCCCGCTCACAATCGAGCGTCACCGCCCCGTCGCCGGCCGTTCACCGGCCCCGACCACGGCGCAGGCGCGTCGTGGCCGCAGGCGCGAGCGGGTCAGTTGCTGCAGGTCTGCGTCCCGGCGGGCACGGCGATCCCGTCGAAGGCGGCGGCGACCGAGGTGCACTGCGCGGAGCCCTTGCCGTAGATCGCCTTTGCCTGGCGGATCGCCCCCTCGCGCGCCTCGGCGTAGCCGGAGCGGGAGGTCAGCTCGTTGGTGAGCGTGGCGTACCAGACCTTGGCGGCGACGTCGCGGCCGGCACCGGTGACGGGCTTGTTGTTGCAGGTCGGGCTGTTGGAGCTCACGCCGTTGACGGTCTTGGCGCCCGAGCCCTCGGAGGCCAGGTAGAACCAGTGGTTGAGCGGTCCCGAGGAGTAGTGCACGTTGAGCCGGCCGACCTTGGAGGACCAGCAGTCGGCGCTGCGGCCGTCCTTGCTCGGCTTGTCCAGGTAGCGGAACGGCGCGCTGCCTGGGGTGCTGACCCCGGCGGACGTGACGACCTGAGGCAGGTCAGCGGCGACGGCGGGCGGTGCCGAAGAGCGAGCGGGTGATCTCCCGCCCGATCTGGGTGCCCGCCGACCGCAGCATCGACTTGAACGCCGAGGACTGGACGACCTGCTCCACGAGGCCCGGCTCCTCCTTGGCCGGCTTGGGAGCCGGTGCGGGTGCCGGCGAGGTCGGGGCGGTCCCCTGGTCCGGAGCCTGCGCCGGCTGCGCGGCCTGCTGCGCGGCCGTGAGCTTCTCGTAGGCCGACTCGCGGTCCTCGGCGGTGGTGTACCTGGCGGCGAGCGGCGAGCCGGCGATCAGCTGGTCCATGACGGCGGGGTCGCTCGGGCCCATGAGGGACTGCGGCGCCCGCATCCGGGTCCAGGCCACCGGCGTCGGGGCGCCGCGCTCGGACAGGACGGTGATGACGGCCTCGCCGGTGCCGAGCTGGGTGAGCAGCTGCTCCAGGTCGTAGCCGGAGCGCGGGTAGGTCGACACCGCCGCCTTGAGAGCCTTCGCGTCGTCCGGGGTGAACGCCCGCAGCGCGTGCTGCACCCGGTTGCCGAGCTGGCCGAGGACCCCGGCGGGCACGTCCTTGGGGGACTGGGTGACGAAGAAGACGCCGATGCCCTTGGACCGGATGAGCCGCACGGTCTGCTCGATCGCCTCGAGGAAGGCCTTGGACGCGTCGTCGAAGAGCAGGTGCGCCTCGTCGAAGAAGAAGACCAGCTTGGGCTTGTCGACGTCACCGACCTCGGGCAGGTCGTGGAAGAGGTCGGCGAGCAGCCACATCAGGAAGGTGGAGAAGAGCTGCGGCCGGTCCTGGACGGCGGGCAGCTCCAGGCAAGACACGAGGCCGCGGCCGTCCTCGCCCACCTGCAGCAGGTCCGCCGAGTCGAACTCCGGCAGCCCGAAGAAGACGTCTGCGCCCTGGTTCTGGAAGGTGACCAGCTCGCGCAGGATCACCCCGGCCGTGGCGCTCGACAGGCCGCCGATGGACTTGAGCTCGGCCTTGCCCTCGTCACCGGCGAGGTAGGTGATGACCTCGCGCAGGTCCTTGAGGTCGTCCAGCAGCAGGCCCTTGCTGTCGGCGTAGTGGAAGATCAGGCCGAGGCTGGACTCCTGGGTGTCGTTGAGCCCCAGCACCTTCGACAGCAGGGTGGGGCCGAAGCTCGTCACCGAGGCGCGCAGCGGGATGCCCTTGCCCTGGCCGCCGAGGGAGAAGATCTGGGTCGGGAAGCCGGAGGCCTCCCAGGTCTGCCCGACGTCCGCGGCCCGCGCCGACACCTTGTCGTTGGCCACGCCGGGCGAGGCGATGCCGGACAGGTCGCCCTTGACGTCAGCGAGGAAGACCGGCACCCCGCCGCGCGACAGCTGCTCGGCCATGAGCTGCAGCGTCTTGGTCTTGCCGGTGCCGGTGGCGCCGGCGACCAGGCCGTGACGGTTCATGACGGACAACGGGATCCGCACCGGGGCGTCGGGGTGCGCCTGGCCGTCGACGACCGCGGCCCCGAAGTCCAGGGCCGGCCCGTCGAAGGCGTAGCCGGAGCGGATGGTGTCGATCTGCGTGGTGCTGGCGTCGGTCACGGTGCTGACTCTAGACGGGCACCCCCACCCCCGCAGCCGAAGCCGAAGCCGAAGCCGCGACGAGTCCGACGGGTATCCCATCCGCGAGCACGCGCGACGACTACGCTACGGAGCGTGATCTTCAAGGCCGTCGGCGAGGACCGCCCCTACCCCGACCATGGCATGACCTCGACGCGCGACTGGGCGAGCATCTCGCCGAGCCTGGTGCGCCTGGACCAGCTCGTCACGACCCGCGCCACCCTGGACCTGCACCAGCTGCTCTCGGAGGACTCGACCTTCTACGGCGACCTCTTCGCGCACGTGGTGCAGTGGCGCGGCCAGCTCTACGTCGAGGACGGGCTGCACCGCGCGCTGCGGGCGGCGCTGCAGCAGCGACCCCACCTGCATGCCCGCGTCCTCAACCTCGACGCGCCCGGCACCCCCGTCGGAGAGCCGCTGCGCGAGCTGTGACCCACGGGCCCAGTGGGCGGCCGTATGCCGCAGCCCCGCCGGGCAGCGGGCCTCGGCATACGGGCTCGGTTGCGGCCCGACGGGGCGCGGTGTGAGCCTGGGCGGCGTGACCCGCAGCTTCCAGCCCGCCCCCGAGACCCCCTTCGAGCACCCGACCTGGTCGGTGAACGCGACGATCTACCAGATCAACACGCGCCACTTCACGCCCGAGGGGACGATCCGCGCCGCCATGGCGCACCTGCCGCGGCTCGCCGAGCTGGGCGTCGGGATCCTGTGGCTCATGCCGGTCCACGAGATCGGCGAGGTCAACCGCAAGGGGCGGCTCGGGTCCCCCTACGCGGTGCGCGACTACTACTCGGTGAGCTCGGAGCTGGGGACCGTCGAGGACCTCAAGGCCTTCGTGGCCGCCGCCCACGACCTCGGCCTCAAGGTCATCCTCGACTGGGTCGCCAACCACACGGCCTGGGACAACGTGCTCGTCGAGCAGCACCCCGAGTGGTACGCCCGCGACTGGAAGGGCGACTTCCGCCCCACCCCGTGGTGGGACTGGGACGACATCATCGACCTGGACTACTCCCACGCCGCGCTGCGCGAGTGGATGACCGAGGCGATGGCCTGGTGGGTGCGAGAGGTCGACGTCGACGGCTACCGCTGCGACGTGGCGGGGATGGTGCCGACCGACTTCTGGGAGACCGTCCGCGCGGTGCTCGACGAGATCAAGCCGATCTTCCTGCTCGCCGAGTGGGAGGCGCGGGACCTGCACCACCGCGCCTTCGACATGACCTACGCCTGGAGCTGGAACGACGCCCTGCACCACATCGCCCACGGCAAGGCCGACCTGGAGGCGCTGCGCGTCTACTACGCGTGGGACGCCAAGGCCTACCAGCGCGACTCGATCCGGATGCTCTTCGTCTCCAACCACGACAAGAACGCCTGGGAGGGCACGGAGTACGAGCAGTTCGGCGACGCCCTGCAGGCCGCGATCGTGCTGTCCGTCGCCAGCAAGGGCATGCCGCTGATCCACAACGGCCAGGAGGCCGGCATGGACAAGCGGCTGTCCTTCTTCGACAAGGACGAGATCGTCTGGCAGGACCACCCGATGGGGTCGTTCTACCGCCGCCTGGTGGCGCTGCGCCGCGACACGACCGCGCTGTGGAGCGGCAAGCACGGCGCACCGATGCTGCCGGTGCCGACCACCGCGGACGACCGGGTCCTCGCCTTCGTGCGGCAGGACGACGCGTCACGGGTTTTCGTGGCCGTCAACCTGTCCGCCGAGCCGGTCGAGGTGGCCTTCCGCGAGGCGCTCGCGCCGGGGACCTACCGGCACGCCCTCGCCGACGGCGCCGGAACTGGCACTGACGCCGAGGTGACCATCGTCGAGGGCGAGCCGGTCACGCTCCCCGCCTGGGGATACCTGCTGCTGCTCCGCTGATCAGGCCGTATACCGCCCCTGCCGCGCGGCGGCGTGACCGCGAAGGGGGCGGCACAGGACCGGTGGGGTCAGCGGACGGGGTCAGCGGACCACGGCCGCTGTCAGTGGACCACGACCGGGGTCAGCGGACCACGACCGCCCCGGTGGCCGCTGCGGCCAGGACCGAGGAGCCCGGCACGTAGACGCGGTAGCTCCCCGGCGCGACCCCGGTGAAGGTGGCGGCCCCACCGGGGGTGGTGCGCAGCGTGCGGGCGTAGGCCCAGGACCGACGGCGCGTGTCCCACCGGTCCAGGTTGACGGTGGTCTGCCGCGGCGAGACCGCGGTGGTGACCGCGCGGGGGGCGGCCGCCGCTCGCACGGCGTAGGTGGTGCGCACCGTGGCGACGCTGGTCGCCGGGGTCGCCGTCGCGGTGCCGAGGAAGCGGGCCGTGACGGTGGTCAGCGTGCGGGCCGCGAAGGACAGGTCGACCCGGCCGGCGGCGTCGGCGCGGCGGGTCACGCAGCTGGTCGAGCCGCTGGTGGCGAGGCGGTAGCAGGCCTGGACAGGCGCGCCGGGCACGGGCGCGCCGATGGCGGTGCGGACCACCAGCGTCGGGCGGGCGAGCGTGCCGAAGGCGGGCGTCCAGGTCGGCGCGGACCAGCCCAGCGTCGCCGGGCACAGCGAGACCGTGCACAGCGCCCGGACCGGGTTGACCAGCCCGGCCCCGAAGGTCTGGTCGGTGCCCCGGACACCCAGGTCGGTGGCGGTGCTCGCGAGGACGGCCTGGACCTGCGCGGGCGTCAGCGACGGGCGGGCGGCCTTGAGGCCGGCGACGGTGGCGCTCACCATCGGCGTGGCCATGGACGTGCCGTCCATGGCGGCGTAGCCGGACGCGATCTTGCGCGTGGGATAGGTCGAGACGATGTCCACACCGGGCGCCACGAGATCCACGTAGGAGCCGGTGTTGGAGAAGGGCGCCGCGGCCCTGGTCCGGGTGGCCGCACCGACCCCGATGACGCCGGGGTAGGCCGCGGGGTAGCTGATGGGATTGCCCGCGAGACGATCGTTGCCGGCGGCGGCGACCACGACGACGCCGTGGGAGGTGGCGTACTCCACGGCCTTGGCCAGGGTGGCGTCCGACCCCCCGGTGAGGGACAGGTTGATGACCGCGGCGCCGTGCTGCGTCGCGTAGTAGATGCCGCGCGCCACGTCGGAGCACCAGCCGGACCCGTCGGCGCCCATGGTGCGCACCGGCATGACGTGGGTCCCCGGGGCCAGCCCCGCCGTCCCGATGCGGTTGTCGGCGACCGCCGCGATGATGCCGGCGACGTGGGTGCCGTGACCGTTGGCGTCGACCGCGCCCGACCCGGTCGAGGCCGTGGATCCTGGCTTCTTGGAGAGGAACTCGGCGCCTGGCACGAGCACCCCCCGCAGGTCGGGGTGGGTCCCGTCGACGCCCGTGTCCACCACGGCCACGGTCACCCGAGAGGTGGCGACGCGCGCGTGGAAGGTCTCGCCGCCGAGGGCCGTGAGGTCCCACTTCTCGGGGCGCAGCGGGTCGTTGTAGGTGCTGGTCGCGACTCGGGTGTCGACGGCCACGGCGACCGCGCCGGGGGCGTCCTGCGCCTTGTCGACCGCCGCCACCGCCTGGGTGGCCGCCACGGTGCTCGTCGACACGACGGGGCTCCCAGCGACCACCTGCGTGGTCACGACCCGGACCTGCCGGGCGCCCGTGGCGAGCGCCGGCGCGGCCACGACGCGCGCGGCGGTGCGCACCGAGGAGCCAGGCGTCGTCCACGCCTGGCGGCCGGCCGCGGGGGCCGGCGCCGGCAGCGGCGGGAGCGGCGTGGGGTTGGGCGCCGGGGCGGGTGCAGGGACGGGCGCCGGATCGGCGGTGACGGCCGGGCCCGTTGCAGGGGCCGACGACTGGGCCGCGGGGGCGACGGGAGCTGCCGGGGCGGGCGCAGCCAGACCGATGCCGGCCAGGGCTGCGGCTGCGAGCGCGGCGACGGGGCGCGCACCGGCGCGGCGGAGCACGCGGGCGTGGGGGCGCAGGGGCATGGGGGTTCCTTCGGACAGCGGCGGCCGCGGTCCGGGGAGGCGCGAACAGCCACACAGCGTGATGAAAGATCACGCAAAGTGTTCGTCATCTGTGGGCATCAGGCCCCGCCCACCGCCCAAACCTCACCCGGCTGGGCGTGACGAATCGGGACGAATCACCCCGACAGATCCGACAACGACCCCGAAAACGGACAGCCCGCTCCGGCAGCACCACCTCACCAACTGCCGCACCTCACCGGCGCCAGCGGAAGACCGGGGCCCGCCGCTCCGCGAAGGCGGCCACCCCTTCGGCGAGCTCACCGCTGGCGATCGTCTCCCGGTAGCGCGCCTGCGCCGCCGGCTCCGGATCGGCGCCGTCCAGGATCAGCCGGATCGACTCCTTGGCCGCCGCGATCGTCAGCTGCGACCGGCTGCCGAGCTCGTCGACGAGCTCCCCGAGCGCGTCCTCCAGGTCGCCCGGCCCGGCCATGACGTCGACGAGGCCGATCCGGTGCGCCTCGACCGCGTCGACGATCCCGGCGGTGAAGAGGAGCCGGCGCGCGGCGCCCGGCCCCACGAGCTCCAGCAGCGTCCGGATCCCCGTGGGGGCGTAGGCGACTCCGAGGCGCGCGGGGGTGATGCCGAGGCGTGCGGTCTCCTCGGCGACCCGCAGGTCGCAGGAGATCGCCAGCTCCAGGCCACCCCCGATGCAGCTGCCGCGCACGGCAGCGACCGTGGGCTTGGGGCAGGCCAGCAGCGCCCGCTGCGCGGCCAGGTCGGCCTCCCGCACGAGCTGCATGGGGTCCTGCGGGTCGGGCCCGCGGAGCAGGTCCCCGATGTCCGCGCCCGCGCAGAAGTGCTCGCCCTCACCCGCCACGACCACCACGAGCACGGCGGGGTCCGCGACGAGCGCCGCCAGAGCGTCCGGCAGCGCCCGCCACATCGCGAGGCTCATGGCGTTGCGCTTGGCAGGTCGGTCGACCACGAGCCTGCCGACCCCACCCTCGACGGTGGTGCGCAGGCCCTCGAAGCGGGTCATGGGCACACTCCACCACACCAGCGGGACAACGTCGTCCGACGGGGTGGTGAACGTTCGTTCCTGCCCCTTTCGCGGGGTTTGCCGCACTTGCCACAGTCGAGGCGCGATCGCCCGGACCCTGCGGCGGTCCCGACGAGAGAGGCACCACTCATGCTGCGACCCCTGGCCGGGCGGCACCGTCCCGCCCCGACCCGTACGGCCGCTCCGCCCTCCCCCGCCCGGCGCCGGCTCACCTCGGCGACCCTCCTGACCGCCCTCGCGCTCGCGACGGTCCCCCTGGCCGGCGCCGCCGCCATGCCCAGCCTCACGGTCGGCCCCACATCCGGCCCCGCGGACAAGCCGGCAGCCGGCGTCCGCGCCGCGAGCACCCCCACCCCGGCCCCGGCCACCCCCAGCAGGGCCCGGGACCTAAGCCCCGCGATCGAGCTGCCGGCGGCATACGTGCCGGCGACCTCGTGCGACGAGCAGGCCAAGCCGGGGACGGTGGCCCTCGCGGCGCTGCTGCGCCGGACCTACCCGGGCACGTCCACGGCCATCACGCGGCCCTGCGGCACGGACGCGCTGCCGACCACGGAGCACTACGACGGCCGGGCGGTCGACTGGTTCGCCTCGGCGCGCCGGCCCGAGAGCCTCGCGCAGGCCGAGTCGGCCGTCGCCTGGCTCACCGGGCCGGACGAGCAGGGGGTGCCAGCCGGCAACGCCCGCCGCCTCGGCGTCATGTACCTCATCTGGAACGACCGCATCTGGTCCAGCTACCGCCTCTCCGAGGGGTGGCGTCCCTACTCCGGCTGCGCGGCCCGCCCCGACCCGCGCCTCGACACCCCCTGCCACCGCGACCACGTCCACGTCTCGTTGTCCTGGGAGGGCGCGATGGGCCGCACCTCGTGGTGGACCGGGCGGGTCGCGTCCCGCGACTTCGGCCCCTGCCGCACCCCCGACCTCACCTGGGCCGAGCCGTATGCCGCCCCGCGCGCCCGCCCCTGCCCCGTCCTGCCCCGTCCCGCCACGCCCGCGGGCGCGACGCCGCTGCTGGGCGCGCTCGTGAGGTACTCCGGCCTCCCGCTCGGCCCCGGCTCGCGCAACCCCTCGGTCCGGGTGCTGCAGCAGGCGGTCGGGACGGCGGCGACGGGCAGATTCGACACGGCCACGGGTCAGGCGCTCACGGACTGGCAGCGCGGTCACGGGGTCACGCCGACCGGCCGCACCGACCCGGCGACGTGGCGGGCGCTGCTCGCCGCCAACCAGCCCGCGCCCCGCTGAGACCGCGTCCGGCCAGGGCGCCCACCCCTGGCCGGATGCCGTCACGCGGGCCGTCGCTCCGTCCGGCGGGCGCCCGGTGTGCGCGACCGGACATGCCGAAGGCCCCGAGCATCAGGCGATGCGCAGGGCCCTCGAGGTTGGCGGTGGCGGTGGGATTTGAACCCACGGAGGGCGTAAACCCTCATACGCTTTCGAGGCGTACTCCTTCGGCCGCTCGGACACGCCACCGCCGGAGACTTTACACGGAGCGGCGCCGGGCGAAGAAATCCGTCAGGACCTGCGAGCACTCCTGCGTGAGCACCCCGCCGACCACCTCGACCTGGTGCAATGCCCGCCGGTCGCGCACCACGTCCCACACGCTCCCGACGGCTCCGGCCTTGGCGTCCCACGCCCCGAAGACGACCCGGTCGACGCGCGCCGACACCAGCGCCCCCGCGCACATCACGCACGGCTCCAGGGTCACCACGAGGGTGCATCCGTCGAGCCGCCACCGCCCCAGCGCGGCCGCGCCGGCCCGGAGCGCCTCCACCTCGGCGTGAGCCGTCGGGTCGCCGCGCCGCTCCCGCTCGTTGCGGCCCCGCGAGACCAGGGCCCCGCTCTCGTCATACAGACCGGCACCGACGGGGACGTCCGCGTCGCACGAGGAGGCCAGGGAGAGGGCGTCGGCCATCCAGCCCGGCCAGCGCGGGTCGACGGGGAAGCCGTCGTCGGGCACCGGCCGGGGGTGCGACGCGGCGATGGGGTCGGTCACGGGATAAGTTTCCCCCATGCAGGTTCACGTGGCCGATCACCCGCTCATCAACCACAAGCTCACCTACCTGCGCGACAAGCGCACCGACAGCCCGACCTTCCGGCGGCTGGCCGAGGAGCTCGTGACGCTGCTGGCCTACGAGGCGACGCGCGAGGTGCGGGTCGAGCCGATCGACATCGAGACGCCCGTGGCGCCGACCAAGGGCATCAAGCTCGCCAACCCCAAGCCCGTCATCGTGCCCATCCTGCGCGCCGGGCTGGGCATGCTCGAGGGCATGGTGCGGCTGCTGCCGAGCGCCGAGGTCGGGTTCCTCGGGATGGTGCGCGACGAGGAGACGCTCGAGGTCAGCGCCTACGCCAACCGCCTGCCGGAGTCGCTGCACGGCCGCCAGGTCTTCGTCGTCGACCCGATGCTCGCGACCGGGCACACGCTGGTCATGGCCTTCGAGTTCCTGCGCGACCTGGGCGCCGACGACATCACCGCCGTCTGCCTGCTCGCCGCGCCCGAGGGGATCGAGCACGTGCGCGACTCCATCACCGACATCGGCATCCCGGTGCGGCTCGTCACCGGCGCGATCGACGAGCGCCTCAACGAGCACGGCTACATCGTCCCCGGGCTCGGCGACGCGGGAGACCGGCTCTACGGCGTCGTCTGAGCCGAGCCGTATGCCGCGGCCCGCCACCCGGCCCCACCGCCGTGATCGCGCCGCGACCCGCCCGTTATCCAATCTCGACCACGACCGGCGGCGAGCCGCTCGGCGACGGGACCGGCTGCGCTGCTTGACTGGTCGCTGATCCCTGCCCCTGCAGCGCCCCCAGCAAGGAGCCCACCTCGTGAACCCGAAGATCAAGAAGGTCCTTCTGTGGCTGCTCGTCGCGTTCCTGATCTACGCGATCATCGTGTCGCCCGACCGAGCCGCTGACATTGTGCGCACCGTCTGGGACATCCTCGTCCAGGCCGTCCAGTCGCTCGGCCGCTTCTTCGACAAGCTGCTCAACCGCTGACCCGGAGCCGACGTGGACCCGTCTGACGAGCCGCAGCTGCCACCGTCGGTGCGCCGCCGCTACGTCCTGGACGGGGAGCAGCTGGTCGTGGCGATCCACCAGCACCCCGTCGTCGTCGCCGAGCCCGTCGCGACCGCGCTGGCCGTGCTGGTGCTGGTCATCGCCGTGGACGCCAACGTGAGCGGCACGGCCGCCAACGTCGTGGACGTCCTGTGGTGGGTGTGGTTCGCGGCGGTGGCGCGGGCGGTCTGGATGGTGTGGGAGTGGCGCAAGCAGTGGGTCATCGCCACGGACAAGCGGCTGATGATGACCTACGGCTTCATCATCCGCAAGGTCGCGATGATGCCGCTGTCCAAGGTCACCGACATGTCCTACCACCGCTCGATCGCGGGGCGGATCTTCGGGTGGGGGACCTTCGTGATGGAGTCGGCCGGGCAGCAGCAGGCCCTGTCCGAGATCAAGTTCGTGCCGCAGCCGGACCACAACTACCGGGCCCTGTGCGCCGAGATCTTCGGCGTCGAGGACCGCGAACGCGTGACCGATGTCGACGAGGACGTGCAGGAGGCCCACGACTGGCCGGACGAGCACGACGGCGACCGGTGGGGCGATGTCGTGCAGGTCGAGCCCGGGCCGGCCCGGATGCAGCGGGTCGCCGGGCACCGCAACGGCTCCACCTGGCGAGACGAGGACGACCGGTATGCCGCACGCGACGGGGGCGGTCGTCGCAGCGACGGAGGTCGCGGGGAGCGGGAGCGCGACGGCTGGGATCGCGGGGAGCGGGATCGCGACGGCAGGGATCGCGACGGCAGGGATCGCCGGGACCGGGGTCCCGGGGACCGGGATCGCGGGGATCGTGGCCAGGGCCGGTGGCGCGGCGAGCGCGACGCGGCACGAGGCCGGGACACCCGCCGGGGCTACTTTCCGCCGCGGGACGGCCACGACACCGCCGACCTGCCCGTCGTCCAGCCGCCGCTGGCCCAGGACGCTGAGGCCCGGGAGCTCCTCTCGAGCTGGGAACGCTTCGCCGAGCGCTACGACCGCAAGCCGGAGCGCGGCTACGACAGCGGCACCTCCATCTACCGCAGCGGCGACGACCCGCTGTCCTGACGGCTCCCCGTAGCCCTCGCCCGGCCGAACCGCCCCCAGCCGCCTCGCGTCCTCCCGACCCCGCCCCACATCGGGTGGACTTCACCACCGAACACCACGGTCAAACCCACCCACTGCCCCACCACGCCTCCGCCACCCCGACCACGACGGTGGATCCCACCCGCTGTCTGTCCACAGGCGAGCCCGGCGACGCGGCGATCCGCGCACTCGTCCACAGGGGGAGCAGGTCGACGCCACAGCGGGACGCGGCTCCGTCACGCTGAGCGGCATGCACCCCCGGACCGCCATACCGCCGCATCTCTTGCAGCTGGCCGAGCGTCGCGGCGGCCTGCTCGCGCGCGCCGAGCTGTTGGCAGCAGGTCTGTCCCGCCCGTCGGTGGACGGGGTGGCCGCGCGAGCGACCACCGTGCTGCCCGGCATCTATCTCGTGAGCGGCGCGTCCAACAACCGCGCGCCCTTGGACGCAGAGCGCCGGGCCTGGGCTGGGGTGCTGCATGCCGGCCGCGGCGCCGCGCTCGCCGGGCGTGCGGCGGGGCACCACCTCGGGCTGCTCGACCGGCCGCCGGCCATCATCGAGATCGCCGTGCCGCATCGCCGGACCATCGCGCCGCAATCCGGTTACGCGTTCGTGCGGCACCGTCCCGACGTCCACGCCGAACCACTGCCGCGAGACCTTCCGACCTTGCGCGTCGAGGACGTCGTGCTGGACCTGGCTGCGACGGGCAGCGACAGCGACGCGATCGGGTTCCTGACTGCGGCCTGCCAACGTGGCCTCACCCAGGCGCCCCGACTCCTCGCGCGGCTGGGCGCCCGCCGTCGCCATCCGCGCCGGGCGCTGCTCGTCGCGGTGCTCGAGGATGTGGCCACCGGCACCGCGAGCCATCTCGAGCACGGGTATGTCACCCACGTCGAGCGGGCCCATCGGTTGCCGCCGGCCACGCGGCAGTTCGTGGTGCCCGGCACCGGCCATCGCAGAGACGGAGCCTACGAGCGGGAACGACTCCTGCTCGAGCACGACGGATCTGCGTTCCACGACGGGATGTTCCGTCTGGCCGACCTCGCGCTGGACACCGAGCACCTGGGTCTCGGCTGGTCGACGATCCGCACCAGCCATCAGCTGGTCTTCACCCAGGCGTGCGAGCTGGCAATGCGCATCGACACCGCCCGGGTCGCGCGGGGTGGCCGGCCCTGCTTCACCCCGTGCCGCCGCTACCCGCCCGGTATGGCGGGACGCCCGCTCGCCGCCTGAGCACGCCCAACCCCGACCACACCGGGTGGGAAGCACCACCGACGACGCCGGACAAACCCACCCGATCCCCGGCGACCGCCGCCACCACGTGCCGCAGCGGTGCCCCGCAGCCCGCCCGAGCCGCCGTCAGAGCGCGCGCAGGATGTCGTCCACCCGCTCCTTCGCGTCCCCGAAGAGCATCCGGGTGTTGTCCTTGAAGAACAGCGGGTTCTGGACGCCGGCGTACCCCGTCGACATGGACCGCTTGAAGACGATCACGTCTCGTGCGTGCCACACCTCGAGGACGGGCATGCCGGCGATGGGGCTGGACGGGTCGTCGAGCGCGGCGGGGTTGACGGTGTCGTTGGCCCCGATCACCAGCACCACGTCGGTGGCGGCCAGGTCGTCCTGGACCTCGTCCATCTCGAGCACGATGTCGTAGGGGACCTTGGCCTCGGCGAGCAGGACGTTCATGTGGCCGGGCAGGCGACCGGCGACCGGGTGGATGCCGAACCTCACCTGTGCCCCGCGCTCGCGCAGCCGGGCGGCGAGGTCGGCGACGCCATACTGCGCCTGGGCGACCGCCATGCCGTACCCGGGTGTGATCACCACGGACCGGGCGTCGCGCAGCAGCTCGGCGACCTCGTCGGCGGAGGTCTCCCGGTGGTCGCCATAGTCCTTGGCCTCGCCGGTCACGGCCCCGTCGGAGCCGAAGCCGCCGGCGATGACCGACAGGAAGGAGCGGTTCATGGCGCGGCACATGATGTAGGAGAGGTAGGCACCGGAGGAGCCGACCAGCGCGCCGGTGATGATGAGCAGGTCGTCGCCGAGCATGAAGCCGGCGGCGGCCGCGGCCCACCCGCTGTAGCTGTTGAGCATGGACACGACCACCGGCATGTCGCCGCCGCCGATGGACGACACGAGGTGCCACCCGAGGGCGAGCGCGATCACGGTCATGAGGGCGAGCGGCACGGCGTTGCCGGTGGGCACGAACCACACCATGAGCCCGAGGGATGCCACGATCGCGGCGAGGTTGACCAGGTTGTGCGCGGGCAGCATGAGCGGTGCGGACTTGATCCGCGCCGACAGCTTGAGGAAGGCCACGATGGACCCGGTCAGCGTCACGGCGCCGATGAAGATGCCGAGGAAGACCTCGCCGTTGTGGATCCGGTGCAGGGAGCCCTCGGCGGTCTCGCCGGCGGTGGTGGCGAGCCAGGAGTTGTAGCCCACGAGCACGGCCGCGAGCCCGACGAAGCTGTGCAGCAGCGCGATGAGCTCGGGCATCCCGGTCATCTCGACGCGCAGCGCCCGGTGCACGCCGATCGCGCCGCCGATGACCATGGCGACGAGCATCAGGCCGAGGGCGCTGACGCCGCTGAGGGAGGTGACCAGGGCGATGGTGGCGACCAGCGCGAGGACCATGCCGATGATGCCGGCGGTGTTGCCGCGGCGGGCCGACTCGTGCTTGGAGAGCCCCGCGAGCGCGAGGATGAAGAGCAGCCCGGCGACGATGTGCGCGGCGTAGGACAGGGCGGTCGTCATCGGTCAGCCCCTCCGGAACATCGAGAGCATGCGCTGGGTCACCGTGAAGCCGCCGAAGATGTTGATGCTGGCGACGAGGACGGCGGCGAAGGCCAGCACGTTGACCACGAGGTCGCCGCGGCCGAGCTGGGCGAGCGCCCCCACGATGATGATGCCGCTGATGGCGTTGGTGACCGACATCAGGGGCGTGTGCAGCGCGTGGTGGACGTTGCCGATGACGTAGTAGCCGACCACGCAGGCCAGCATGAAGACCATGAAGTGGCCGAGGAAGGACGGAGGCGCGGAGGCGGCGAGCGCGAGGAAGGCCACCAGTCCGAGCACGGCCAGCACGGGACGCACGTATGGCGCCCGCGGCCTGGGTGCAGCCGCCTCGGGCGGGGCGGCGACGGTCGCGCCGCCCGCGGTCGCGCCGGCGCCGGCACCCGTGGCCGGGGGTGGGGCCGCCGAGACCCGGATCGGTGGGGGCGGCCACAGGACCTCCCCCTGCAGCACGACCGTCATGCCGCGCTGCACGACGTCCTCCATGTCGAGGACCATCTGCCCGTCCTTGCCGGGCGTGATGAGCGTGGTGAGGTTGACCAGGTTGGTGGCGTAGAGCTGCGACGCCTGCCCGGGCAGCCGGGCGGGCAGGTCGGTGTAGCCGATGATCGTGACGCCGTGGTCGGTAACGACCTTCTGGTCGGGGACGCTGCCCTCGACGTTGCCGCCGGTGGCGGCGGCCATGTCGACGATGACCGACCCGGGTCGCATCGCGGCGACCATGTCGGCGGTGATGAGGCGGGGCGCCGGCCGGCCGGGGATCAGGGCCGTGGTGATGACGATGTCGCTCGCGGGCACGGCCTCGGCGTAGAGCCGCCGCGCCGCCACGTCGTAGGCCTCGGAGGTCTCGCGGGCGTAGCCGTCGGTGGACACCTGCTGCTCGCCCACGTCGACGTGCAGGAACTCCCCACCCATCGACTCGACCTGCTCGGCGACCTCGGCGCGGGCGTCGGTGGCCCGGACCACGGCGCCGAGCGAGACGGCGGTGCCGATGGCGGACAGGCCCGCGACCCCGGCCCCGGCGACGAGGACGGTGGCCGGCGGGACCTTGCCCGCGGCCGTGACCTGCCCCGTGAAGAACCGGCCAAACTCGTGGGCCGCCTCCACCACGGCGCGGTAGCCGGAGATGTTGGCCATGGAGCTCAGCACGTCGAGCGCCTGCGCGCGGGAGATCCGCGGCACGGCGTCGGTCGCGAGCACGGTGAGGCGGCGCGCGGCCAGCTCCTGCAGCAGCTCCGGGTGCAGGGCCGGGCCGACCAGGCTGACCAGGGTGGCGCCCTCCCGCAGCTGGTCCAGCTCGTCGCGGGTGGGGGCGTTGATCTTGTAGACGGCGTCGGCGGCCCACGTGGTGGCGCGTTCGGCGACCGTGGCTCCAGCGTCGGCATACGCCCGGTCGTCGACGCTGGCGAGGGCGCCGGCGCCGGTCTCCACCACGACGTCGTAGCCGAGGCGGACCAGCTGCTCGACGCTGGTGGGCGTGGCGGCCACGCGGGTCTCGCCGGGCACCGTCTCGCGAGGGATGCCGATCTGCATGGGCGGGCCTTCCGTCGAAGGGGAGGCACCTCGTGGGCGCCTCGCCGCGGCGTCGCGGGCGCCCTCACTGTATGTCCATGCCCGGGCCCGGATGACGGCGCACCCCCCGTCAGGCCGTGGTCAGGTCGTGGTCAAGTCGTGGTCAAGTCTCAGAGGGTTGCTCCGCCGCCTCGGCCCGGGCTCGGGCGAGGTGCCAGCCGACCGCGGCGACGAGCAGGACCCCACCCATGAGGAGCACCCCGAGCGTCGCGACGTGGTAGGCCACCTGATGCGTCCCGACCCCCGCCACGGCCGCGACTGTCGCGGCCGACACCACCACTCCGGTCGCCAGCGCCGCCGCGCGCGCGATCCACGGCGCGTATGCCGGGCACCGCCGTGGCCGCTCGACGACGGGTGAGCGCCACCAGCCGAGCGCGGTCACGGCGCCCAGCACGAGCAGGCCGCCCGCGCCGCCGGCCAGCTGCAGCCACGCGGTGCCGGGCAGGCCGAGGTGGGTCTGCGCCAGCCACGACACGTGGGTGGCGCCCCACCGCCCCGGGTGGGTGAGCTCGTCGACGCCCACGTGGCTGGCCGCGCCGAGCACCACCGCGAGGACCACCGTCAGCCCGGCCACCGGCCCCCGCGGGCCGGGGCCGACCAGGGCGTGCGCCCGCCGCCGGACGGCGTCGGGCAGCGCGTCGTGCACCGGTGCGCGCAGGAGCCACTCCCAGACCGCCCAGAGCGCCAGGCCGAGCGCGAGGTCGAGGGTGACGATGCCGACCGCGGAGTGGGTGTGGGCATACCGCCCGGCCACCGGGACCGGCCCGACGGCTGCCGCGTAGAGCGGCAGGTCCGGCGCCATCGAGCCCGCCGCCAGGGCGGCGACGGGGAGCCCGAGCCGGCGCAGCGGCAACGCGAAGGCGGGGTGGGCCAGGGTGAAGGGCACACCCCCAGCATGCCGTCACCGGCTGGGGCCTCCCGGGAGGTCGCGGCGAGCCACTGGTCACCACCGAGGGTGTCGGGATCCGCCGACTGTGTCCGAATTGTGTCCGATCCAGGTCACAGGTTGATAGCGTGACGAGTGAGGGGCTCCTCGCGTCGGTTCAGGGGGCTCGTGGCACATCGGGGGCGTCACGAGCAGCATGCGAGGGGCCTCTCGCCCCGCCTCAGGCGCCCGGCACCGACAGGGGGTCGAAGCCGTAGGGCAGCTCGAGCCGGTGGGCCCGCATCAGCTCGTCGTCGGCCAGCAGGTCCCGGGTGGGCCCGTCGGCCACGATCCGGCCGTCGTCGAGCAGCAGCGAGCGTGGGCACAGCTGCAGGGCGTAGGGCAGGTCGTGCGTGACCATCAGCATCGCCACGTCGAGGGACGTGAGGATCTCGCTCAGCTCGCGCCGGCTCGCCGGGTCCAGGTTGGAGGACGGCTCGTCCAGCACCAGCACGTCGGGCTGCATCGCGAGCACCGTGGCGACCGCGACCCGGCGCCGCTGGCCGAAGGACAGGTGGTGCGGCGGCCGGTCCACCACGTCCTGCATCCCGACCTGCGCGAGCGCCCAGCGCACCCGCTCGTCGAGCTCGGCGCCGCGCAGCCCCAGGTTGTGGGGGCCGAAGGCGACGTCGTCGCCGACCGTGGGCATGAAGAGCTGGTCGTCGGGGTCCTGGAAGACGATCCCGACCCGGCGGCGCACGTCGGCGAGCGACTCGCGCCGCAGCGGCACCCCGGCCACCGTGACGGCGCCGGTGCCGGTGCCTCCGCTGACCGCCCCGAGGATGCCGTTGAGGTGGAGCAGCAGGGTCGTCTTGCCGGCGCCGTTGGGGCCGAGCAGCGCCACCCGCTCCCCCGGCGCGACCTGCAGGTCGACGCCGAAGAGCACCTGCCGCCCGTCGGGGTAGGCGAAGGCTAGGCGGGACACGTCCAGCGCGGCGGGAGCAGCGTCCGCCGCGGGAACGGCGGCCGCAGCAGTGGCGGACGGGTCGGTCATCGGGGCGCGAGCAGGAGCCATCCCGCCCAGAGTACGGCCGCGGCCAGCGGCAGCAGGAGTCCGCGGGTCCACTCGGCGGCCGTCGCGGCGCGCGCCGAGGTGGCCGACGGCAGGCGGCCGGCATACGCGCGGGCCAGCATGGCCTGGTGCACCCGCTCGCCGCGCTCGTAGGAGCGGACGAAGAGGGCGCCGGCTCCCCCGGCGACCGCGACGAGGTGGCCGGTCCGGCCACCGGTGTAGCCGCGCGACTCGCGAGCCACGCGCATCCGGTGCAGGTCACCGGTCACGACCCCGAGGTAGCGGACCATGAAGGTCAGGATCGCGACGAACGCCGACGGGAGCCGGAGCCGGTCCAGCCCGGCGATGAGCTCGCGCGGCGAGGTGGTCGAGGCGAGGACGACGGCGGCGAGCACCCCGAGGGTCGCCTTGGCCAGCATGGTGCCTGCGGCGACGAGCCCCGGCACGGACAGCGGTATGCCGAGGACCCTGACCTGCGGACCCGTCGCGACCAGCGGCGTCACCAGCGCGAAGAGGACGAACGGTGTCTCGACGAGGAGCCGCCGCAGCACGTGGGACCAGGGCAGCCGCGCCGCCAGGACGACCCCGACGAGCAGGATCGCGTCGGCCAGCAGCAGCCACCAGGCACCCTGGGGGGCGGCCACGACGACCACGGCGAAGGCCACGAGGACCACCACCTTCACCTGGGCGGGCAGCCGGTGGACGAGGGTGTCGCCGGGGATGACCAGGCCTTCCTCGCCGGGGCCGCCACCGTGCTGGTGACCGTGGGCGGTCGCGTCGAGGACGATCCGGTCCTGCGGGTCCAGGGGACGCCGGATGGCCGTCGCGCTCACCGGCGCTCGCTCTGCTCCGAGCCGACGAGCGTCTCCTCCGTGCACCCCTCGGCCCCCGCGGACGTCTGAGACCCCTCGAGCCCCTCGCGGCGCCGCCCGGCCATGCTCGACAGCAGCACCCCGACGAGCAGGGTGAGCAGCACCCCGAGGATCCCGGCCACGACCGAGCCCCACGTGCCGTCGCCCAGCCAGCGCAGCGAGTAGCCCGCGAGCGGGGACGAGGCGGCGGCCGAGTCGGTGGCGGTGCTGCCGAAACCGAGGGTCTCCCCGACGTACTCCAGCCCGTCGGGGTGGCTGCTGGCCAGCAGGCTGAGGCCTCCGCCGACGACCAGGCTCGCGGCGAGCAGCCCGCCCGCGAACCGCGGCGTCAGCCGGGTCGAGCGGCGCGCCACCGGGGCGTCGGCCCGTACCACGGTGCGGCGGCCCTCGGCGTCGACCAGCTCGAGGTCCGGGACGAGGTGGCGAGCAGCGTGGACCAGGTCCGGCCGCGAGGCGACGACGGCGGCGACGACCGCCGCGGTGATGACGGCCTCCCCCACGCCGATGATCGCGTGCCAGCCGAGCATCGCTGCGGCGAGCCGTCCGAGCGGGATGGGGGCGGTGCCGCCCACGGCATACATGGCGGTGAAGGCGAGCGCGGCGGCCGGCACGGACAGCAGCCCGCCGACGGCGGCGGCCGGGACGACCGAGCCGGGTCGGCGCGGCAGCACCGCGAGCACCCCCCGCACGACGAGGTAGCCGACCAGGACGCCCACGATCCCCATGTCGGTGACGTTGGCGCCGAGCGCGGTCAGACCGCCGTCGGCGAAGACCAACCCCTGCACGAGCAGGACGGTGGTCATGACGAGCACCCCGGTCCACGGGCCGACGAGGGTGGCGGCGAGGGCGCCGCCGAGCAGGTGGCCGCTGGTGCCCGCCCCGACCGGGAAGTTGACCATCTGCACCGCGAAGACGAAGCACGCCACGAGCCCCGCGAGGACCGGGCCGGTCTCCCCGAGCTCCTTGCGGGCCTGGCGCAGGGCCAGCCCGACCGCTCCCACCGCCAGGACGCCGGTGCCGAGGGACGTGGGGGCGTCGAGGAACCCGTCAGGGATGTGCATGGCGCCATCATGGGCACTGTTGCGAAGTTATTGCAATACAGGTCCTGACGTGGTGAGGTGGTCGGGTGTGCCGCCGCTGCGAGGGGGCGGCGGCACACCACCGTCGCGCGCCGGACGTCACCCGTCCGGCATACGGACGAGTCCGGCACGATCTGGTCACGGTGCGGCTTGATCAGCCGCCACGACCTTCCCCCGTCCCGGTGTCTGGGGGCAGGCTGTGGGTCGCATCACGCGCGTCCCTGCGCCGCGACCCCCGCCGCACACCCCTCGAGGAGCTGACCGGATGAACTTGTTCCGCACCAAGTCGATCGAGACATCGATCGCCGAGACCACCGAGCAGGAGTACCAGCTCAAGAAGAACCTCACCGCGGTGGACCTCACGGTCTTCGGCATCGGGGTCATCATCGGTGCGGGCATCTTCACCCTCACCGGACGCGCCGCCGCGCAGTATGCCGGCCCCGCCATCGTCATCTCCTTCGTCATCGCCGCCTTCTCCTGCGGTCTCGCGGCGCTCTGCTACGCGGAGTTCGCGTCGACGGTGCCGGTCTCGGGATCGGCGTACACGTTCTCCTACGCCACCCTCGGCGAGCTCGTCGCCTGGATCATCGGCTGGGACCTGCTGCTCGAGATGATGCTCGGCGCGTCCGTGGTCGCGCAGGGCTGGTCGCAGTACTTCGTCGTCTTCCTCAAGCACCTCGGCATCACGTGGCCGGAGTCGATGGCGCCCGGCTCGCACTTCGACCTTCCGGCGTTCCTGCTCGTCGCGGTCATCACCGCGCTGATCGCCTACGGCATCAAGGAGTCCATGCGGGTCAACCTGGTCTTCGTGGCGGTCAAGCTCTTCATCGTGCTGTTCGTCATCGTGGCGGGGCTGCGCTTCGTGCACACCAGCAACTACGCGCCGTTCATCCCCGAGGCCGTCGCCCCCAAGGCCGCCGAGGCGGGCGTCATGCACCAGCCGCTGGTGCAGCTGCTCTTCGGGCTCAACCCGACGACCTACGGCTGGGGCGGCATCCTCGCCGGCGCCTCCCTGGTGTTCTTCGCCTACATCGGCTTCGACGTCGTCGCGACCACCGCCGAGGAGGCCCGCAACCCGCAGAAGGACCTGCCCATCGGCATCATCGCCTCGCTGGTCATCTGCACGATCCTCTACATCGCCGTCTCGCTGGTCGTCACCGGCATGGTGAAGTACGACCAGATCAACCCCAAGGCCGCGCTCGCCTCCGCCTTCGAGTCGGTGGGCCAGGGCTGGGCGTCGACGCTGATCTCCGCCGGCGCCGTCGCCGGCCTCTTCACCGTCGTCATGACGCTGCTCATCGGTGGCACCCGCGTGATCTTCGCGATGTGCCGCGACTGGCTGCTGCCGCCGGCCTTCGGCAAGACCAACCCCCGCACCGGCACCCCGGTCCGCATCACCATCACCGTCGGCCTGCTGGTCGCCCTCGTCGCCTCGCTGACCCCGATCGGCAAGCTCGAGGAGATGGTCAACATCGGGACGCTGTCGGCCTTCGTGCTGGTCTCGGTCGCCGTGCCGGTGCTGCGCAAGCGGCGCCCCGACCTGGAGCGCTCGTTCCGGGTGCCCGGGTCGCCGGTCCTGCCCTGGCTGGCCGCGCTGGTGTCCTTCTACCTGATGCTCAACCTGCCGCTGGACACGTGGATCCGGTTCCTGCTGTGGATGGCGCTCGGGTTCGTCATCTACTTCGTCTACTCCCGCACCCACAGCCGGCTGCACCGGATGGGGGACTCGGCGACGACGCACGAGCACCACGGCAACCCCGCCGCAGGCGGGCGGTACTAGCCGCAGGCGGGAGGTACTAGCCGCAGGCGGGAGGTACTAGTCGCAGGCGGGCGCTACTAGTCGCAGGCGCACGACGGGCCCCGGGGAGACTCTCCCCGGGGCCCGTCGTCGTCCCGGCGGTCAGCTGCCGTGGCTGCGGCCCATGGCGGGTCCCTGCCCGGGGGTCAGGCCCGTGGTCCCCTGGTCCTGCTGGCTCCAGCCGGGTGCGCTGTTTCCCGGTATGCCGGGAGCCTGCTGCCCCCACCCCTGCTGCCCTTGGCTGGGGTCCTGCTGGCTCGGGTCCAGCTGGCCCTGCTGACCCTGCTGGTCCTGCAGCCCCTGCTGGCCCTGGCCGGGGTCGAGGTTGCTGCCCTGCTGCTGCGGCACCGGGGCGAGCTGCCCGGTGCTCCGGCCGCCGGTAGCGGCGCTCGCAGTGCCGTGACCGGCCGCGGCGATGCCGCCGACCGCGAGGGCCACCCCGACACCGGTCCCCGCGAGGACCGCGGTGGCGGTGCGGACGGCGGAGGCTCCGGCCTGCCGCGGGCCGGGCCCGTCCCGGTCGGGGCGGGGTCTGCTGGGGGTGGCGGACGGCGTGGTGCTCACGAGGGGTCTCCTGGGGTGCGGGTCGAGGCGCGCTCGACGTCGATGGTGGTGGTCTTGGTGAGCGGCCCGGTCCGCACGAGCTCGCGCGGCACGGCCACCCGAGCGCCGACCGAGAGGCCGCCCGATCGTGCCGGGCCGCCGATCAGACGAGGACCGGGGTCGCGACGACGCGTCAGGCGGTAGGCCGCCGCGGCACCGACCGCGGCCGAGCAGCAGATCGCGGTGAGCCGCAGCCACGGCGTCGCGGCGTCGGTGCCTCCGCCGATCCCGTGGAGCAGCGCCACCGGCCACAGGGCGTAGGCGAGCCAGTGCAGCGCCTTCCACGTGCTGTGCCGCAGGTGCTTGCGCAGCAGGGAGCTGATCATCACGACGAGCAGCAGGTCCACCGCCAGCGTCCCGAGCCCCCACCACAGCGGGTTGCGGGCGTTGAGGAAGGGCACGACGGCGTCGACGAGCCGCAGCTGCGCCTCGGGGTCGAGCAGCAGCGAGACGACGTGCAGCAGCAGGAGCCCGGTGGCCCCGAGCGACGCGCGCCGGTGGATCTCGGTGAGCGCGAACCGTGGCAGCTGCCGGTGCCGGAAGCCGGCCCCCAGCACCAGCCCGAGGACGGTGGCGAGGGTGAGCAGCACGAGGGCGCTGACGCCGGTGCCGCGGCCGAGGGCCCAGAGTGCCTCGTTCATGCCGCACCGCCCGCGCTCACGGGGAGAGGGTGGGCGGCGAGGGAGTCGGCGGACCGGTGGCCGGCAGCCAGGTCGCCGGCGGGGGCGATCGGCATACGCGCCTGGTCCTGGGTGAGGGCCTCGGCGTCGGCGGGCCACCCGCCCACGAAGGTGACCTGCCCGTCCAGGTGCAGCAGCCGCGCCTGCAGGCGCTGCCGGGCCAGGACACCCGGCGCCGAGGGTCCGGCGACCAGGGCCGCGGTCGACCAGGTGTTGGCCTCGACGCAGCTGGGCGCCGCGACGGTAGCCGAGGACCAGCACGGGGTCACGGGCAGGCAGGTCGCCGGGTCGAGGACGTGGTTGAGCTCGCGACCCTCGACCTGCCAGCGGCGCCGGCGCGTGCTCGAGGTGGCGAGCGCCCACCCGGCCGGCAGGCTCACCAGCGCGGCGGGGTCGTCGGGCAGGTCCTGGATCGACACCGTCCACCCCTCCCGCGGGGCCGGGCCGCTCGTGGCGACGTCGCCGCCGAGGCTGACCAGCACCCCCGTGCCGAGCTGGTCGGCGACCACGCGGGCGCACCGGTCGGCCGCCCACGCCTTGGCGGTGGCGCCGAGGTCGAGGGTGACGTCCGGGGGCACGGTGATGGTGCCGGCGGCGCGGTCCACGCGCACCCGCCGATAGCCCGGTGCCGCGGCCGGGACGACCCGGACCGTGCCGCCGGCGAAGGGGCGCGCGTGGCCGACACCGGTCAGGTCGCGGTCGTAGCCGAGCCGGGCCAGCGCCGACCCCATCGTGGGGTCGACCGCGCCGCCCGTGACGACAGCCGCGGCGAGCGCGGCGTCCGTCAGGTCGAGCAGCGTGTCACTGACCGAGACCGGGCGGCCCCCGGCCCGGGCGAGGCGCATCACCTCCGAGTCGTGGCGGAACCTGCTCGCCGCCAGCTCGACCTGGACCAGCTCCTGGTCCACGAGCCGCTTGGCGGCGGGCAGGGCGCGGGCGTCGCTCGTCACGAGCCGCATGGTGGTCGACCACAGCGCCCACTCCAGGGCGGGGCCGCGGGTCTCGGTGATGGTCTGCATGGTGGTGTCTCCTGTCGCAGGTCAGCTGCCGGCCGAGTGGGCGACCGGGGCGCCCTGGGCGGCGGTCAGGCCGCCGGTGGTCGCGCTGGTGTCGGTGGTGCTGCTGGTGGTGGTGCTGCTCGTGCTGGTCGAGGTGGCGGCCGTCGTCGCCGCGGTCGTGGACCCGACGTGGTCGGAGACCGTCAGGCCGAGGGCCGCGGCGGTCACGGCGACGCCGACGCCCGCGATGGTGGCGGTGGCCTGCCGGATCCGCCGGGCACCGATCTGCTTGGCGCTTCCCATGTCCTGCTCCTTCGGTGTCGTCGGCGCGGAGCCGTCCTGGTCGATGTCCCCCACTCCACCGGCGCCCGCTATGGCCCTCGTGGGCTCGTCCTGTGGCATCCCTGTGAGTGCTCGGCCGTGCGAGAGTGGGCCGTATGACGGTCCCGCCGCGCGTCTTCGCCACCGACTTCGACGGGACCCTGCTGCGCTCGGACGGCACGATCTCCCAGCGCACCGCGCGGGCGATCGTCGCCGCGGAGGCCGCGGGCTGCGTCGTCATCGTCGCCACGGCCCGGCCGCCGCGCTGGATGGACCCCTTTGCCCAGCAGGTGGGTTCGCACGGGCTGGTGCTGTGCACCAATGGCGCCTTCGTGCTGGACCTGCACGCCGGCGCGGTGGTCGAGGAGCACACCATGTCCCTGGAGGCCGCGCTCGAGGTCGCCGACCGGCTGCGGACCGCGTTGCCGGGCACCGCCTTCGGCGTCGAGGGGCGGTCCGGGCTGGGCGCCGAGCCGTCGTTGCTGGACCTGCGGGGGCCGGGCGGCGAGCAGGTCACGGACGCCCGCCGGGTCGCCCCGCTCGAGGAGCTGCTCGCCGACGAGCTGCCGGGCAAGCTGCTGGCGCGGCACGACTCGCTGACCGGCGACGAGTTCATCGCGCGGGCCACGGCGGTCGTGGGCGACCTGGCGCACCTGGCCTACTCCGGCGCCCCCGGTCTCGCGGAGATGACCGCGCCCGGCGTCACCAAGGCCACCGCGCTGCAGCGCTGGTGCCGCGAGCGGGACATCGACGCGGCGGACGTGTGGACCTTCGGGGACATGCCCAACGACGTCCCGATGCTCGCGTGGGCCGGCCGTGGCTACGCCGTGGCCAACGCACACCCGGACGCCGTGGCCGCCGCGTCCCACCGGTGCCCTGCCAACGACGAGGACGGCGTCGCCGAGGTCATCGAGGCCGCGCTGCGCCGCTGACCGCGGCGGCCCGCACCCACCCGGTCAGCCGGTCCAGGGCGGCCGACTCGATCCGCCACCGCTGCCAGTACAACGGCACGCTCACCGCGCCCCGCGCGACCCGCACCAACCGTCCCGCCTGCAGGTCGTCGCCCAGCTGCTGCTCGGGGAGCATCCCCCAGCCCAGCCCGAGCCGCACCGCCACCGCGAAGTCCTCGGTCGACGGGACGTGGTGCACGACGGCGGGGTCGGGGGCGTCGAGGCGGCGCAGCACCTCGTGCTGCAGGTCGTCCTTGGCGTTGAAGCGCACCATCGGCATGCGGGCGAGGCCGTCCCGCTTGCGTCCGCGCGAGAGGTGCCGCTCGACCAGCGCCGGCGTCGCGACCGGCAGGTAGCGCATCGGTCGCAGCTCGACCACCGAGCACCCTTGCACCGCAGCGGGATCCGCCGTCACTGCCGCCATCACCGCGCCGCTGCGCAGCAGCTCGGCGCTGTGGCCCTGGTCCTCGGCCAGCACCGTCAGCGCGACCTGCTGGTCCTGCGCCACCGCTGCCAGCACCTGGCGGAACCACGTTCCGAGCGAGTCCGCGTTGACCGCCACCGACAGCGGCACCGGGCCTGCCTCGGTCGGCCGCAGCGCCGCCTCGGCCTCGGCCTCGACGAGCGCCAGCTGGGTCGCCATACGCAGGAGCACCTCGCCGGCGCCGGTGGGCCGGCACGGTCGGACCCGCCGCACGACCACCTGGCCGACCTCCCGCTCGAGCGCCTTGACCCGCTGGCTCACCGCGGAGGGCGTGACGCCGAGCGTGACCGCCGCCGCGTCGAAGGTGCCGTGCTGCACCACCGCTCGCAGGGCCGCGAGCTGCTGGGGATCGAGACGCATGAAGCCATGCTAATGATCGTGCAGAAACTATCGTTGGACTGCACCGACGCCCACCACCTAGCGTCGTGGTCATGTCACCCCTGCACAGCGCCCTGTCGGGCCTGCTCACCGGCCTCGGGCTCATCGTCGCCATCGGCGCCCAGAACGCTTTCGTGCTGCGGCAGGGCCTCGTCCGACGCTACGTCGGCGTGGTGGTGGCGATCTGCGCGCTGTCCGACGCGGTCCTGATCCTGGCCGGCGTGGCGGGCGTCGGTGCCCTCATCACCGCGCACCCGACGATCGTGACGGTGGCCCGGTGGGGCGGCGCGATCTTCCTGGTGCAGTTCGGGATCCGCAGCGCCCTGGCCGCGCGGCACCCGGGCGCGATGACCCCGGAGGAGCGCGGCGTCACCAGCCTGCGCGCGGCCGTGGCGACGACCGTCGCGTTCACCTGGCTCAACCCCCACGTCTACCTCGACACCGTGGTGATGCTCGGGTCGCTGTCGGCGACGCACGGCCGGGACGGGCGGTGGTGGTTCGGCCTCGGGGCGACCTGCGGGTCGCTGCTGTGGTTCACCGCGCTCGGCTACGGCGCGCGGTGGCTGCGGCCGGTCTTCGCGCGCCCGCGGGCGTGGCAGGTGCTCGACCTGGTCATCGCGGTCGTCATGATCACGCTCGGGGTGAGCCTGGTCGTGGGTGCCTGACCCGCCCGTATGCCGTCCCCCCGCCCCGCCACCGGCCGAGGTCGCGCTCGCTCAGCGCACCACCCCACGGCGCCGGGCCTCGGCGACCGCGGCGGTGCGCGAGTCCACCCCGAGCTTGTCGAAGCAGTGCACGAGGTGGGTCTTGACGGTCGCCTCGCTGATGAAGAGCGAGCGCGCGATCGCCTTGTTGCTCAGGCCTTCCGCCACGCCTCGCAGCACGTCGACCTCGCGCGCCGACAGGTCCGGGCGGGGGTCGCGCAGGCGCGTCATGAGCAGCTGCGCGACCCGCGGCGCCAGCACCGTCTCGCCGCGCGCGGCCTGCTCGACCGCCTCGACCAGCGACGTGGACGGCGCGTCCTTGAGGAGGTATCCGGAGGCCCCCGCCTCGACGGCCCGCACGATGTCGGCGTCGGTGTCGTAGGTGGTGAGGATGAGCACCCGCGGCGGGTCGGGCCGGCCGAGCAGGGCGGTCGTGGTGGCGACGCCGTCCATGCCGGCCCCGAGGCGCAGGTCCATGAGCACGACCTCGGGCGCCCGGCGGGCGACCACGACGAGGGCCTCCTCCCCGGAGGCGGCCTCCCCGACGACCTCGACGCGGTGGTCGGTGGACAGCAGCGCCCGCAGGCCTGCCCGCACCACCGGGTGGTCGTCGACGATCACGACGCGCACGCTCATGCCGCACCTCCTGCACCCTGGCCGGTGAGGGGGATGGTCGCCACAACGGCGGTCCCCTCGCCCGGCGCCGTCTCCACCTCGAGCCGCCCACCCAGGACCGCCAGCCGCTCGCGCATCGCCCGCAGCCCGAATCCGGTGAGCCCCACCGGGGTCGCCTCCACCCGGGCCCGGTCGAAGCCGCGGCCGTCGTCCAGCACGTCGAGGGTCACCGCGTCGTCGTCGTAGGTGAGGGTGAGCCCCACCCGCTGCGCGCCCGAGTGCTGGCGGACGTTGGCGAGCGCGCTCTGCGCCACCCGCAGCAGCGCCACCTCGACGGTGGTGGGCACCTGGCGGGCCTCGCCGTCCACGTCCAGCGACGTGCTCATGCCGGTCTGGGCGCCGAGGCGGTCCAGCAGCCGGCCGAGCGCACCGGGCAGCGGAGCGGTCTCGAGGGGCGCCGGGGTGAGCGCCTGCACCACCCGCCGCGCCTCGTCGAGGTTGTCCGCGGCGGTCGTCTCGATCTGGTCGAGCATCCGGGCGGCCGACGTGGGGTCGGCCTGCCCCGCGCGCGCCAGCAGCACCACCGAGCTGAAGCCCTGGGCCAACGTGTCGTGGATGTCCCGGGCGAGGCGGGCCCGCTCGGCGACCACCCCCGCCTCGCGCTGGGTCGCCGCGAGCTCGTCGTGCACGGCGACGAGGTCCTCCTGGGTGGCGAGGAGCTGCTCGACCAGCCGGCGCCGCTCCTCCGACTCGCGCACGAGCCGCTGGTAGGTGGCCGCCGTGCCGATCGCCACGAGCGCCCCGACGACGGGCCCGATCACGAGCCCCGCGGTCGCCTGCTGCCGACTGCCCAGCTGGAGCACCACGACGAGCAGCGTCATCGCCGCCGCCAGCGGGTGGGCCGCGAGCGTCGGCAGCATCGCCACCGCGATCAGGATGAGCGGGTAGACCAGCCAGGAGAACTCGACGGAGACCAGCGACACCAGCAGCACCCAGCCGACGACCAGGCCGGCCAGCCACCACCGCGCCGACGAGGTCCCCGTGCCGTGCCGCTCGTTCGGGAGACGCTGGCCTGCGGATCGGGGGCGGGCGAGACGGTGGCCGGCGGCATACCAGGCTCCCTCGGCGAGGGCGGCCGGCACGACGAGCCACGGCGACGCCCCGAGCCACACCGCCCGCACCGTCGCCAGCACGAGCAGCAGGCCCCACAGCACGTGCAGGCCGACGTGCATGCGCGCGACGGTGCTCATGTCAGGAGGTTAGCCGCCGGGGCCACCACAGCCGGTCCCCGAGCGCCCCGCACACCGCGGGCACCACGAGGGCCCGCACCAGCAGCGTGTCGACGAGCACGCCGAGCCCGACGATGAGCCCGAGCTGACCGAGGGTGACCAGCGGCAGCACCCCGAGGGCGGCGAAGACGGCGGCCAGCACCACCCCGGCGCTGGTGATGACCCCGCCGGTGTGGGCGACGGCCCGCACGATGCCGGCGCGGGTGCCGTGCTCGGTCGCCTCGTGCAGCGCCCGGTGGGCCAGGAAGATCGTGTAGTCGATCCCGAGGGCGACCAGGAAGAGGAACGCCAGCAGCGGCACGTGCACGTCCAGCCCGGGGAAGCCGAGGAGCCGCTCCCCCACCCAGGTCCCGGCGCCGATCGCCGCGAGCGCGCTGACGACGTTGACGGCGAGCAGCACCAGCGGCCCCACGACGGCGCGCAGCAGCAGGACGAGCACGAGGAGCACGAGGCCGAGGATGAGCGGCGCGACGACCCGCAGGTCACGGCCGGCGGCGGCCAGGGCGTCGACCTGCTGCGCCGTCTGGCCCCCCACGAGGGCGGAGTGCGGGTGGACCGCGTCGCGCAGCGCCCGCACCGTGTCCTGGGCCTGGGTCGACCCGGGCTCGGCGGAGGCGACGGCCATGAGCCGCACCGTCTCCCCCGCGGTCCCGGTGCGCATCACGCGGGTCACCCCGGGCGTATGCCGTGCCGCCGCCTCGACGGCCGCCGCCTCGCCCTGGGGCGCCATGATCACCAACGGCGCGGACTCCCCCGCGGGGTAGTGCGCGGCCAGCACCTCCAGGCCCTGCTGCGACTCCGAGGCGACCCGGAACTGCTCGGTCTGGGCGAGGCCGACCCGGGTCCCGAGGAGGCCGGCCGCCATCAGGGCCGCCACGACCGCGCCGACCAGCAGGACGGGAAAGGGGCGGGCGACGACCCGGGCCGCGATCCGCCCCCAGGTCCCCGACTCGGTCGCCTGCTCGTGCCCGGGCCGGGGCACGAAGGGCCAGAAGACGCGCCGGCCACAGATCGCGAGCGCCGCGGGGAGCGCGGTGAGGGCGAAGACCCCCGCGATCACCAGGCCGAGCGCCGACGTCGGCCCGAGGCCGCGGGTGCCGGGCATGACGGCCAGCACCAGCGTGAGCAGCGCCAGCACGACGGTGGCGTTGGAGGCCAGCACAGCCGGCCCGGTGGCGACCAGGGCGTCCCGCAGGGCCTCGCGGTGGTCGGGGGTGCGGCGCAGCTCCTCGCGGTACCGCGAGATCAGCAGCAACGCGTAGTTGGTGCCCGCGCCGAAGACGAGGACGCTGACGATGCCGCTGTCGAAGCTGAGGCCGAGCGCGGACCCGAGCGCCTTGGTGGCCGTCCCGGCCAGCCCATCGGCGAGGCCGACCACCGCAAGCGGCACCAGCCACAGCACCGGGGAGCGGTAGGTGAGCAGCAGCAGGACCGCGACGATGCCGACGGTCACGAGCAGCAGCCGCAGGTCGGCGCCCCGGAAGGCGGAGGCGACGTCGGCGCCGAAGGCCGGCCCGCCGGTCACCTGGGCCCGCAGCCCGGCGGGCGTGGCGGCGTGGATGGCCGAGCGCATCGCGTCGACGTCGGGGGCGACCTCGGTGCCGGGGCGGTCGGCCCGGACCGGCACGTTGACGAGGACCGCACGCCCGTCCTGCGAGGGGACCGGGCGGGACGGCTGCTGGGCCACGGCGCCGGCAGCGGCCGCGCTCACGCGCTGGGCCGACGCGAGATCGGTTGCGGCGAGTGGGTTCTCGTCATACCGGGTGATCACGACCACGACGGGTGACAGCTCGTGGCCGGGGAACTCCCGCTGCAGCTCGGCGACCCGCGCCGACTCCGAGGACGACGGCAGCGTCTCGTCGCCGCGCGCGACGGTGGCGCCCCGCAGGGCCCCCATGAGGGCGGTGGTGACGAGCAGGACGAGGGCGAGGGTGACCCAGGCGCCGCGGCGCGAGGTGACCCGGTCGGCGAGGTGACGCCAGGTGAGCATGAGGGTCCTTGGGAGAGGTGGCGGGACGATGCCTCCAGTCCACCCCCGCTCCCGGGCGACCCCATCCGCCGGGCGGTCAGGCCGCGGGTCATCCTTTCGATGGACCCCGCAGGCGCTCCCGTGGCCGCGCTAGGGTCCGGGCATGGAGAGGTTGCACGACGTCACGCGCACGGGTTTCGCCAGCGACAACTACGCGGGGGTGCACCCCGCGGTGCTCGACGCGCTCGCCGTGGTCAACGGCGGCCACGTCGGGTCGTACGGCGCCGACCCCTACACCGCGGCGCTGCAAGACGTGACCCGCCGCCACTTCGGCGAGCAGGCCTCGTGCTGGCCGGTCTTCAACGGGACCGGCGCCAACGTCGTGGCCCTGTCGGCGATGACCGACCGCTGGGACGCGGTCATCGCGACCGGGCACGCCCACATCCACGTCGACGAGTGCGGCGCCCCCGAGAAGGTCGCGGGCATCAAGGTCGTCACGGTCGACAGCCCGGACGCCATCATGACGCCGGCGCTGATCGACCGGGAGGCCTACGGGTTCGGCTTCGAGCACCACGCGCAGCCGCGCGTCGTCAGCATCACCCAGTCGACCGAGGTCGGCACGGTCCACACCCTCGAGCAGGTCCGGGCGGTCACCGAGCACGCCCACGCGCTCGGCATGGTCATCCACATGGACGGCGCGCGCATCGCCAACGCCGCTGCGGCGCTAAAGGTCTCGCTGCGGGAGATGACGACCGACGTCGGCGTGGACGTGGTGTCCCTGGGCGGCACCAAGGCGGGGCTGATGGGCGTGGAGGCCGTCGTCGTGGTCAACCCCGACGCGGTCCGGCGGATGGACTTCGTGCGCAAGCTGTCGATGCAGCTCGCCTCCAAGATGAGGTTCCTGTCCGCGCAGCTGCTCGCGCTCTACTCCGAGGACCTGTGGCTCGAGACGGCCCGGCACGCCAACGCCATGGCCCGGCGGCTCGGCGAGGGGCTGCGCGCCCTCGACGGGGTGACCCTCACCCAGGAGGTCGCCGCCAACGGCGTCTTCGCCGTCATCCCGCCGCAGGTCACCCTGCGGATGCAGGCCCACTACCCCTTCTACGTCTGGGACGAGGCCACCCACGTGGTGCGGCTCATGTGCTCGTGGGACACCACCCCGGAGGACGTCGACGGGTTCGTGGCGGCGCTGGCCGAGGAGCTGGCGCGCGAGGGCGACAACCCGGCGTGACGGGCGGTTGCGGCATACGGTGAGGTCCGGGAAGGACGACTCCAGCGTGGGAGAGGTGCCATGGACGCCGACGTGATCGTCGTGGGAGCCGGGCTGGCCGGGCTCGTGGCCGCGTGCGAGGCCGCGGACGCGGGGCGGCAGGTGCTGCTGCTGGACCAGGAGGGCGAGCAGTCCCTGGGCGGGCAGGCCTACTGGTCCTTCGGGGGTCTCTTCCTCGTCGACTCGCCGGAGCAGCGACGGCTGCGGGTGCGCGACAGCGAGGAGCTGGCGTGGGCCGACTGGGAGGGCACCGCCGGGTTCGACCGGCCGGAGGACCACTGGCCGCGGGAGTGGGCGCGCGCCTACGTGCACTTCGCCGCCGGCGAGAAGCGGTCCTGGCTGCGGCAGCTCGGGCACCGGCTCTTCCCCGTCGTCGGGTGGGCCGAGCGCGGTGGGTATGCCGCCCTCGGGCCCGGCAACTCCGTCCCGCGCTTCCACATCACGTGGGGCACCGGGCCCGGCGTCGTCGAGCCCTTCGAGCGGCGGGTGCGGGACCTGGCGCACCGCGGGCTGGTGCGCTTCGGCTTCCGGCACCGGGTGGACTCGCTCGTCGTGGAGGGCGACGAGGTGGTCGGGGTGCGGGTGTCGGTGCTGGAGCCGGACGACGCCGAGCGGGGTCGACCCACCTCACGAACCGTCTTGGCGGAGCAGGAGATCCGCGCCCAGGCGGTGGTGCTGACGACCGGCGGCATCGGCGGCGACCACGAGCTGGTCCGCGCGGCCTGGCCGCCCCGGCTCGGGCAGGTGCCGACCCGCATGGTCACCGGCGTCCCCGCGCACGTCGACGGCCGCGGGATCGGGATCGCCCACGCGGCGGGCGCCAGCCTGATCCACCCGGACCGCATGTGGCACTACACCGAGGGGGTCCACGACTGGGACCCGATCTGGCCGGGCCACGGGATCCGGATCCTGCCCGGTCCCTCCTCGCTGTGGCTGGACGCGCACGGCCGGCGGCTGCCCGGGCCGCTCTACCCCGGCTTCGACACGCTGGGGACGCTGGCGCACCTGCGTCGGACCGGTGCGGACCACAGCTGGTTCGTGCTGACCCGGACCATCGCCGGCAAGGAGCTCGCGCTGTCCGGGCAGGAGCAGAACCTCGACCTGACGCAACGGTCCTGGCGGGGCGTCGCCCAGCGCGCGACGACCGACGTCCCGGCCGCCGTCCAGGCCTTCCTCGACCACGGGGAGGACTTCCTGCAGGCCCCCACCCTTGACGGGCTGATCGAGCAGATGACGGCGCTGGAGCCGGGTGCCGGCCTCGACCCCGAGCAGGTGCGCCGGGAGGTGCGCGCCCGGGACCTGCAGGTCGCCAACCCCTTCGGCAAGGACGGCCAGCTGGCGCACGTCCGCGACTCCCGGAACTACCTGGGCGACAAGCTGATCCGCACCGCACCGCCGCACCGCCTCGAGGACCCCGAGCACGGCCCGATGATCGCGATCCGACTGTCCGTGCTGACCCGCAAGACGCTCGGCGGCATCGAGACCGACCTGTCGGGGCGGGTCCTGCGCCCCGGCGGCGCCGTGCTCCCCGGCCTGTATGCCGCCGGCGAGGCCGCCGGCTTCGGGGGTGGCGGGATGCACGGCTACCGCGCCCTGGAGGGGACCTTCCTCGGCGGGTGCCTCTTCAGCGGGCGGCAGGCCGGGCGGGCGGTGGCTGCAGCCACGGCGTGAGCGCGCCAGATTGTTCACCCGGACGGGTGGCGGTGTTGGTCCATCCGGGTCAGGATGGACCGGTCGGCGGGGTGTGGGGGGCCACCGCGCATCCGGGGGACCGACCTGATTCACCGAGGAGATCTCGTGACTCGACACCGCACGGCTGCGGCCGTGATCGCGCTGACCACCCTGTCCACGACCGTCGCGGCCACGCTGCCGGCGACCGCCGCGACGCCCGCTTCGACGCCCGGTTCGACGCCTGCGGCGCGGGCGGGCGGCCCCGCGGCGGCATACGCCTCGGTCCGCAAGGACGACGCGGCCCGGGCCGCGGCGCTGCGAGCCATGGCGACGCCGCGCATCACCTGGACCCGCTGCGGCCCGGGGCTGCAGTGCGGCACGCTCGAGGTGCCGCTCGACTACGACAACCCGGCGCTCGGCACGACCAAGCTCGACGTGAGCCGCCGGCCGGCCGACAAGCCGGGCAACCGGATCGGGTCGCTCTTCACCAACCCGGGCGGCCCCGGCGGCCCGGCCACCCAGTCGGTGCCGCTCTTCGCCCAGCTGCTGGGCCCGCAGGTGCGGGCCCGCTTCGACATCATCGGGGTGGGGCCGCGGGGGATCGAGGGCCAGGACCTCGCCCGGTGCGTGGGCAAGCCCGGTGACGTCATGCCGCAGCTCTCCGAGCACGCGTTCCCGTTGTGGGACAAGGAGTTCGAGGAGCACTTCGCCTACGACCGGGCCTACCGCAAGACCTGCCGGACCAACATGCCCCGGATCCTGCAGCACATGTCCACCGCCGACACGGCCCGCGACATGGACCTCGCTCGGCGCGCCCTCGGGGACAAGCAGCTGAGCTACTACGGCATCTCCTACGGCAGCTTCCTCGGCGAGACCTACGCCGCGCTCTTCCCGGACAAGGTGCGGGCCCTCGTGGTCGACGGCGTGCTCGACCCCGTCGCCTGGACCACCGGCCGCGGCAACGAGGCCCGGACCAAGCCCGTCACGGAGCGGCTGCTGTCGCACAAGGGCGCCCAGGAGGCGCTGATGTCCGCCTTCGCCGAGTGCGAGCGCGTCGGCACGGCCCGCTGCGCCGAGGCCAAGACGGTCCGCAAGGACTGGGACGCCATCCTGGCCAAGCTGTCCAAGGAGCCCGTGGACCTCGGGGACGGCAACTACCTGCGCTACGACGACGTCATCGGCCAGGCGCTGCGGGTGCTCTACTCCCCCGACGACATCCCGATGCTCATGCAGCTGATCCACCAGCTGCGCGAGCAGATCGCCCCCTCGACTCCGGCCACGCGCCGCGCTGCGGCTGCCGCGCCGCGCGCCGGGACCGCCGACGTCGTGAAGCGCTTCAAGGCCCTCGTCGCCAAGGTCGACCGCAAGCACCCCGTGCCGGCACCGCTGACCGGGTCCGCCGCGCCCAAGCGGGCCCACCGCACCAACGGCCCGTCGCTGTCGCTCGCCCCCGCCGGTTCTGCTTCGGGTGCGGCTGCGGCTGCGGAGCCGGAGCCCGACGCGCCGGTCTACGACGCGGGCTTCCACGGGGTGCTGTGCTCGGACTCCGTCAACCCCGCCGACCCCCGGTCGTTCATCATGGCCGACCGCCGGACCAAGTGGGAGGCACCGGGATTCGGGCCGGCCTGGCTGTGGGCGGCCAGCCCCTGCCCGGGGTGGCCGGGGATGTCCGGGGACGCCTACCGGGGCCCCTTCACCAAGAAGACCTCCGCCCCCGTCCTCATCATCGGCAACCACCACGACCCCGCGACGCCCTACAGCGGGGCGGTGGCCTACCGCAAGCTGCTGCCGACCTCACGGCTGGTGACGCTGCGCAACGGCTTCGGCCACGGCGCCCTCGGGGTGAGCGGGTGCGTAGACAAGGTCCGCACGCAGTACCTCGTCAACCGGCTGGTCCCGGCCGCTGACGTGACCTGCAACCCCGACCACGAGCTGTTCACCCGCCTCGACTAGCCACTGTGCCCCCTCCCCTCTCCCGCGATCGTGGACGTTTGTGGTCGCCCCGCGGCACACAACGTCCACGATCGCGGATGGGGGCGCGGATCGCGGATGGGGGCGGGGATCGCGGATGGGGGGCGGTCAGGTAAAGAGGGCCTGACCGAGGTGCTCACCCTCGCGGACACCCGGCGGTATGGCGAACAACGCCGACGCCCGGTGCTGGAGGTACTCCTGCAGGGCGTCCTGCTTGGCCATCCGGGTCTGCATGGGGATGTACTGCTTGCGGGGGTCCCGGACGTAGGCGATGAAGAACAGCCCCGCGTCCATCCGCCCGAGGTCGTCCGACCCGTCCGTGTAGTTGTAGCCGCGCCGCAGCATCTGCACGCCGCCGTTGCGGGACGGATGTGCCATCGCCACATGGGAGCTCGCGGGCACGAGCGGCTTGCCGCCGCGACCGGCGACGCCGAAGTCGACGCCGGTGAACTCCTTGCCGCCCGACAGCGGCGCCCCCTCGCGTCGGTCCCGGCCGATGATCGCCTCCTGCTCGCGCAGCGAGGTCCGGTCCCAGGTCTCGAGGTTCATGGCGATCCGGCGGGCCACGAGGTAGGAGCCCCCGGCCAGCCACCCGGCCCGGGCGTCGTCGCCGCGCCCCACCCACAGGTGGGCGTCCAGCGCGGACGGGTCCTCCGCCTTGAGGTTGGCGGTGCCGTCCTTGAAGCCGAAGAGATTTCGCGGCGTGGCCTGCGCGGTCGAGGTCGACGAGGTCCGACCGTAGCCCAGCTGGGACCACCGCAGCGAGACGACGCCCATCCCGATCCGGGCCAGGTTGCGTATGGCGTGCACCGCGATCTGCGGGTCGTCCGCGCAGGCCTGCACGCACAGGTCTCCGTCGGAGCGGCGGGGGTCGAGCGCGTCACCGGGGAAGTGCGGAAGTCGTTGCAGCGCAGCGGGTTGCCGCGCCCCCAGGCCGAACCGGTCCCGCCCCGCCGCGTCCCGGAAGAGCGACGGCCCGAAGCCGAAGGTCAGCGTCAGCCGCGACGCGTGCAGGCCCTCCGCCTCGCCGGAGTCGTGGGGTGGCGCGTCATAGCTGGTGGGGTCGCCGCCGACCGGTCGGCCGGCGGTGAGCTCGGCGGCAGCGGCGGTCCACGCGGTGAGCAGCGCGACGAGATCCTCACGGGCAGTGGTGGTCACGTCGAAGGCGGCGAAGTGGAGCCGGTCCTGGGCCGGCGTCACGATCCCGGCCTGGTGGGTCCCGTAGAACGGGTGGCTGTCGGTCGCGCCCGAGCCGGAGCCACCAGCCCCAGACCCGCCAGACCCAGACCCGCCAGAGCCGCCCGGGCCGGCCTGCCCCGGCGAGGCGGAGGCGGTCGCCATACCACCGGCGAAGCCGGCAGCACCCACCGCGGCCGAGGCAGCGCCCCAGCCGAGCAGCCCACGACGAGAGAGGGACTCGCCCATCAGACGACGGCGGCGGTCAGTCGCGACAACGGCTCGGACAGCGCGTTGACGGCGTCGGACAGCGCCTTCACCTCCTCCTTGGAGAGCGTGTCGTAGGTGACGAAGCCGGCGCCGCTGCGGTGCTGGTCCAGCAGCTTCTGCAGGGCACCGAAGCGCAGCTGCAGCTGGGCGTCCAGCCCTGGGTCCTTGCGCTTGAGCAGCGGTCGCAGCCCCTCCCACGCGACGCGGGCGCCGTCCACGTTGGCCTGGAAGTCCCACAGGTCGGTGTGGCTCCAGATCTCCTCCTCGCCGGTGACCTTGCCCTTGGCGACCTCCTCGAGCAGGCTCTTGGCGCCGTTGCCGATCTGGTCGGCGGTGAAGGTCATGGTGCGGGTCCGGGCGTGCAGGGTCTCGGTGTCCTTGACGAGCTTGTCCGCGATCTCGGCGCGGCGGGCGGCCGTGAGGGCGGTGTGGCCGGTCTTCGGCGGCCACAGGTCCTTCTCGGCGACGTGCCAGCCGGTCCACTGCTGACCGGGCTCGAGGTCGGCCTCGCGGGCGTCCATCATCGGGTCGAGGTCGCCGAAGCTCTCGGCCACCGGCTCGATCCGCTCCCAGTGCGCGCGCGTCGGGGCGTAGAGCGCCTTGGCGGTCGCGACGTCGCCGGCCTTGTAGGCGGCGGCGAACTTCCTGGTCCCGGCGAGCAGCTGCTCGGTCTGGTCCTTCACGTAGGAGGAGTACTGCCGGTTGGCGGTGTCGACGAGCTCCTTGTCGGCGCCCTGCGCCTCGAGGCCGACCCCGGAGTCGGTCACGGTGAAGGCCTTGCGGATGCCGTCCCCCACCATCCCCGGCTTGCACGCCGTGAAGTAGCTGCCGGGCGCGACCTTGGTCACCAGGTCGCGGCTCAGGCCGGGCCCGATGTTCTCCACCTCGGCGACGATGCGCAGGCCGTCCTGCCCCAGCAGGTAGAACTCGGTCACTGTGGAGCCGTTGTTGGTGACGCTGAACTTCACCGTCCCCGAGGGCGCCTCGGCCGCGGAGACCTGGCACTCGGTGTCGGTGGAGGACACCGTGAGGGCGCCCTTGGCCGCCGCGGCCTGGGTGCCGCCGCCCGAGGCGGGCGCGTTGTCGGTGCACGCGGTCAGCGCGAGCGCGGCCACGGCGAGGAGGGCGCCGGAGGTGGCGAGGCGGGTCATGCAGAGGCTCCTTGGCGTATGCCGGTCGCGGCTTCCCGGCCGGCGGGTGGGGTGGGGCGGCGCACCTTGGTGACGAAGAGCGCCATCACCGGGATGACGTAGGCGAGCCAGGCGGTGACCTCGAGCACGGTCATCGCGGGCGAGAAGTTGAAGATGCCCTTGAGCAGGGTGGCGCCCCACGAGCTGGGCTCGATGATGTGCGACACGTCGAAGGCGAGGGTGTGCAGGCCGGGGAGGAGGCCGGCCTCCTGCAGGTCGTGCACGGCGTAGGCGAGCACCCCGCCGGCGATGAGCACGAGGAAGCCGCCGGTCCAGCGGAAGAAGGCGCCGAGGTCGAGCCGCAGGGCGCCCTTGTAGACGGCGACGGTCAGCGCGACCGCCGTGAGCAGCCCGAGCAGCGCCCCGACGAGGGGGGCGGTGGTGGAGGCGTTGTCGCGGGCGGCGGCCTGGGTGGCAGCCCAGAGGAAGAGCGCGGTCTCGAGCCCCTCGCGGCCGACGGCGAGCATCGCGACGAGCACGAGACCGCCGCGGGCCCCCTCGACGGCCCGGTCGACGGCGCCCTTGAGCTCGCCGGACAGCGCCCGCGAGTGGCGCGCCATCCAGAAGATCATCCAGGTCACGAATCCCACTGCCACGATGGACAGCCCGCCGCCGATCGCCTCCTGCGCCTCGAACGTCAGCCCCTTGGGACCGAAGGTCAGGACCGCGCCGAACGCCAGCGAGATGGCGACGGCCGCGGCGACACCCGCCCAGATGCGGGGCAGCAGCTGCTGCCGGCCGGACTTCACGAGGTAGGCGACGAGGATGACGACGACGAGCGACGCCTCCAGGCCCTCCCGGAGGCCGATCAGGTAGTTCGCGAGCATGACGATCCTCGATCGAGACGATAAGGCTTGCCTCACTTAGGCCAGCCTCGCCTCAGAACTCAACATGACCTCCCCCACACCTCCGCTCCGCCCCCGCCCACCCCCGGCGTCGCCATTGGTCACCAATGACGTCTCACGGGCCTTCATGAACGATCAAATCCGTCATTGGTGACCAATGGCGGACACGCAGGGGCGACGAGCCTGTGGACATCTCACGGCTCACTTCCCCGCCTGTGGATGACCGTATGACGCAGCGGGGCCGGGCCACCACCATCGCTGCATGTCCCTCGTCCTGCCCCCGTCGCTTGCCGGGCATCCGGCCTTCACCCGCGCCGATGCCCTCAGCGCCGGGCTCAGCGTCGCCGACCTGCGCCAGCTGACCCGCGTCTTCCACGGTGTCTATGCGCTCGCCCGTCCGACGTCTGCGTTCGAACAGGCCCGGATGCTCTCCGTGGTCCTCCCCGAGGGGGCGGCGCTCAGCCATGTCACTGCCGCCCGCCTGCTCGAGCTCCCGCTGCCGTCCGAGTGGCTCCCCGAGCAGCTCATCGACGTACTGGTCCCGGGGTCCACCCACGCCTCCCGCCGCCCTGAGGTGCGAGACCACCGCGGTCCGGTGCCGCCCCACCTGCGCCTGCCCGGGCTGGGGACGCCGGTCGTCGCCCACGAGCATGTCTTCGCACAGCTGGCCGGGGAGCTGCCCCACGAGGACCTGATCATCCTGGGAGACGCCGTCGTGGGGTGGCGCAGCGGGCGCACCCTGGACCACCTGGCGGCAGCCATCAGACCCGGCCATCCCGGAGCCGTGGCTGCGCTCGCTGCGCTGGAGCACGTCAGAGAGGGCAGCGCCTCACCGCGCGAGACGTTGCTGCGGCTGCGCTTCCTGGAGGCCGGCCTGCCCGAGCCGGAGCTGAACGCCGCGATCTACGACTCGTTCGGCCGACTGGTTGCCTACCTCGACATGTACTGGCGCCGCCTCCGCGTCGGTTTCGAGTACGACGGCCTGTGGCACTACGCCTCGGCTCAGCAGCGGGAGGCCGACGTCGCCCGCATCAGGCGCGTCGAGGAGCAGGACGTGCGAGTCGTGGTGGGCACCGCCCGCGACTACCCTGCCGTCGGCGGAGTCGTCAGGCGCCTCCGCACGGCGATGGCCGAGCAGGCCCGCCTCCTCGGCGAGCCCTTCGCCATTGGTCACCAATGACGCACCTGATCGTTCAAAAGTGCCCTCAAGACGTCATTGGTGACCAATGGCGCCTCAGCGTCAGGGGCAGGGTGGCCCGGGCGGGACCCTCAAGCCATCCGACTCAGCGCGTCGTCCAGGGACAGCTGCTCGAGCAGCGCCCGCCCCGACGCGGCATCCTCCAGCTCGGTCCACTCCCGCGGCGCCGCCACCGTCGGCCGGCCGAGCTTCCCCCGCAGCGACCACGGGCAGATGGTCGTCTTGGAGGCGGTGTTCTGGCTCCAGTCGACCAGCACCTTGCCGCCGCGCTTGGCCTTGACCATCGACGACACCACCAGCCTGGGGTGGGCCGCCTCGAGCGCCACCGCCAACCCCTGGGCCACCTCGCGCACCACGGCGACGGGGTGGCTGCCGTCGAGCTCGGCATACAGCTGGAGTCCCTTGGAGCCCGACGTGACCGGCCACAGCTCCTGGATCCCCATGTCGCACAGGATGTCCCGCGCCCACAACGCCACCTGGGAGCACTCGGCCAGCCCCGCGCCTGGCCCCGGGTCGAGGTCGACGACCAGCCGGTCCGGGTGCAGCGCCTCCCCCGACGGCGACACCCGCCACTGGTGGACGTGCAGCTCGAGCGCGGCCAGGTTGGCCAGCCACGTCAGCCCCGCGACGGAGTCGATGATCGGGTAGGTGATGGTCTCGCGGGCCTTCGTCGAGCCGGGCGCGGGCAGCGTCACCGTGCGGATCCAGGAGGGCGCGCCGCGGGGCAGGTTCTTCTCGAAGAACGATGGCCCGCCCGTCCCCGAGGGCCATCGGATGCGGGTGACCGCCCGGTCGCGCAGCTGCTCGAGCAGCAGCGGCGCCACCTGCGCGTAGTAGGAGATGACCTGGGCCTTGGTCGTCCCGGTCTCGGGGTAGAGCACCTTGTCCAGCGAGCTCAGCCGCAGCGTCCGCCCGTCCACCTCGACCCGCACGTGGTCCGCGGACTCAGCCATCGGTCACCTCCTGCGCCGCCAGGTCCGCGGGCGTCAGGTCGGTGCGCACCCCGACGTATGCCGGCTGCCGCAACCGCCCCCCTCCCGACCGCCCCAGGGACTGCACGTCGACGACCAGCGTCGGCCGGACCCACCGGGCTCCGGTGGCGTCCTCGCGGGGCACCTCCGTCGCGAACGGCGAGGTCTCGCAGGCACGTTCGTCGAGCAGCGGCCGCAGCGCGTCCCCGGCGCGACCCGCGAGACCGGCCCCCACGCGGCCGTCCAGCTCGAGCCGCCCCGACCCGTCGGCGGTGGGCGTCCCGACCAGCAGCGCCCCGACGCGGTCGCGCCCGGACGTCTCGGGGCGCCAGCCGCCCACCACCACCGAGACGGTCGCGCGGTGCGGCAGCTTGAGCCAGTCGGCGCTGCGAGTGCCGGGCTGGTAGGTCGACGACCGGCGCTTGGACACCACCCCCTCGAGCCCCTGGCGGCGGGTGACGTCGAGGAGCAGCTCGCCGTCGTCATACGTGCCGGGGACCTTCCAGGCGACGCCACCACCGCCGAAGGACTCCAGGTCCAGCCGCTCCAGCAGCGAGCGCCGCACCGACCAGGGCTGGTCGATCAGCACCTGGCCGCCGACGCGCAGCAGGTCGAAGACCATATAGGTCACCGGCCGCGCCTCCGAGAGCACCTGCGCGGCACGGGGATCCGCGACGTGGATGCGTTCGCTGAGCGCGGCGAAGGAGGGCACCCCGCCCTGCAGCGCGATCACCTCGCCGTCCAGCAGCAGGTCCGGGCCGGCGCTCGCGAGACCCCCCAGCTCGGGGAACCGTGCGGTGGCGTCGGCCCCCGACCGGGCCCGGAGCCGCAGCCCCGTCGGGGAGCGGTCGGCGAGGATGCGCATGCCGTCCCACTTGACCTCGTGCGCCCACCCGTCACCCGGGGGAACCACGCGGGTGGGGGTGGCGAGCATCGTGCGCATACCTCATCCTGACTGATGGGTATGCCGATCGGTGAGCTATCGACGACGAAGGAGCAGGTCATGCGAGCGATCTGGAGGGGCGCGGTGTCCTTCGGGCTGGTGACCGTGCCGGTGCGGCTCTACACCGCGACCGAGAACCACGACCTGCAGTTCCACCAGGTGCGCAAGAGCGACGGCTCGCGGATCAAGTACAAGAAAGTCGCGGCGGCGGACGGCGAGGAGGTGCCCTACTCGGAGATCGCCAAGGGTTACGAGTCGCCCGACGGCAAGATGGTGATGCTCACCGACGAGGACCTCGCGAGCCTGGACTCCAAGAGCTCCAAGGAGATCTCGGTCGAGAAGTTCGTGCCCGCCGGGCAGATCGACCCGCTCCTGCTCGACAAGTCCTACTACCTCGAGCCGGACAAGAGCGCCGTCAAGCCCTACGCGCTGCTGCGGGAGGCGCTGCGCTCCACGGACCGTATGGCGGTGACCACCGTCGCCGTCCGCACCCGGCTGTCCATGGCGGTGCTGCGGGTCAAGGACGACGTGATCGTGCTGCAGACCATGTTGTGGCCGGACGAGATCCGCAAGCCGTCGTTCGACGTGCTGGACGACATCCCGGAGCCCAGCGAGCGCGAGGTCAAGATGGCCGACCTGCTCATCGAGTCGATGGTGGACGACTTCGAGCCCAACGACTACGAGGACGACTACCACGCCGCCGTGCAGGCCCTGGTGGAGCGCAAGCTGGCCGGTGGCGACGTCACGACCGCGCCCAAGGCCAAGGGCGACGACGAGGGCGGCGACGTGGTGGATCTGCTTGCGGCGCTGCAGCGCTCGGTCGACCGGGCCAAGGCGGCGCGGGGCGAGGGCGCGTTGGGCGACTCGCAGGACGAGGCCGGCACGGACGAGACGGCGGACGAGCCGGCGGACGAGGCAGCGGACGACGACAAGCCGGCCGCCAAGAAGTCCGCCGCGAAGTCGACCGCGAAGAAGACGACCGCCAAGAAGACCGCGGCCAAGTCGACCGCCAAGCGACAGACCAAGAAGGCCGGCTGACCGGTGCCGGAGGGACACACGATCCACGCGCTCGCGCGGCGCCTCAACCGGGCGTATGCCGACCTGCCCGTCCGCATCACCTCCCCGCAGGGGCGGTTCGCGGAGTCGGCGGCGCTGCTGGACGGCACCCGTTTCGTGCGGGCGCAGGCGGCCGGCAAGAACCTCTTCGTCGAGCTGGAGCAGGACCGCTGGCTGCACGTCCACCTCGGCCTCATCGGCAACTTCGCGGTGACCCCGGTGGGTGACGGCATACGGCCTGATGACGTGCCCGTGCAGGGGGAGGTGCGGCTGCGGGTCAGCTCGGCCGAGCACGTGGCGGACCTGCGCGGGCCGATGGTGTGCGCGCTGGTGACGCCGGACGAGGTCGCGTCCGTGATCGGTCGCCTGGGTCCGGACCCGCTGCGGCCGGACGCCGACCCGGAGCAGGCGTGGGACCGGATCTCTCGGTCCCGCAAGACGATCGCCGAGCTGCTGCTCGACCAGGCGGTGGTCGCGGGGGTCGGCAACGTCTATCGCTGCGAGGTGCTGTGGCGGCACCGGCTCGACCCGCGCCGGCCCGGCCGGGAGCTGCGGCGCGCCTCCTGGGACCTGATCTGGGCCGATCTGGTGCGGCTGCTGCCGCTCGGGGTGGCGTTCGGCCAGATCCTCACCCTCGAGGACCAGGTGGTCGACGCCGAGGCGCGGGTGGCGGCCGGGGAGGTGCCGCCCGAGCTGACCGGGCGGGCGCTCGGGACGACCTACCCGCGGGAGTTCGCGACGTACAAGCGCACCGGGGAGCCGTGCCTGCGGTGCGCGTCCCGGATCCGCTCGGAGAAGCTGGGCGGCCGCGAGCTCTACTGGTGCGGCCGGTGCCAGCGCCGACGGTGACCTGAGCGGTCCGCGCGGGTGCCCGCCCGGGCCGCGGACAGGCTCCCGGCCTAGGCTGCCACCATGGACCGTCGCCAGCTGCTGGGCCTGATGACGGGTGCGACGGCCGTGGGGGCACTGGCCGCCTGCACCGATGATAAAGGGCCCTCCCCCGCCACGACGAGCCCCTCGGTGGTGCCGTCCAGCACCGAGGGTGTGCAGTATGTCGACGGCGCCTTCGCGTCCAAGCACCTCAAGGGTGCTCAGGCGCCGTGGCTCGTGCTGTATCCCCCGGGGCACCCGCCCGGCAGCCGGATCCCGGTCCTGGTGACGCTGCACGGGACGGGCGGCGACCAGAGCACGCCGTGGGCGCTGCGCTGGCCGCAGACGTCCCGCCAGCTGCAGGCCGAGGGCCTGCCCGCCTTCGCGTGCGCGGGGATCAAGGGCGGGGACACGTGGTGGCATCCCCGCAGCGACGGCACCGACAGCGCCGCCCTGATCACCGACGAGTTCGTCGCCGTGCTCAAGGGGCTCGGGCTGGACGTGTCACGGCCCGCGGTCTACGGCTACTCCATGGGCGGGGTGGGGGCCCTCTACCTCGGCGCGACCGTAGGGAAAGAGCGGGTGTCCTCCGTCGTGGCCGCCAGCACCCCGTTCATCCCGTCGTTCGAGCAGAGCCAGGGCGCCTACGACTCGGCCCAGGACTTCGCGCAGCACGACATCCGAGCCCTGTGGCCGCGGCTCGAGGGGATCCCGGTGCGCGTCGACATCGGCGACCGGGACCCCTTCCTGCAGTGCAACTGGGACTTCCTGCCGCGGGCGCGGCCCGTCCCGGAGTTCCACCTCACGCCCGGTGGCCACGACGCCGACTACTGGGGGTCGGTGGCTCTGGACCAGCTGAGGTTCGTGGCGCGCGGCTTCCGGGCCTAGGCGTGCGCGTCGCGGTCGTCGAGCATGCCTGCCTCGTCCTCCGCGCGCAGCAGCCACAGCGCGCCGGCGAGGGCGAGGACCAGGCCGACGACCAGCTGCAGCAGCGAGCCCGGTCGGGGGTGCTCCCCCAGCAGGACGAGCCCGAACCCCGCCGGGAAGACCGTCGCCATCGCGTAGTTGCAGCCCAGCACCGGTGCCGCGTGCCCCCGGGCCAACCCCTTGGTCAGGTGGATCTGCCCGAGGGCCATGCCCGAGACGATGAGCAGCCCCGCGACCCAGTTGAGCAGCGGCAGCTCCCAGAAGCGCCACAGCGGGTGCGCGTGGTCGCCCACCAGCAGTCGGGCGCAGATGGCGGAGAAGGAGAAGCCGAAGCCGGACAGCAGCCCGTTGCGCACCGGGCCGCCCGGCAGCGCCAGGCCACCCGCGCACAGGGCGGCGCACACCAGCAGCACCCAGATGTGCAGCGGCTCGATCGGCGGTGGGGGCCCGGTCACCGTCACGAAGCCCAGCGCCGCGATCCCGAAGACCACGGAGACCACGGCCGCAGCGTCCGAGGCGCGCAGCCGGCGGACCCCCTGCACGTGCTGGATGATCGCGGTGACCGCGAGCGCCGAGGTCACGCACGCCTGCACGAGCAGCAGGGGCAGGAACCTGCGGGCCACCAGCGTGAAGAGGAAGCCCGCCCCCTGCAGTCCGGTGCCGATCCACCAGCTCGCCGACCGCAACGGGCCGCCCTCCGACTGCGAGCCGCGGTGGAGGCGGGCACCGGAGACGCCGTACGCGAGGACGCCGAGGGCGAGCATGACGACGGCGAGGATCACGGTGTCACGCTACCCCGCACGTCCCAGGGCTCCGGCGTATGCCGGCCGTGGGTCGCCTGTGAGCGAGGCTCAGCACCCGGGTGAGAGCAGGGCCTTGGCCCATCCCGCGCTCTGGTAGGCGAGCATGAGGGGCAGGTCGTAGCCCTCGTTGTGCTCCAGCATCGAGATGCGACCGGGGAAGCACCGTCCGAGGATCAGCCTGGCTCGCTCGACCTGCGGGTCGAAGGTGATGACCTGCAGTGAGGTCCAGCCCCGCTCCCGCGCCAGGCCGGCCACCGCCCTGGCCTCGCCCTGGGTCGTGGAGGGGTCGGGGTCGAAGCACACCACGGGGTAGGCCTTCTGCTGCGAGCACACGGCGGGGACACGCCCGATGTCAGCGGGGTGAGCGGAGACCACCAACGTCCCGGCGACGCCCTGCTGCATGAGCAGCTCGGCCTGCGTGATGCGCTCGTCGACAGATGGCCCGAGCACGACGATGGCGTCCGACCGGCCCACGGGGTCGTGGCGCGGGAACAGGATGACGACGACCAGGGCCACGACGACTGTGAGTGCAACACCCAGCGATGCCAGACAGCCGAGGCGCAGGCGTCTGCTCACGGTCCGGTGACCGCGCGCACGACGGACTCCAGCGACCGGCGTCTCGCGGTCTCCGCGAGCAGGGCATGGTCGAGGTCGTCCCACTGCGCCACGTCGATCGGTCGGCCCTCCGCGCGGAGTCGAGCCAACGACTCCTGTCCGTGGACGTCGTCGAAGTGGCGCGCCGCGGCTGCCCCGAACTGCAGATCGATCCGGGTCGTCCGGGGCGCCAGGGACAGGAGCTCGTAGGGGTACTCGGCCAGGCCACGACGCGCCAGCACCCGGCGCACCGGCAGCGGACGCCGGCGGGAGACCTCCCGGCCCCGCTTGAGCGCCTCCTTGATCCGCGTCCTGGCGCCCGGCGCTCGGATCCCCTCGTCCGCGTCATCACCCACGCCCGGGCTCTCGGTCAGGAATCTGCGGAGCAACGGCTCCTTGAAGTAGCGCTCCACGAACCGGGGGTCGGGCTGCCAGACGATGTTGTCGAACGCCAGGATCCGATCGGGGGCGGCTGTCGCGCAGGCCCGCAGGAAGAGCCAGGCTCCGACGCACAGGCCGACGGCCACGACGGGACGGTCGGTACGCGAGCGGAGGTGCTGGATCGACGCGGCGGCGTCCTCGACCGCTGCGAGGGTGTACGGGTTGGGCTCGACGGGCACGGCCGGATCCAGGTGCACCCCCAGACCGCGCCTCTCGGACCTGAGGCAGAGGGCCCCTCGGGCGGCGGCACGGCGAGCAGCCTGGGTCCACAGCCCTGTGGGACCGTCCAGGGGCTCGCCGCCGGCACTCGTGAAGGCGCACGCCTGCAGGACCTCACCCGTCGGCCGGGTCTCGATCGCGTGCAGCGCATGAGGACCGACCCGGACGAAGGTCTCGGTGACGGCCGCATCGTCCACGGTGAAGGCCGTGGTGGACACGCCGTGCCAGGCCGCGAGCGGCGACGCCGTCGGGGACGCCTCCTCGAGGTCATCGATGATGGCGTCGATGGCGGCGTAGGGGATCCGGGCGTACCGAGGGGCGGCGAAGTAGAGGTGCTCAGCGGTGTCGCGGTCCTCCTCGACACGCAGGGAGGCTCGGTCCTGCAGCCTCGCAGCAGGCTTCGGCGCTGCCAGACCCTTGAGGTGCTGCACCTGGGCGGGGGTGAAGAAGGACCCGCTCAGCTCGGTCCCGGACTCCTGGGGCATCACCGGGATGTCGGTGCCGAGCACCCGCAGCTTCTGGTGAAGGCGGAGGTAGGCGCGTCCCGAGATGGGCTCCCACAGGATCGTGCGTCCCGAGACAGGCCGACCCCAGCGGTGCGCGATCGACGCGCCCAGACGCAACGCCACCAGGTGCACCGGCAGCTCCCCCGCGATCCGCAGCACCTCGTCGTGCACGACATCTAGGTCCTCGACCCAGCCGGCGACGACGTCGGCCCCCTCGGCCGACGCCGAGTTGCCGTCTCCGCGCCAGTCGAAACGCACGCTGGCGAACCCACGCTCGGCGAGACGCACCGCCAGCGCACGCAGCGACCTGTAGGACGACACCCCTTCTCGCCCCATGGTGGGGGCCAGGATCACCACCCCCCGCGCTCGTCGCGACGACGGCATCTCCACCCACCCGGCCAACGCCCGACCCGGCCGACCGATCCAGGTCGGCTCCCCCACGGTCGACATCGTGTCCATCCCTTCGTCCCTGTCCCCCACGGGACCCACGCCGGCCCCGGTGTCGCTGTCGGACATCATCATCCCCCGGCCACCCCCTCAGTGTCCCTGGGCCAAGGCCGAGCCTCAACTCGTGAACCACCCTCCGGCGGGAGCTCAGGGCCGCGGCCCGCCCCATGACGAGACCACAGGATTCCCAGGGCGATCGGGACCAACGGGTTGGAGAGGGCGTTGGTCCCGGCAGGCAGCGCAGCGACCAGACCTGCCAGCGCAGCCATCACCATCACCACGTCGAAGCCTGATGGGCGACGGTGTCGAGCCACCGCCCATGTGCTCGCGAGCAGGCCGACGAGCAGCAGGGCCAACCAGGACGCCCCCAGGGCCCCCGCCTTCATCAGCACCCACGCCGGGAGCAGGTGCACGTCATCCACGGCCGAGAGGTCGCGCCCGGCGGCGACGAGCGTCTCCACGTCGGGGCAGAGGCGCAGGTCGACCGTACCTCCGGGCCCCAGGCCGAGCAGGGGTTCCCAGAAGCGGCCGTCCAGGGCACGCAGCACGGCCCGCGACTCGCACCCACGCTGAGCCAGCGTCACGTCCTGGACGCCCGCGAAACGACCCTGGATGAGGTTGATGGTGCCGTCGCGGGAGAGGGCCAAGAGGAAGCCGGTGACGCCCAGGACGAGGACTGCCGGGCGCACGGGCGCGGGGAGGAGCATCATGACGAGCACACCGACGCAGGCCAGAACCTGGCCCAGCACCGCCATGCTGAGGTTGGGCGTGTGCACCAGCTGCCAGCCGACCGCCGCGGCCCCCACCGCACCGAGCAGCAGCCCCCAGGAGGACGTGCGCCGCGCGCCCAGCCCCAGGTAGATCAGCCCGGCCACCCCTGGCGCCGTGACGGCGACGAATGGACCGACCTGAAAGCCTGACAGCAGTGCCGCGAAGGCCCCCACCACCGTGGTCCCCACGATCAGGCGGCGAGCCTCACGGCTCCACGTCGCGGGCTGGGATGCCGCCAGGAAGAGGACCAGGAAGCCCCCCAGGAGCAGCACGTCCTGCACGAACGCCACCACCGTGACGGCACCGTTGCGCAGCGGAGCCCACATGACGCCGACGCCCAGGCTCACGGCCATGAGCCACCACCACAACGGCGGTCGACGGGACCACCACTCGCCGGCATACGGCAACACGGTTGCCGCGAGCACCAGGGCGTAGGTCGCGGGAAGGGTCAGCCGCTTGACGACGCCGAAGCGAGCGAACTCCTGCAGCTGCGGCGCGGCCACGAGCAGTGCGTATGACGCCAGGAGCGACAGGCCGACGGACGCGGCGTAGACCAGGGCGATCCGGCCGTCGGGCTGGCGCCACATCCTCAGCAGCGGGAAGGACCTCGCAGGGGGCCCGGCGGTCTCGGCAGACGGGTGCACGAGACCTTCTCACTCCACCCGACCCAGTGCGGGGCGGGCACGGCGCATCGGTCGATGACTGGCACGTCGGCGCTCCCCGACCCGCCACAGGATCGCCCACACCAGGAGGCCGCCGAGCGCGCCGGCGGCGAGCTCCAGGACGAACGGCCGAGCGGTCGCACGCGTCGGCGTGGTGGTGGGCCCCAGCTGTTCCAGGGTCATCGAGCGTCCGGCCCGCGGGGCCTCGAAGGCGCGCTGCAGGGCGCGCACCCACGCGTCAGCCAGGTCCTTGGCCTCGGACGGAGAGCTGCCGGTCGAGGAGATCACGACGAGGCTCGAGCCGAGGTCCGACTCGACGGCCACCCTGTCGAGAAGCTGGTGGGCCGAGGCGGTGGAGCCGAGCTGACGAGCAGCATCCTGGGCCACCAGGTCCGACCCGCCGAGGTAGACCGCTGTCCTGGCCCCCCCTTGAGCGGCCGTGTCGGCGGCCACCGCGTCCTGCACCGACTTCACCGGCCCGACCCCGACCAGAGCTGCCGTGCGAGCGACATACGCACCCGGTAGGAATTGATGTGCGCAGAATGCTGTAGCCAGACCCAGCACGACGGCTGCGATCAGGCTCTTGCTGTGCTTCTGCACGAGTGTCCAATAGTCCACCCGGCGGTACACCCCCGTTACTTCCCCCATGAACGCGATGCTAACGGTGCCTCTTCAGACACAAAGCCGGCCCGTTGCAGTCTTAACCCTTCGGCCTACCATGTTCGCTGGGATGCATCCCGTGGCTACGCAACGCATCGCATCGTCGGCATGAACCACGACGAGATCAGAAAAGGGAGACGACTTATGTGGCGCCGACCTGCCGTGCTGGTCACGGCGGCACTGGCTGCAGTGGCTGCCGTGATCGTCGCCCTCGTCGGCCACCGTGACGCGGCACCTTCTCCCGCGGTCCCGAGCACCCGGGTGTCCGCCGCGGCATCGACCGCAGCCGGGCGCATCGTCGACGGCAGGTCGGTGGGCCTGCTCGCCGACGGCCGCGTCATCGACGGAGGTGTGCTCACGACGGCGCTGCAGCAGGCCGCCCGGCGCGCCCCGGCCACGCTGCTGCTGCCTCAAGGAGCACTGCGTCTTCGTCTGGACCGCCCCGTGACGGTCCCGTCGGGCGTCACCGTGCGGGGGGCCGGCAGTGATCTCACCACCCTCGCCGTGCAGCCACCCGACACCGAGCTGGGCCCGTTGTTCCTCCTGACCGGAGACCGGCCCGCTCTTGCCGATCTCAGCCTGGCGCGGACCGGGGCTGCTCCGGCCGTCCTCGTCGGGATCGGCTCGTCGAGCGCGGCGTCCCTGGCCCAAGTCAGGCTCGACTGCGCGAGGAACCGCTGGTCCTCGGCCTGCCACGGCATCCAGCTCGTGGCGGCCAAGGGCGAGACCATACGTGGGCTTCGCATCGACGCGAGTGCCGTGCAGCAGGCCGACTACGCGCTGTTCCAGACCTCAGGGGGCCAAGGCACCGTCCGCGACCTGGTGGTGTCGGGGAGCCGCTTCTCGGACAACCATGCGTCGGACCTCGAGCTCAACGCCCCGGCCGGTGTCATGCAGGACGTGCAGATCCTCGACAACGACTTCTCCAGCAACAGGTCGCGCGGCGAGCTGTCCGGATGGGGGGTCGGCCTGGCGCACGTCAGCGGTGCCATCGTCTCGGACAACCGGTTCCGGGGATATTCCATGAGCGGGGTGCACGTCGAGGACCGTTCGGTCGACGTCGTGGTGCGCGGCAACACCTTCGTGGACGTGGGCACCCGTCCGCTGGCCTATCAGAGCGACGTGATCGTCCTGTCGGGCAGCACCCGGGTTCGCGTGGAGGCCAACACCTTTCGGCACACCACTCCGCCCGGGACCACGTCGACGGCGGTCTGGGTGGGCCACGGCGGCGCAGGGTGGCCCGCCGACGTCGTGGTCCAGGACAACCTCGACGTCGGCGGTGGTGGCCGCCCGGTGGTGGGCGACTACGGCGTCGAACGGCTCCTGAGCAAGAACAACCGATCCCAGGGTTGATCGTCGGGTCGATCAGCCGCGTCGCTCGGAGCGGTGCGCGCGGTACCACTCGACCGTCGCGCGCACCCCCTCCTCGAGGCTGATGCGCGGCGCCCAACCCGAGTCACGGAGGGTGGACACGTCCAGGAGCTTGCGGGGCGTGCCGTCGGGCTTCGAGGTGTCCCACTCGATGGATCCCTCGTAGCCGACGGCGTCGGCGACGATGCCCGCCAGCTCCTTGATGGTGACGTCGGTCCCGGTGCCGACGTTGACCTGGACCGGGCCGTCGTAGTGCTCCAGCAGGTGCAGGCAGGCGGCGGCCATGTCGTCCACGTGCAGGAACTCCCGTCGCGGCGAGCCCGAGCCCCAGTTGGTCACGACCGGGGCACCCGCAGCCGCGGCCTCGTCATACCGCCGGATCATGGCCGGCATGACGTGAGACCCCGCGGGATCGAAGTTGTCGCCCGGGCCGTAGAGATTGGTCGGCATGGCCGAGATCCACGGCAGGCCGTACTGCCGACGCACCGCCTGGACGTGCAGGATCCCAGCGATCTTGGCGATGGCGTAGGCGTCGTTGGTGGGTTCGAGATGGCCCGTGAGCAGCGAGTCCTCCCGGATGGGTTGCTCGGCGAGCTTGGGGTAGATGCAGGAGGACCCGAGGAAGAGCACCCGCTCCACCCCGTGCTCCAGAGCGGCGTCGAGCACGTTGACCTGGATGCGGACGTTGTCCGAGAGGAAGTCCACCGGGTAGGTGTTGTTGGCGAGGATCCCGCCCACCTTGGCAGCCGCGAGCACCACGTAGCGCGGCTTGGTCTCGGCGAAGAAGGCGAAGGTGGCCTCGCGATCCTTCAGGTCCAGCTCGGAGGACGACCGCCCCACGAGCCGACCGAAGCCGGCGGACTCCAGGTGCCGCCAGACCGCCGACCCCACGAGTCCCCGGTGGCCCGCGACATATGTCACGGCGTCCCGGTCGAGGGGACCCGGCGTGTAGTCCACCCCGTCCGCGGCCGTCATCGCGCCACGGCCCCGGGGATGGGGGTGCCCGGCCCGCGGGTCGTCGGCGTGTCGATCCACGGGGTGCCGGCGCGCTCCAGGGCCTCGATGTCGGCGTCCACCATGATGCGCGCGAGCTCGGGGGTGTGGACCTTGGCCTCCCACCCCAGCTTGTCCTTGGCCTTGGAGGCGTCTCCGATGAGCGCGTCCACCTCGGTGGGCCGCAGGTAGCGCTCGTCGAAGCGCACGTGCTCCTCCCAGTCCAGGCCGGCGTGCTCGAAGGCCATGGCCAGGAAGTCCTTGACGGTGTAGTCCTGACCCGTCGCGAGGACGAAGTCCTCCGGCTCGTCCACCTGCAGCATCCGCCACATGCCCTCGACGTACTCGGGTGCGTAGCCCCAGTCGCGGACCGAGTCGATGTTGCCCATGTACAGGTGCTTCTGGCGGCCGGCCTTGATCGCGGCCACGGCGCGGGTGATCTTGCGGGTCACGAAGGTCTCGCCGCGGCGCGGGGACTCGTGGTTGAAGAGGATCCCGTTGACGGCGAACATGTCGTACGCCTCGCGGTAGTTCTTCGTGATCCAGTACGAGTAGAGCTTGGCGACGCCGTACGGCGAGCGCGGGTAGAACGGCGTGTCCTCGCCCTGCGGCGGCGGCGTGGCGCCGAACAGCTCGGAGGTCGACGCCTGGTAGAAGCGCGGTCGGACACCGGCGACCCGGATGGCCTCGAGCAGGCGGATCGACCCCACCCCTGTGGTGTCCGCCGTGTGCTCGGGCTCGTCGAAGGACACGCGCACGTGGGACTGCGCCGCGAGGTTGTAGACCTCGTCGGGGTTGATCTCCCCGACGAGCGTCACGAGCCGCGCGCCGTCGCTGAGGTCGCCGTAGTGCAGGAAGAGCTTGGCGCCCTCGTCGTGGGGGTCCACGTAGAGGTGGTCGATGCGGTGCGTGTTGAAGGTCGAGGCACGACGGATGAGCCCGTGCACCTCGTATCCCTTGCTGAGCAGGAGCTCGGCCAGGTAGGAGCCGTCCTGCCCGGTGATGCCCGTGATGAGCGCGCGCTTGGTCATGTGGTGCCTTCCGAGGGGTAGTGGTGCGAAGAAGTTCAGTGGGAGTCGGCGAGCGCCGGCGCCGCGACGGCCCGGCGGCGCTCGGCGAGGCCGCGCAGCCACGTCGAGAAGCCGGAGATGGCCGCCGCGGCCGACAGGTTGGCTGCCGCGAAGGCGGTGGCGGACTCGGCATACGTGCGTGAGCGGTCGGGGTCGGCGACCAGGGCCTCGATGGTGCTCAGCATGAGAGCCGGGTCCCCGGCCGGTATGACGGGCCCGGCGTTCGCCGCCCGCACCTCGTCGGCGCAGGAGCCGTCGTCCGAGGTCGCGGCCACCACGGGACGACCCACGCGGAAGTAGGAGGTCAGCTTGCTCGGCACCGCCATCTCCTTGACCCCGGCCTTCTCGTTGACCAGGAGCACGTCCGCGGCCTCCAGGGCGGCCCGGAACTCGCCGTCCGGCAGCGCCGGGGCGAACCGGAGGTTGGCGCAGCCGGTGCCGAGCTCCTCGAGCCGGGCACGCTGGTTGCCGTCGCCCACCAGCACGAACATCACGTCAGAGCCGCGGCCCTGCGCCAGCCGAGCGGCCTCCACGACGTTCTCGAGGCCCTGCTTGGCGCCCATGTTGCCGGCGTGCAGCGCGATCGGACGGTCCGGGTCCCCGGCGAGCGTGGCCCGCATCTGGCGGACGTCGACGCCGTGAGGGTCGGTCCGCAGGTGGGCCCAGTTGCGGTTGACGGCCACCTTGCGCGGGTCGACACCGACCTCCTCCACCACGTAGCGACGGAACCGCTCGTGGATCACCGACACCCCGTCGGCGAGACCCAGCACCCCGCGCTCGAGCAGCGTGAAGGCCGCAGCCGCGACCGCGCCGGCGCTCCCCAGCTCGGCGAGGCCGGTGGAGTACATGTCCTGCACCCAGATGGCGGTGCGGGGGCGCCCGGGGCTCAGCCGCGCGCGGGCCAGCGCGAATCCGGACGAGATCAGCGCCGGGCTCACGGTCAGCACCAGGTCGGGCCTGCCCCACCGCACCAGCAACGTGTGGATGCCGAACGTGAGCTCCATGACCGCTCGGCCGAGGCCGGGGCCGCCGCCGGAGCTGGGGATGGTGTGCCACAGCCGCGTCACCGGCACCCCGTCGACGACCTCGTCCCGGCGGCGGCCCGTGAAGCCCGTGTAGTTGGTCCAGCTGGGGTAGTGCGGGATGCCTGCGATGACGCGGACGTCGTGCCCGAGGTCGACCAGGCCCTGGGCGAGACCGGCCGTGTATGGCGCGGTGCCGGACGGCTCGGGCGCATAGTTCAGGCAGACGATGAGGATCTTCATGAGGGGACGCGGTCCTTAGCTGGTGCGGGTGGTGAGGTCGAGGTAGGAGCGCTCGAGCTGCGCGACGACGGACTCCATGCCGAGCTCGTCACGGATGGCCTCGCGAGCATGGGCGCCGGCCAGCTCTCGCAGCGCAGGGTCGGACAGGAGCCGGTCCACCGCCTGGGCCACCCCCGCGGGGCCCTCGGGCGCCACGTCGCCGGCGGCCCGGCGCGCGATGATCGGAGCCAGCCCGCACGAGTCGGTCACCACCACAGGACGACCCAGGGACATCGCCTCCAGCACCGACATCGGGTAGGGCTCGTCCACGGACGGCAGGACATAGATGTCGGCGGCACGCATGGCGGCGGCGGTCCGGTCCGGCGGGAGCGGGCCGTCCCAGACGAGCTGGTCCCCGAGACCGCTGCGGGCCATGGCGGCCCTGACCTCGTCGCCGAGCCCCTCGTCGGGGCCGACCATGCGGAACCTCACGCCAGGGTGGCGCGGCGCCAGGCGCACCGCCATCTCCACGAAGTCGAGGGGCCGCTTGCGGGTCTGCACCCGGGCGAGGAAGAGCACCTGGGGCGCGGCGCCGGTCTCGGACGGCAGCGGGGTCGCCGGCGGCAGGTCGATGCCGTTGCGGAGCTGCTCGAGCCGCAGCGGGGCGGCGACCTGCTGCAGGCCGTCGCGCTCGGCATCGGTCAGGTAGAAGACGCGTCCCGCCCCTCGAAGCACCCGCCGGGTCATGGTCAGGTCCAGGGGACCGGCCAGCGGGTTGGTCGAGGGGATGACCATCCCGTGGGTCTGCAGGACGTAGGGCCGCCGTCGCACGAGCGTCGCCAGCGCGGCCGGGAGCGTGACGAGGTCACGGGCGAGGTGGACGTGGACGGCGTCGGCCGTGGCGCCCGCGCGGGCGACGAAGGACACCAGCCCTGGGCTGGCGAGGCCGTGGAAGCTGCCCGGCACCGGCGCGACCGCGCGGAAGAGCCTGACCCGGACGCCTTCCACCTCGCTCGGCACCGGGTCGTAGCCCCAGCTGCCCGCCGCCAGGACCACGTCGTGCCCGGCGTCGCGCAGGGCCCGGCACTGGGCGAGGGCCACCCGGGTTGGTCCGCCATACTCGCCCTGGGGGCTGACGAGGGAGACGACTTGGAGCACCCTCACGCCGACCGCACCTCCGCGCGGGGAGCCAGCACGCGCGCTCCCGGCTCGACGTCCCTGACCACGAGCGCGGTAGCCCCCACGACGGCGTCCCGTCCGATCGTGACGCCCCGCAGGACGGTGGCGCGGGCCGCGATCCAGGCGCCGTCCTGGACCTCGATCGGCGCGTTGTCGAACTCGAAGGCAGGGTTGTCGGCCTGGTGGCTGCCGGTGCACAGCAGGACGCCCTGGGAGATGCAGACGTCGTCGCCGATCGTGATCGGCTCGAGGTTGAGGAGCCAGGCCCCCACCCCGACCCAGCAGTCGTTGCCGACGCGGAGCTTCCACGGCCAGTGGATGCGGACGTCGTGGCGCAGCAGCACCCCGGTCCCGATCTCGGCGCCGAAGGCTCGCAGCACCCGGACCCGGAGCGAGCTCGGGACGAGCACCGACCGCAGCAGGGGCTCGACGACCACCCAGGCGGCGCAGACCGGCAGCGGCCTCCCCTTGTCGTAACCGAACCCGGTGAAGGTCGACAAGCGACGTCGGACGGGCACGGGTCTCTCCTCGCAACTCGGCAGACAAGGGCCTGCTCGAGCGCGGGCCCACCTGATGCGGGACCCAGCCTAGAGGCGAGATCCCGCATCATTTGAGCACCTCCGGGGCTCGCACACCCACCGAATCGGAAAGGTCACCCAAGGTAGTCGGACGCATGCGTTGAGCAACCTTTTGGCGGCGCTTCACGGCGTGAGAGTGAATGGCGGGCCGATAGCCGGCAAAATGGTTTCAGCATTTCCCCTGCCCGGCGCCCGTCATTCATACTTCCAGGCGGCGGGCGGACATTCCTTCCGCAACGATGGGGGTATGAGTGGAGCAGGGGTCGCGACTCGCGCTGGGGTTGGGAGGGCTGATGGCCGCGCTGCTGTGCGCGGTGGTCCCGGCGCTCCTCATCGGCGCCACCCAGAGTCCCCTTCGCGCCGAGATCCCCTGGGCTGCCGTCGGGGTGATGCTCATCGCCGGAGCGCGATATGCCTGGATCGTCGCATCCGCGTCGCGACATCTGTACGAGATGGTGCTCTGGCTCTTCACCTATGTATTCATGGGCTGCGCACCATTCGTGCAGCAGCGACTGGGTGACGAGATCGGTACCACCCCGAGGTTGGACCCACACTATTTCTCGACGGCTTGGGGCGTCGTCTTCGTGGGAATTCTCGGAGCGCTCGCGGGAAGTGCCGTTGGCCGCAAGATCCCGTTGTCGGCACGGACCACCCTGCCCGACGTCAGCCATCACCGCACCATCGCGCTGAGCGCCTTTGCCTTCATCATGAGCATCGTCTACGTCTGGAAGGTCGGCCCGGGAAGCCTCTTCCTCAACCGCTACGCCTTCGGTGCCGTGCAGGAGCAGGCGTTCCCCAACACCGTGGTCGGGGCACTCATCGGTGGTTGGGCCAGCATGGGGATGCTCGTGGCGCTGATCGCTCAGCTGCAGATCTACCGCCTGTCGCGCGGTCACGACCGGCGGCGGTGGCTCGTGTTGGCGTGGATCACGGGGGTGGCCCTCGCCTACCTCAACAACCCTCTGAGCAGCCCGCGATTCATGGTCGGGACCGTCGTGCTGGGTGTGCTCGCGGCGGTGGGCGGCTACGCGACCCAGCGTCGCTTCCGCGCCGTCGCGGTCGCCGCCCTGGCGGGTCTGATCGTCGTCTTTCCACTTCTCAACACCTTCCGGGGATCCACCCCCGGCGGCGACTCCGGCAGCGCGGTGGGCGCGCTGCAGTCGGGCGACTTCGATGCGTTCGCGCAGATCGTCAACACCGTCGACCTCGTGGCTCACGAGGGCGTCTCGTTCGGTCGGCAGCTGGCCGGAGTCCTGCTGTTCTGGGTGCCACGGACCGCGTGGCCCGACAAACCCTTCGACACCGGCATCCTGCTCGCTCAGTACAAGTCCTACGGGTTCAAGAACCTGTCCGCGCCGCTCTGGTCGGAGTTCTACGTCAACTTCGGGATCGCGGGCGTCCTCGTCGGCTTCTTCCTGGTGGGACTCCTGGCTCGCGTCCTCGATCGGCGACACCACCTCGAGCTCCTGCATCAGAGCGCCCCCTCCCTGGCCGGGTGCGTCTTCCCGTTCTACTCGCTGCTGCTGATCCGGGGATCGCTGCTGCAGGCCGTCTCGATCTTCGCGGTCGCAGCCGTCGCCATCTGGTCCGTGTCGGCCCGCTCACCCCGTGGCCCGGCCACCACCCGTCCGAGGCCCGTAGAGGGCACCCGAAGGAGACGACATGCCTGAGGTGCAGTACGTCGACCACCGCTTCGCCCCCGGGATCGCCCGTGAGGCCCTGCGCCGCAACCTCGGCTGGTTGCTCCTGTCGGCGGCGCTGGGAGCCGCTCTCGGCTGGCTGACCCACTCCCTGCACGCCACCACCTATGCCTCCGACGTCCGGACCTCCGTGCGCTTCGTGGCGACCTCCAGCACGGCCCAGCCGCCCAGCGCGGACGTGCTCCAGGGGCGGGTCCTGTCCTACAAGGACCTCGCCGGCAGCGACGAGATCGCGGCCAAGGTGCGCGGTCAGCTGCGCACGTCCCGCAGCAACGACGACCTGCTCCGGTCCATGTCCTTCACCGCGCCCACCGGCACCAGCGACATCGTGATCCACGCCGTCTCCTCCGACCAGGAGCAGGCGCGGCGACTCGCCGATGCCTGGGCCCGTCAGCTCACGACCAAGGTCGCAGAGGTGGAGAAGCTTGCGGTCTCCCCCGGCGGGTTCATCCGACTGGTGCCCATCAGCCCCCCGAGCACCCCGGTCGCCGAGGACGGACTCGGAGCCGCGGCCCACATCGCCCTGGGGGCAGGGCTGGGCCTGATCGGGATGGTCGGGGTCCTCCTGCTGGGCACCCTGCTGCGGCCGCGCGTCTACTCAGCCGGCCAGCTCAGGGATGTCGTCGGGGCTCCGGTCCTGACCGCTCTCCCTCACCTGCCGGAGCTGGACGGGGCTGCCCCAGGGACGTCCTGCGCTGATCGCCAGCTCCAGGAGGCCAGGTCGTTGCTGGCCGGCCGCCTGCGTGACGGAGCCCGGCCGGTGCTGCTGGTGCTACCCGTGCGGCCTGGGTCAGGCTCAAGCACCGTCGCGCGGTGGCTCCTCGCGGACCGGCTGGACGATGGCGACGACGCTCACCTGCTCGAGCTGTCCGGCGGGGTGGGCGGGGCCGACGAGCGCGCCGTGATCGCCGGCCGGGCACCGGCCCGCACCCTGGTGGTGGACGCGCCGTCCGCATCCGCGTCCGCGCTGGCTCAGTCCCTCGTGACCGACGTCGACGCGGTGGTCCTCGTCGTGGACGCCCGTCGTGCTCGACTGAAGGACGTCCAGGACGCCGTCGCGCGTCTGGTCGACGCGGGGGCTCCGGGGGTCGGGCTCGTCGTCAACCACATCGGTCGTACCCGGCGAGCCGCTCGGGCCTACGAGGTCCCCTGGCCCGAGAGGGCGACCTCGCGGGGCTGAGCCAGCAGAGCGATGAGCCCTCAGCCGTCCCCGAGGACGACGAGTCGACCGAGATCCTCCGGCCCGAGGAGGTTGCTCGCCAACCGCCCCTCCTTCTCGTCGGTCGCGATCACGGTGCCTCCCTCCGCGATCCACGAGCTGCTGCCGAGGGTGTCGTCGAGAGAGCCGCAGGCGGCCAGGACCATCAGGGGGCGGCCGGGCTCGTGCGGAAACCGCTGCTTGAGTCGGCTCAGCACCTCGTGGGCGACCAGACCGTCCCAGTCGACGACCCACACCGGGGCGTTGCGGGAGGCCTCCGACGGCGGTCGCTGCTCGGTCATCAGCTCGCGCCACGTGACCACCGGAAGGTCGTCGGAAACCGTTCGCTGCAGGAGCGCGACCACGCGGTGCCCGGTCTCGGCGAGCACCAGCGAGATGTTGACGCCATGGCGTTGGTCGCGGTCGTCCCCCAGCACCACGACGGTGCGCGCCTCGTCCGTGGGCGCCCCACCGAGCAGCGGGGCGACCAGAGCGCGGTAGGCCGCGGCGCGAGGGCCCCGACGCCCGACCGCGACCACAGCATCGTCCGCCTTGTCGTTCTCGGGGATCATGTGGTGGCGCGCGGTGCGGCGAGCCCGCTCCCGCAGCCTGCTCGCCAGGCTGCCCACCAGCCAGCCCAGGCCCGCGCCGACGGCGGCTCCCATCAGGACCCAGACCGACCGCTTGGGCGACGTCGGGCCCGCTGGCGCCGACGCTGCGCGGAGGACACGGGCCTCGACGAGCGGGGCTCCGCCCCTCGAGGACTTCGGGGAGATCGCCTCCACCGTCGCGATCAGGGATCGCTGCGCACCGTCGGAGATCTTCACGGCCTCCTCGGGAGAGGCCGCGCGCGCGGAGACGTCGATGATGGCCGTGTTGAGCGTCGCCTTGCCGGACACCCGCCCGCTCAGCTGGCTCGCGCTCTCGGACAGGCCCAGCTCCTTCACGACACGTCCGAGGACGAGCGGGGTCCCCACCATCTCGGCATACGTCTGGACCTGGCTCTGCATGTAGGTCGAGTTCGCCATGGCATCGCTGCCGACCGACGTCTCGCCCGGGGTGAGCAGGACGCTCCCGGAGGCCGTGTAGACAGCGGGTTCACCGCGGACGGCGACGGCTCCGAGCAGGCCACCCAGCACGGCGCACGCCAGCGCCGCCAGCACCGGCAGGAGCCAGCGACGGACGCGCTCATCGGACAACAGACGCATACACACTCCTGGTAGGGACGCTGCGAAGCAGGGCGGTCAGGACGGGCGCCCCGAACGGCAGCAGCACGATCATGCTGATCAATCTCCAGAACATCCTGGACGGGTACTGGATCGAGATCAGCATGGACAGCAGCACCAGCGCCAGGACCATGGCTGTGCCGATCGGCAGTCCCCGCCGCCGGAAGACCTCGGTCGCCGCCCCGGCATACCCGGTGATGCCGGCGAAGAGGAGCACCTGGGCCATCGGTCCCAGCGCGCCGTACCACTCGCCGGCGAACGACAGCGGGATCCACTCGTAGGGCCAGAACCGCTCGGCGGAGAAGGGATCCACCGCGGACGCGAGCCCGGAGGGCATCGGGTTGGCGTTGACGAGCAGCACCTCCGCGCCGGGGTTGTAGGCCACCGAGAACTCCGTGATCACCGTGGAGGCCGAGATCGAGGACCCCAGCCACTGGACCGGGGCGACCCATCCGGCCGGATCACCCAGCTGGGGCACCTGCGGGGAGCTCAGGTTGGTCAGGTACATGCTGAGACCGTGAGGGGTTGACCTGACCAGGAGGGTCAGGGCGAAGTCCGCCAGGCAGACGTAGATGAACGGGTAGGTCAGAGCAGCCGCGACGATCCCCCACCGCCACGAGCGCCGGCCGAGGACCCACTGCAGGAAGAGTCCGAAGCCCAGGACGGGAAAGAGCAGCGACACCCGGGAGCCCAGCGAGGAGGTGAGGATGAACCACACCCCCGCCAGGGCGTAGGCCATGAGGCGGTCGCGTCGGGTGGGGGCCTGACGAGCGGTGGCCAGACCCGCCACGCCCACCAGCGGACCGAGCAGGCTGGAGATGTTGGTGAAGGCCTTGATGCCGTCGCTCTCGAGATACACCGCTCGGTACCACAGGCTGGGGCCCGCCCCCAGGCACCACATCACCAGCAGCACCACGGACGCCCATCGCACCAGGCGCGCGACCCGGTCGGCGCCCAGGGGCGCCACCTTGGGCCCAGGCGGCACGAACACGCCGACCAGGACACCGCCCAGGAAGCACCCGACCGCCGCGAAGAGGAACGCCTGTGCCGCCTCGGAGTCCAGCGACACGTCAGCGATGTAGTCGGTCGGGAGGCCGGACCCGTTGCGCACCCTGGCCCAGTTCCACACGTGGGGGCTCGCTGCCGCCACGAGCAGGAGGATCCCGCCGCACAGCAGGCCGGGCAGCGCGGTGGGGCGGGATCGCACCAGCGCACCCGCCAGCGCGGCAAGCACCAGGGCCACGGCGAGGGGCAAGGTCACGGGTCAAGTCTGCCGGACGAACGATGCCGCCCTCGGTAGCCCTGCAGCTTGCGACCCCCCGCCCCGACGGGACGGCGGTCGTCGCCCGCCAGCAGCGCCTCCTCTCGCCGGGAGGCCGCGGCATAGGAGATCATCCAGCCGGCCAGCGTGAAGCCGGAGGACAAGAGCATCGCGGTACCGATCGGGTCGTGCCAGGGGACCCATCGCGCACCCGCCACCGGCAGGCTGACGCCGACGCACGCGATCAGCACGACGAACCGGATGATCGCCCCGAACTTCTGGTAGCCGAGGGCGAGAGACGCCGCCAGGAAAGGCGTCGTCGTCGCGGTCATGACCCCGTGGGCGGCGACGATCAACGCGATGCGCGAGAGGTGGCTGTCGGAGAGATGGGTGATGGCGATCATCACGGGCAGGCCGACGGCCGCGCACGCGGTTGCCAGACCGAACAGCCCGCCGAACAGCACGTTGACCTTGCGCTTGAGGGCGCGAAGCCCTTCCAGCGTCGCCGTCTGCCAGGCGTCCAGCCCGAAGACGGTCACGACCGTCGTCTGGATGATGTTGAGCGGACCCAACGCCGTCTGGAGCACGCGGTAGGTGCCTGCGGCCGAGTTCCCGACGTACAGCGTCGCCATGAACATGGGCAGGAGGTACGCGATGGCTGCGAAGACGGCGTCCAGGGTCGCCCATCGCCCCAACGTCCACGCCGACCTCAGGGACTGTCGCACGTGGTTGGCGTGTCGGCTGCGCACCAGGCCCACGACCGACACGAGCAGCCCCAGGCCCACGGTGGCGGCCCACACCACGAGCACGCCGATGGCAGACCCCGGCATGACACCCAGGACGATGGGGGCCAGCAGGGCCACGAAGGTGAGCGCGTCGGCGACGAGGGCCCAGGCCGGCAGCTCGCGGGACAGCAGCGCCGACCGCAGCCCGTCCTGGGCCAGCACCACCGCCGCCACGACCGCCATGAGCAAGAAGGCGCGCAGCCGGTCCGCGCCCAGCCCGGGCACGAGCAGGACCAGGCCTGCGCTCAGCACGACCCCCGTCGGCGCGGAGATGGCCAGGGCCCAGTCCGCGGGCACCACGGCACGGCCCGTCGCGCGCTGGGCAGCCATGGCCGGGCCGTAGACCGCGCTGCGGAGGATCCCGATCATGGTCGTGACCATGAGCTGGGCCAGCGAGAATGCCGCCAGCTGACGTGGATCCAGGTGACGGGCCGCCCCCGCCACCAGGAACACCCCGGTGAGGGCGTTGATCGCGGTGTCGGCGAACATCAACCCGTTGCGTCGCGAGCCGGCGAGCCGGGCCCGCAGGTCGAGCAGGCTCAGTCGCCGTCGCGGCGCGGGGGTCGAGGGGCCGGCGCTGTCCACGACTGTCACCCGGCTCCTGGGCTGGTCAGCCACCCGCACCGGTGACGACCGAGCCGATCGTCCGCAGGATGATCTTGATGTCGAGCCAGAGCGACCAGTTCTGGATGTAGTAGTTGTCGAACCTGGCGCGCTCGGCGATCGAGGTGTCGCCGCGGAGCCCGTTGACGGCGGCCCACCCCGTGAGGCCGCAGGGCACGCGGTGCCGGGCGCCGTAGGACGGGTACATCTCCTGGAACTGGCTGACGAAGTAGGGCCGCTCCGGCCGAGGGCCGACCACGCTCATGTCCCCGCGCAGGATGTTGATCAGCTGCGGCAGCTCGTCGAGCGAGGTCTTGCGGATGAACTTGCCGAACCTGCTCAGCCGGTTGTCCTTGGCGATGTTCCAGTTGGTCTGGGACTCGGTCTCGTTCACGGGTCGCATCGAGCGGAACTTCATGACGGTCACCGGTCGGCCGTCCACCCCGACGCGCTCCTGCCGGAAGATGATGCCGGGGCCACCGTCGAGCCGTGCGCCCAGGGCGACGAGCGCCATGACGGGCGACAGGACCAGCACCGCGAGCCCGGACATCACGATGTCGGCGAGCCGCTTCACGCGCCACATCGGGGAGCGGTAGGCAGCCCGGCGCAGCCGGACCAGCGGGATGCCCCACACCGTGTCCATGTCGCCCTCGAGGTGGTGCAGCTCGTAGAGACGCGGCACGACGAAGAGCTCCGCCTCCAGCCGGTCGCAGGTGCGGATGAGGGGCACCATCTCCGACTCCTTCATCGCGGAGAAGGCCACGATGACGACGTGGATGCGGTGCTCGGCCAGCGTGTGCTCGAGCATGGTGGGGTCACCGAGCGTGGGGAGCCCGTCGATGGACTCGGCGACCTTGGGGTCGGAGTCCAGGAAGCAGTAGGGGCGCAGGCCGTACTGCGGGTGCTCCTGCAGCAGGTGGGCGATCTCGTGGCCGACCACGCCGGCGCCGAGGATGAGCGCGCGGTGACCGACGCGACCCGTCTGGCGGGCCCAGCGGATGACGCCATACGCGATCGCACGCCCGAGGACGAGGAGCACCAGC